>NZEN01000074.1 GCA_002689665.1 Opitutia bacterium | reverse complement strand
CAGTCGCAGTTCTTTGCCGGGGAGTGGATGGAGGTTTTCGTGCCGAGTACGAAGACTTTGGAAACCTAGTGGTCTAAATTTTTTATTTCCCATTGGTGGGAAAAAGGATGGTGGTGATTCGTTTACTTTTGTGAATTTCGAACTCTCCATTCAAAATTCTATCGATTGGATCGATTCGAATAGGGACCGGATAGATACTCTCGCTGAAAATTGTCACTGGCCGAATCCCTATTTTTCTTGTGCCTGGCTCCTGGCTTGGTGGAAAAGGGCGGAGGGATTAAAAACGCCTGTCCTGCTTATTGTGGAAAATGAAAAAGGGCAGCTACTTGGCTTCTGGCCCTTTGTGGAAAGAAAGGGGATTTTAAAATCAAAGGGTCTGTGGCCCTATATTTTTGATGAGGCAAACTATTTCCATCCTATCGCTAAACGGGATGCGATCCCATACCTGATCGATGGCTTACAAGGCTTACTTAAAAAATACACATTTTTGTGGGTTCCATTAATGAGAAAGAAATTCTGGGAAGAATTTGTCGAGACCAAGGTAAGAGGAGAGAAATTGCTCAATATTACCCGTACGCCGAGGCAGACTTTTCTGATCGATCATACACCGCAGGAGTTTGAAGAATTCTGGAGTCAGAAAATGGGTGCTAAATCCCGAAAATCCTTCCGTTATGATCAACGGGCACTGGCTGATCAGGGCGAAGTGGAGTTTGAATGCTGGGAAACATTTGAGGATGTGAGGGCGATGATGCCCGCCACCTGTGTGGTCGAAGTGGAGTCTAGAAAAGCAAAGGAAGGTGCCGGGCTTTATACCGTTCGTGGGAAGCGTGCCTTTTTCTTCGAATTACTACCCGAACTGGCAAAAACAGGAAAAGTGCGTTTGACTATTTTACGGTTCAATGAAGAGGCCATTGCCTGGCAGTTGGATCTTCTCGGAGATAACTATGTTGCGGTTCACCATTTATCTTTTGATGAAAAATGGAAGAAGTATTCCCCGGGTAGGCAATTGCTCCGTCATAACCTCGAAATGGCTTGGAACGAGGGACGGACGATCGATTTCCTTCCTCTGGGATTTGACTACAAGGAAAAGCTGGCGTCCGTAAAGGAAGAGGTTCGGGAACTGCATTGGTTTAAGAGAAGTATTCGCGGTTGGATTGCTTGTCGGTTAATCCGCTGGAATATGAAAGTGAGAAAAAAAATGAAGGAACGGAAAAAACATATTCCAAATCCGGATAATCCGGTAAGTAAGGCATTACGGGGAGAAACCATTTGATTCTGGCTTTGCGGTTTTGAGGGACGCTATTATTATAATTTGAATATGAGTTCGATAACGGATGATCTCCATGCCATGCGTGAGCATTATGACCAACCACCTCTCAGGAGAGCGGATTTACATGCCTCTCCTTTTATTCAGTTTTCCAAATGGTTGGAGGACGCAGTGAAGGAGAAGATCTATGATCCTAATGCCTGCAGTTTAGCCACGGTGGATGGTCAGGGCCAACCCGTCTCCCGGGCAGTTCTTCTTAAAGCCTTGGAAAAAGAGCAGTTTGTTTTTTACACAAATTATAACAGTCGCAAAGCCACTCATCTGTCAGGGAATAATCAAGCATGTATGCACTTTCCTTGGTTTGCCCTTCAACGTCAGGTTATCGCTACAGGCCGAGTCGAGAAAATAGATGCCACGCAGGCTGAGGAGTATTTTGCATCTCGTCCTCTTGAAAGTCGATTGGGAGCCTGGGCTTCCGCACAGAGTCAGGAGGTTGATTCCCGGGAATCGCTCGAAAGGTCTTATCTCGAAATGCAGGAAAAATTTGGAGATAACCCGCCGAAGCCTCCGCACTGGGGAGGATTCGCCTTGGTCCCGCAAACCATCGAATTCTGGCAGGGAGGTCCAAGCCGTCTGCACGACCGGTTTATGTACCGTTTAGAAGGGGCTCAATGGTCTATTCAACGACTCAATCCATGAGTGAAGAAAATTCCAAACCGGTCGACGATGAAGACTTGGATCAATTACTTTCCATGAGAGGTAAGCCTTTCGCGGACTGGAAAGAGGAACGAAAATATTTACGTGAAAAATGGGGAATACAAGGCAGGAAAATAGAGGTGGAATCCCCAGAACCCTCAAAGGATAAAAACGAAGAAAATAAATTATGAATTGGGAATCATTTGGGAATTTTGAAGATATTGTTTATCACAAAGGAGACGGAGTGGCTAAGGTCACCATTAACCGTCCTCAAAAGAGAAACGCCTTTCGTCCGAAGACAGTTAGTGAGATGTATGAAGCTTTTTTGGATGCCCGGGAGGACCCCAAAATTGGAGTCGTTTTACTAACGGGTGCCGGTCCACACACTGATGGGAAATATGCCTTCTGTTCAGGTGGAGATCAGAGCGTCCGGGGAGAAGCTGGTTATGTGGACGATGGAGGAGTTCCTCGCCTCAATGTACTCGATTTACAGAAGCTGATTCGAAGCATGCCCAAGGTGGTCATTGCTTTGGTTGCCGGATATGCCATCGGTGGAGGCCATGTTCTCCATGTGGTTTGTGATCTCACGATTGCCGCCGAAAATGCCATTTTTGGTCAGACTGGTCCCAAGGTCGGAAGTTTTGACGGCGGTCTTGGTTCCAGTTATCTCGCCCGGATTGTGGGGCAGAAAAAGGCTCGCGAGATATGGTATCTTTGCCGTCAGTACAACGCGGAGGAAGCCTTGGACATGGGACTGGTGAATAAAGTGGTTCCCGTGGATCAACTGGAAGCGGAAGGGTTGCAGTGGGCTAGTGAAATCATGGAGAAAAGCCCACTGGCGATCCGTTGCCTGAAGTCTGCATTCAATGCGGAGTTGGATGGACAGTCCGGCATTCAGGAACTTGCTGGCAATGCCACACTTCTTTATTATTTATCCGAGGAAGGTTCAGAAGGAAAGAAGGCGTTTCTTGAAAAGAGAAAGCCTGAATTCGGAAAATACCCTTGGCTTCCCTGAAGTAAGCTATTTCTTTTTACGCCGAAAATCAGACGCTGGGTCATAGTCTTTATTAAGAATCGCCATGCGGGCATTTGATTTCTTTCGCCATGTCTTCAAATCATCTGCCAGTTCTTTAACTACCTTGGGCATTGTTGAGGCCAAGTTATGGTTTTCCCCAATATCTTTACGTACATTGTAAAGTTCATAGTTTCCGGTTTCGAATACTTCTATTAGTTTGTAATCACCTTTACGGATCGCCCCACTTGGTCCCATGGAATTAATATGATGATAGTGCGGAAGGTGAAAATAGACAGCCTCCCGGTTGAGGGATTTCCCATTTGTAATTAATGGCTTCACGCTTTCGCCATCCATATGTTGATCAGGAATAAGTGGTAGATTGAGATAGTCGAGAATAGTAGGGTAAAGGTCCGTTCCCGCAACCGGTTCCTTTACTGTAATTCCCTTTTTTATTTTACCGGGGAATTTAATAATTAGCGGAACGCGGATACCTCCTTCATAGAGCCATGCTTTTCCTGCACGCAAGGGTAGCCCGGATGTGGGCATATTCGGGCCGGATCCGGTACAAAGGCCGCCGTTGTCAGAAAAGAAAATGACCAAGGTATCTTTTTCCAAGTCCTCGGATTTGAGTGTTTGTAAAACTCTTCCAATGTTCTCATCCATGCTTTCGACCATGCACGCATATCCCGGGGAATCCTGTCGTTTGCGGGTCATGCTGTTCCATACCGGAATTCCATCCTGGTGTTTTTGTGTATACCCGAGAGCCTCAGCCTTCTTCTGGTATTTTTCCAGTTTATTCTTCTTGGGCTGTATCGGTGTGTGTACGGTGTAATACCAGAAATTAATAAAGAAGGGTTGGTCTTTATTTTGCTTAATAAAAGAGATGGCTTTGTCCGTGAGTGTATCCGTTAAATAATCACCCTGCTTTCCATCCTCTAAGCCAGGCACATTGGTACTTGGGTGTTTTTCACTTTTAAAAGGGAAATAATATGAACCAGGCTGTCCCATTCTGAATCCGGCAATATTGAGATCAAATCCGTGGTTTTCCGGGAAATGAGAAGTCCCTCTGTCTGTATGATTTTGTAAATGCCACTTTCCGATGTGAACGGTTTTATAGCCATGACTACCGAGTGCTTCAGCGATCGATGTCTCGTCGAAAGCAATAAAACCATCCGGTTGGGGAGCCGTGAGTTTATATCCTTTTCCCTTCGGTCCGGTGGTTCCGCTGATATAACTTACATTGATTCGGCTCGGATATTTTCCTGTAAGAATACTGGCACGGGAAGGGGAGCAGATCGGGCTTGTCGCATAAGCATCCGTGAAGAGTGCTCCATCTTTCGCCATTTGATCGATCACTGGNGTCTCATAAAAGGTGCTCCCATTCACTCCGATATCCGACCATCCCAGATCATCGATCAGGAAAAGAATAATATTGGGTTTTGAATTCTCATTTTTGGCAAAAGTGCCAAAAGCCAAAGAAAGGGAAAACAGAAAGAGCAAATGAATTCTCATACTCGTTTACCGGCGGTCTTTCGCAAACTCAGCCCTTTGGCCCCGGCAATCCATTTGGAGTTTACCNTGGTCGTATGCTACCTTGCCNGAAACAATNGTGGTGGAAATGGCGTTGGTGAAAGTCAAATGCGGAAAGGGTGACCATCCGCANTTACTGAATAACTCTGTATCCTTCACCGGAGTCTTCCCTTCCGGGTCCACGACTACGAGGTCAGCCCAGTAGCCTTCACGTAAATAACCACGGTCTTTCACTTGAAACAAGCGGGCGGGAGCATGGCAGGCTCGTTCCACAATCAATTCCGGAGTGAAGCAGTTCTGCTCGCACATTTCCNACATCAGNAGCAGGGTATGCTGGATTAAAGGCAGACCGGAAGGAGCATTGAAATAACTTCCCTGTTTTTCCTCCCAGGTGTGCGGGGCATGATCGGTCGCTAGAATCGAAATTCTTCCATCCACCACTGCCTGACGAACTGCATCCCGGTCACTCACTTTTTTGATCGCAGGGTTACATTTGATCTGCGAGCCGAGGGTCGCATAACTGCTGTCTTCAAACCACAAATGGTGAACGCAAGCTTCCGCGGTTATCCTGGTATGTCCGGGCTCAAAAAGTTTTAGTTCCTCCTCGGTGGTGATGTGCAGGACATGGAGTTTGGCATTCTCTCTTTCTGCAAGCTCCACCGCCATAGAGGATGATTTTAAACAGGCTTCGCGCGAGCGGATATTACCATGTTCAGCAAAAGGAACATCGTCCCCATATTTTTGTCTGGCCTGCTCTTCATTGGCCATAATCATGGGGGTGTCTTCGCAATGAGTCGCAATGATAGTGGGTGCATTGCGAAAAATTCCCTCCAATACGGTTTCTTCATCGACCAGCATATTACCGGTTGAAGATCCCATAAAAACTTTGACGCCCGCAATTTTCATGGGGTCTGCTGATTTTACCGATTCGAGGTTTTCATTACTTGCTCCCAGGAAAAATGCGTAGTTGGCGAGTGAGTCACGCTTGGCGATCGCACATTTTTCCTCGATTCGTTCCATACCAAGGGTAGGAGGAGAAACATTCGGCATTTCAAAATAGGTGGTCACTCCTCCTGCAACCGCTGCNTGTGATTCAGTATGAATGCAGGCTTTATGGGTCAGTCCAGGTTCACGGAAATGCACCTGGTCATCAATCAATCCTGGCAGCACCCATTTCCCCTCCGCTTCGATTATTTTACAGGAGGATGGAACCTGCAGGTTGGAGCCGATTGATTCAATACGCCCGTTACGGATGAGAATATCTTGGTTGGTCCGGGTGCTTTCATTGATCAGGGTCCCCCCGGTAATAAGTAGGTCGGTCATAGAAATCTTCCTAACTTATTTAAACTGTCCGCTTCCAATAATCTGGTATTTATAAGTGCATAGTTCTTCGAGTCCCATGGGNCCNCGGGCATGCAAACGATCNGTGGAAATACCGATTTCCGCACCCAGTCCAAATTCAAACCCGTCCGTGAAGCGAGTACTGGCATTCCAGTATACGGAGGATGCATCCACTTCATTGAGAAAGCTCTCCGCCCGTTTTTTATTACTTGTAATGATTGATTCGCTATGTCCGCTCCCGTAAGTGTTTACAAAAGAAATCCCAGCTTCCAAGGAATCCACAACTTTTATGGCAAGCCGNAGATCCAGGAATTCCTCGGCGTAATCTTCCTCACCTGCGGATCGGGTAGGGAAGTCCTTCAAAATGTTTCCAGCTGCCTCATCGACGATTAATTCACATCCCTTTTCCGTTAGTTGCTTGGCCACCCGTGGGAGGAATTCTTCAGCTATGGATGCTTCCACGACCAGGTTCTCTATCGCATTGCAGACCCCGGGTCTCCCACACTTCGAGGATACCGCAATCTTTTCGGCCATGTTTAAATCGGCACTGGCATCGATAAATAAATTGCAGACACCCTTATAATGTTTAATCACAGGTACCCGGCTATTTTCCGCCACAAATCGGATCAGGCCTTCCCCGCCCCGGGGAATGATGCAATGAACATACTCATCCATCGTCAGTAAATGATTCAGGGCTTCCCGTTCAACCGTGGGGATTAATTGTACCGCATCATCCGGGAGTGTTGATTCTTGAAGTGCTTCGGTGATGATTGAGGCCATCGCNCNGTTCGAGTGCATCGCTTCCTTTCCTCCNCGTAAAATGGANGCATTTCCCGATTTTAGGCAAAGCCCTGCACAGTCAATGGTTACATTGGGCCGTGATTCGTAAATGATCCCGATCACGCCGATTGGTACCCGCACCTTATTGATCTCAAGTCCATTGGGTCGCTCTTTTGTTTCGAGGACGGCGCCAACTGGATCGGGCAGTTCAATCAATTGACGCAAGCCTTTGACCATCGAATCAATCCNCTCATGTGTCAGTCGCAAACGGTCGACCATNGCTTCGGATAAACCGTTCTCTTCGGCCATTGCCAGATCTTTTTCATTTTCTTCCTTGAGAAGTTTTCGGTTTGATTCAATTCCNCGGGCNATTGNNTGAAGGGCATCNTTTTTCTCGGCGGTGGTTGCACTGCTGAGACCTAACGANGCCTTTCTTGCTCGTATTGCTATTTCTTTAATTTCTGAAAAAAGAGTATCGCTCATANATCTCTTCTTATGTGAAGACTTACTCCGGGTGAAGAGTATTCGCTAAAAANTTTAAATCTTAACAAAAATGCCTCCNGAAGGAGGCATTTTTGTNACAAATGAATCTTTTNGGCTATTTCTTTTCTTTCTTCCCTTTTTTCTTTTCTCCCTTCTCNCCTTTTTTTCCTTTCCCTTCGGNTTTTTCTCCTCCGCCTGGTTTGGTACGGGATGCCATCGCCGCTTTCCTTTCTTCCTCATTGAGTTTTCCGTCCCCGTCCTTGTCAAATTTTTCGATCATTTCAGCACGACGGGCTTCCATTGCTTTGCGGGCTTCCGCTCTTTCGTCTTCGCTTAATTTCCCATCCCCATCCTTATCAAATTTTTCCAATATAAAGGGAGGAACTTTTCGACCAGCACCACGCTCTGCCATTTTTTTTCGAAGTTCCGCCTTTTCTCCTTCGTTCAATTTTCCGTCACCATCCTTGTCAAATTTCTTCATCACCTCTTCACGGGGTGGGCGTCCTTCACCGGATCCGGTTTTTTTCCCTTTTTTTTCAGGTTCAGCGATCATCGCAGTCGCTATAGATAGAAAAGATATCAGTAAGAATATTTTTTTCATTATATATTTTGGGTTAAGGGTTAATCTTACCTCGTAAAACGCAAAGAAATTTAAAAAGTTTCAGCTCATTTCCTTAAAGAGGAAATGTGGCAGCAATTGATTAACTGATTTCCAGTCCCAGGTAATCACGGGCATTGGAGTAGCATATCCGTTTCGCTAAATTTCCGATCAGTTCAATATCGTCTGGCACAAAACCTTCAGCCATCCAAGTGCCTAGTAGGTTACAAAGGATGCGTCGGAAATATTCATGACGAGGGAAAGACAGAAACGAGCGCGAATCGGTAAGCATACCCACAAAATGAGAAAGAAGCCCAACATTGGCTAATGTCTTTAATTGTTCCTCCATACCATCTCGTTGGTCGAGATGCCACCACCCCGATCCAAACTGCATCTTACCTGGGAGGTCACGCTGGAAATTCCCCAGCATTGTAGCAAGAGTGAAATTATCCGCAGGGTTGTTATTATAAACTATGGTTTTGGGTAAAGAATCCTCACT
>NZEN01000007.1 GCA_002689665.1 Opitutia bacterium | reverse complement strand
GGCCAAAAGGATGGGAAAGAAACGCATTATTGCTGAAACGGGTGCAGGTCAGCACGGAATTGCAACGGCATCGGTCTGTGCTCGCTTTGGGTTTGAGTGCAAAATTTACATGGGTGCTGAAGACATGCGCAGACAGGCACTTAATGTGTTTAAGATGCGACTAAGCGGTGCTGAAGTACATGGTGTGGAAGCAGGAAGTAAGACCCTCAAGGAGGCCATTAATGAAGCTATGCGAGACTGGGTGACTAATGTGCGTAGTACTCATTACATACTAGGCTCAGCTCTAGGCTCTCACCCCTACCCTGGTATGGTTCGTGACTTCCACAAAATTATCGGTAAGGAAACCAAAAAACAATTTATTGAAAAAACAGGAAGATTACCCGACGAAATGATCGCTTGTGTTGGAGGGGGAAGTAATGCAATTGGTTTCTTTCATGAATTCTTAGACGACAGTAGTGTAAGATTAATTGGAGTGGAGGCAGGAGGAAGGTCCTTGTCGGAAGGAGAACATGCAGCAAGATTTGAGGGGGGTAAGCTAGGTATACTACAAGGGTGCAGGACTTGGATTTTACAAAATCAGGACGGGCAAATTAATCAAACACACTCGGTCTCTGCAGGATTAGACTATGCAGCAATTGGACCTGAGCATGCATACTATCGCGACCGTGGCCGAATTGATTTTGCTCATTGCAGTGATGAGGATGCAATGGAAGCGTTCAAGACGCTTTCTTGTGAGGAAGGAATTTTACCCGCACTTGAGACATCTCATGGGCTTGCTCATGCATTAATAAGAGCAAAGGAACTGTCTCCTGATCAAACAATATGCGTGAATTTAAGCGGTCGAGGTGACAAAGACGCAATGGAAGCGGCAAGAATTATGGGCGTTAAAGGTCTGCCTGAAATGACTTTCGGATGAGGAGTATGACTGGGTTCGGTCGAGCCCAAATACAATTTCAAAACGATATCATAACACTGGAACTGGCTTCAGTTAACAAAAGAAACCTGGAAGTTCTCTTATCTAGCCCAAAAGAATGGCAAGCTTTCGAAATTCATGCTTCTCAAAAGGTTAAGTCTAAAATTTACAGAGGAAGAATAAGAATCTCGGTCTCAATTGAACAAGAGTCAGGTAAAACCTCTTCTCTTTTCAATAAAGATCAGCTTGGTTCCGATTTTTCTGAATTTAAAAAATTGCTGCAAGAATATGGGACCTCAATCGAAATAAAAGGGGAAACAATACTGGAACTCCTCAAGTTAAGGAATTCTAATGATTCTCATGCAATTCCAATCACCGAAGTAGATGAAATTCTCGATGGGCTTCTTTCTGATGCGTTAGAAAAATTACTTGAAATGAAGAATCAGGAAGGTAATGCACTCAGAAAAGATATGAGTGAAAGGGTCTCACTGATTTCCAGATTAGTAAGTAAAATTGAATCTGAAAGCTTAAATATAGCACAGGAGTGGAAAGAAAAATTTTTACAACGATTAAGTAACGCAGGACTGCAAATTGATTTGGACGACGAAAGAGTATTAAAGGAAGTCACAATTTTTGCTGAAAAGTCTGATATATCCGAAGAAATCACTCGTCTCAATAGTCATATCCTGCAGTTGCATACAACATTCGAACAAGCTGAGAGCATTGGGAGAAAAATAGAATTTCTCTTGCAAGAGATTGGAAGAGAGCTCAATACGATATGTTCAAAATCAACTAAAATACAGTGCACTCAGATTGCTCTAGATGCTCGAAACGAGTTAGAAAAGCTCAGGGAACAAGCACTCAATGTTGAATAAGCAATAACAAGCTGTGAATTTACCCTTTACGAAGAAGTTTTAAGTCATCCTTCAGTTTTTCATTCTTAGCTTCTAAAATCGACCAAATAAAATAGGTCGTTGCCCCCAAGAAAATCCCCGAGTCTGCGACATTAAAAACAGGATAATCGTAGGAAACAATGGGCAAATAAATATCAATAAAATCAACAACGGCAGCAGGTTCCCGAAATATCCTATCAGTAAGATTACCTGCAATTCCTCCACAAATTGATCCAAAAATTAGCTGTTGAGGCATCTCACTTAATTCTAGGTGTTTTCTAAAAATAAAGATAGCAAGAAGAGCAATACCTGCCAAGGCAGTTAAAAATTCCGGATAATCTGACAGCATGCTCCAAGCAGCACCAGGATTCGTAACATAAGTAATTTCAAAGAAAGCTTCCCGCCCTGATATCCCGTCAATCAAAACGATAGGGTCGTACCTCAATTTTTGGGCATTCTCTACAACCCATGACTTCGAAAATAAGTCCAAAAAGAAAATTAGGCTCCAGACAAGCCAGAAGTTTTTATATCTAACCACAGAAATCCAACTCAGTTACNGGCTATTCTTCCACTCCCAAAGTTGAATCTGCAATTGTGGCAAATGCACCCGTACTACTTCCACCCTCTTTAATTTTTCTTTTTTCAAAAAGATCCTGACCTTCAACTGAAAAGCGTGTAAAAGGAACTGCTTTCAGGCGATTTTTCTTAATCGGTTTTTTCGTTTCCTGACATACACCAAATGATCCGTCAAATATTCGATCAATCGCGTCTTCAATTTCGTTCAATGCNTCTTGCTCGTTGGCAACCATAGACAAAGCTACATCACGATCAAAAGTCTCAGTTCCCGCGTCGCTTGAATTGATAGACAACTCTCCAGAAGATTCTCTTGCAGATGCACCAATCGTCTCGCTTGATCTTTCGCCAAGTGCTCCTTTAAGGGATGCACGTAATTCCATTAAGTCATCGTAGTAAGCCTGCCACTCTTTTGGAACTTTCTGTGGATCACGCATGGGCTTAGTGGGCACGGCAGTAAGACCTGTACCAAATCCAAGAATATCATCAATTGAGGCGGTTGTGAGTTTTTTAACCTTAGAAGAAGTGCTTTTACGAGTAGTTTTCTTAACTTTTTCTGACTTCGTAGTTTCCTTGGCTTCTTTCTTAGAATCTTTGTTTTTTGAGGAAAGGATACTTCGGACATCATCTAAAGTGAAGGCTTTACTTTCTTTATTTTCCTTATCTTCACCAGTTATTTTTTGCGCACTCTTTGAGATTATTTCTCTTACTTTACTGTCTACCTCTACTTCTTTTTGAACTTTCGGTTTCGCTACCTTTTTAGTGGCTTTTGTTTTAGCGGTTTGACTTTTAGCTGAAGATTTCTTGGCGAGTTCGGTTTTTTTCTTACGAACAGCAGGTGTTTTTGCTTTTTTGTCCACTGAATCTTTAGATTTAGATTGGGTTTTAGAAGTGGTTTTTCTTTTAGTTGTCATGATTTTTTCAAATTCAATGATTAATCTTTGTTAGCACATTTGCACATCGGGGGGAAACGGGTCCCCAATTTTCAACTTCCACCAACTCAGGCACCCATCTCCAACTTCTTGGACAACGAACACCGGGTGCATGATGAGCAGATATCGACAATTCGGAGTTTGCATCACTTGAGTTCACAATAACTGATGAAACTATAAATAATTCGGCTAGTTCATCCTGGCGTCGATCCAAGATCGCAAACAAATCGTCATCTTTAGAACAAGTTATTACNAACTCAGCCTCCAGNGATTGCCCNATTTCTTTTGATGNGCGCAAAGATTCTAAAACCTCNTTGATTTTNGATTCTTTAAGGTTCAATAATTTCTCTGCGTCTTCTACAACCACACCATCCACCCATGAGCTGTCTGATTCTGGCCATTTTTGTAGCACGAGGAAGTCACTACTTAGCTTTTGCTTCGTCTTATGAAATGACCAGGCTTCATCAGCAGTAAAAGGAAGGATTGGTCCGATAAGGGAGATAAAGGTCTCAAAAATCTTAAAAATCGCAGTTTGGGTGGATCTCCTTTTTGGATCGTCACGGTGTAATGTATACAAACGGTCCTTGATAATGTCATGATAAGTTGATGATAGAACTCCTGAACAAAACCGGTTTATCAGCTGAACTACTCTATGAAGTTCATAAGAGTCCATTGCATCAGTTAATTCAGTAACAAGGTCAGCGGTCTTGGATAAAGCCCACCTATCAATCATATCTAATTCATCCAGGGGTAAGCAATGCTCTGCCTCATCAAAATCACTTAAATTTCCAAGTTGGAANCGAATTGTATTTCGTAAAGTACGATACGAACGAACAACCTGATCTAAAATTTCCTCTGAAAGTGGAATGTCTCTTCTAAAATCTTCTGAGCAAACCCATAAACGAAGAACATCTGCTCCATATTTGGTAACATATGAATCAGCNGTCTGCGGTTTCCCATCACTTTTGGAAATTTTTCGCCCATCTCCATCTACAACAAATCCGTGAGTTAAAATTCTTTTGTAAGGAGCCGAGCCATATGAAGTCATGCTTGTCCAAAGCGAGCTCTGAAACCATCCTCTATGCTGGTCACTACCCTCCAGATACAAGTCCGCNGGCCAGTTCAGGGTTTCTTCTTTGCGAAGAACGGAACGATGGCTGCATCCAGAATCTATCCAAACATCTAAAGTGTCTTTGCCCTTGGATAATTTCTTCTTTTTCCACTCATCATCCAATTCAAAGCCTTCAAGTAAGGATTTTTCATCTGCAGAAAACCATAAATCAGAACCATGCAGCTCAACTTTGGAAGCAAGAAAACGAATAAGCTCTGCATCCAACAAAGGNTTTCCATCCTCATCGAAAAAGACNGGAATAGGTACTCCCCAAGAACGCTGTCTTGATATGCACCAGTCGGGTCTAGACTCGAGGAAGCCCTTAATCCTATTTGCACCCCAATCAGGAGTAAAATCAACATCCTGAAGTTTATCTATGCAGTTTTTCCTCAGTTCATCTTTATCCAAGGAAACAAACCATTGATCCATGGCNCGAAAAACTACTGGTGTNTTACTTCTCCAACAGTGGGGATATTGATGATGGTGGTTTTCTTGGGCAAGCAAACGATCCTCTCTGCCCAGAATTTCTAAAACTTTTTTGTTGGCTACGCATCCAGTAGACTTTTCCAAAACNGAAACACCGACCAACTCATCTGGCATGGAATCATCCTGAATGTAGCAACCATTATCATCAAGTGGACAATAAACATCCAAACCATGCTGCAAGCCTGTAAGATAATCATCCAAACCATGACCGGGTGCAATATGCACACAACCTGTACCAGAATCCATCGTAACATACTCAGCCTCGAGAATGGGGCTTAAGCGACCGATAAAGGGATGTCGGCAATTTTGACCGGCAAGCTCACTGCCAGCACATGTGGTAACCACTTCAAATTCNTCAAACTTACAAACCTTNGTAAAACTATCCACCANGGATTCTCCTACCCAATAGAACTTACCTGCGGTTTTAATTTTTGCATATGCCTCCCTCGGATGAACAGCCACGGCTAGGTTAGCCGGTAAAGTCCAAGGTGTGGTTGTCCAAATAACAATGGAAGTATTCTGATCATCAACCATCTGAAANGGTACAAAAATGGAGGGGCTTACATGTTCCTTATATTCAATCTCTGCTTCAGCTAATGCAGTAGAGCAAGGTATCGACCANTAAATAGGCTTTTTGCTCCTGTATATAAGCCCTTTTTCTACAAAATCAGCGAATGTCCTGAGTATTTCAGCTTCATATTCAGGATTCATCGTACGGTATTCTTTTTCCCAATCAGCCAACACGCCTAGGCGTTTAAATTGAGAGCGCTGGGTTTCAATAAAGTTTTTTGAAAATTCAGCACAAGATTCACGGAGACTTACATTATCATAGTCTTGTTTTTTTTCCCTCAGCTTTTTGGTAACTTTAAATTCAATGGGTAATCCATGACAATCCCACCCGGGAATGTAGGGTGTGTAAAAGCCCTGAGCATTTTTGAAACGTAAAATCGTATCTTTGAGAATCTTATTCAACGCAGTCCCAACATGCACATCTCCATTTGTGAAAGGGGGCCCATCATGCAGAACGAAGGATTCAGCACCTGAGTTTTTATCCAGCGTCTTTTCGTACAGTTTACTGTCTTCCCAATGCTTCAATCTTTGTGGTTCATTCTCCACAGCATTTGCTCGCATAGGGAACTCGGTTTGCGGCAAATTTAGGGTGTCTTTAAGCTTTTTAGCTTGATTCATGGGAAACGGCTACAAATGTATTTGAAGGAGAGCAAGATGTTGGATTAAGGGTCTAAGTCAAGGATGGATTCAAGACTTTCGATTGTCCTTGCAATTAATATGAGCGAAGAATAGCAAACTTCACTTTATTTGTGTACGAATTAATTGACATTTGGGGCTCTGCTTTAAGGGAAATTTCATTTTCAGGCTTTATAGCTCTATTAATAGGATCAACGATAATTGGTTTATTTTTTTTAACTAAGGGTGGTGATTTTCTTTCGGACAATTGCTCTGTATTAGCTAGGGAACTTGGAGTACCTCCTGTTATTGTTGGGCTGACTATTGTGTCTGTGGCCACTTCGGCACCAGAATTATTCACTTCGATCTCAGCGATCAATTCGGGTGCGGGTGGCCTCGTACTAGGAAATATCATAGGTTCCAATGTTGCCAATATTGGACTCATTTTAGGTATATCCTTGTTCATTAAGCCAATAAGCACTCATCATGCCGTGAAACCAACACAGTTGGTGGTACTTACAATTGCAACAATTGGCTTCAGCTCCTCAATTATATTTAGTCAATCTTCTGCACTTGGCTTCGAGGCAGGGGTTATTTTGATCATTTTCATTATCGGTTATCTGGGAAGCCTTTGCTTCGTTTCCTTGCGCAATAGAAACAATGATCTTCAGACCGAAAATGACACAGATGATGATAACCAACCTCTGCTTATGGTTATTTTTATGATTTTGGTGGGGGGGCTCCTTCTGTGGCTTGGGTCAGAATCCCTTGTTTATGGGTCCAAGAATCTTGCTGAATTGGTGGGCATCCCCAACGAGTTAATTGGGTTTACTTTGATTGCGATTGGCACAAGCCTTCCCGAATTAGCAGCCTCCATTGCCTTGCTACGAAAAGACGAGACTCACATGCTGCTAGGAAACATCCTAGGATCCAATCTTTTCAACATAGGGTTAGTTGGCGGAGTAGCAGGTATTTTAGGACCAATTTTTTGTGAAACTCCTTATCCTTGGCTAGACCACATTTCCATGTTACTATTTACCATCCTGATGGTTTTTTGGATGCGAGGAAGGAATCTTTCCAGAAAGCATGGTATCTTGCTGCTAGTCCTTTATGGAGCAACATCGGCA
The DNA here is from genome assembly GCA_002689665.1 of Opitutia bacterium. Classification (GTDB taxonomy): domain Bacteria; phylum Verrucomicrobiota; class Verrucomicrobiia; order Opitutales; family Seribacteraceae; genus Seribacter. The sequence goes on along the minus strand of NZEN01000007.1, from coordinate 2,850 downwards.
ACCACATGGATCGCCAACAGTTAAAAGTTAGTTGCTTTCTCCGACTTGAAACCTCAAGAAAGTACCGACTGATAGCTCACTTCCAACTTCAGAGGAAGTTTTTGCAAGAAGATCTTTAACTGAAGTGTCTGGGTCTTTAACAAAAGGCTGCTCAAGCAGGCAGGATGCTGCAAAATATTTCTCTAATTTTCCTGCTACAATTTTCTCAACAGCTTGCGGAGGCTTACCCTCTGCTTGAGCCAAAGCAATATCTTTCTCTTTAGAAACAAGTTCTTCTGCAATATCGTCCCTGCTAACGCAAACAGGGGAGGTTGCTGCAATGTGCATACAAAGGTCCTTAGCAAGCGTAATTACTGCATCATTTGAACTTAGTTCCTGTTGATCACCTGAAACTATCGAAATCATTACAGCAACCTTAGCACCTGTGTGGACATAACTCTCCACTATACCATTCGAATCAATTNCAACGGTCTCAGACCTNGAAATTTTNATATTTTCACCAATTTTNCCNACCTGCTCGGTTCTTTTGGTTTCTAGATCAGTGCTAGGGTCTGNGAGTAAAGTTTCAGCAACTTCCTTGGAGAATTTGATNAAATCTTCATTNTTAGCCACGAAATCAGTTTCGCAGTTCACTTCCACGAGGATACCTTTTTTACGNTCGCCTGCNACCGCATTGGAAATAATTCCCTCACCAGCTTCTCGGCCAGCTTTTTTGGCAGCGGAGGCAACNCCTTTCTTACGGAGAATGGAAATAGCTTCCTCCANGTCTCCATTAGTTTCTGCTAATGCACGCTTACAATCGATCAGACCTGCTCCGGTTTTCTCGCGCAAGTCCATTACAGCTTCTTTGGTTATATTTGACATTTCTATATTTTGCCTAGGTAAATTATTTTTTATCTGAGTCAGATGTGGATTCTTCACTATCGGAAGGCTTCACTTCTTCTTCAGCAGGGGAATCATTAGTTGGCTCGGGTGCCTTAGATTCGGGTTCAGTAGATTCTTTGACCTCTTCTTTACGGTCATCAAAGTCATTCTCATCATAACCTTCGGGTAAGGTAACTTCTGGTTCATCCTCTTGGTCAACAAAATCAGGTTCCTGAGTTATAGGAGTAATATCCTTTCTCTTGGTTGGGGCTTCAACTCTCTTGGACGCACCATTTTGAATTGCGTCAAGAATCACATCCACAATTATGCGAATTGATTTGGCGGAATCATCATTGCCTGGAATAGGATGTGACAAAACACTTGGATCTGAATTACTATCGACTAAAGCAATAACTGGAATCTTTAGTCTATTTGCTTCAGCGACTGCTATTGCTTCATTGTGAGAATCAATTACAAAAAGAGCTCCAGGAATTCCCTGCAGGTTAAGCAATCCTTCGAAGTTTCGTTGCATTCTGGACATTTGTCGTTTGATTGCAGCAACTTCTTTACCATGCATTTTATCTAGACTTCCATCTTCTTCCATTCGAAGGAAGCTTTTATATTTGGCAAGGCTGGTAGAGACTGTCTCAAAATTAGTTAAAGTCCCACCCATCCAACGATTCACGCAAAATGGCATGCTTGTTGCGGCAGCGAGTTCGCGAATAGGCTCTTCGGCTTGCCTTTTTGTTCCAACAAGAAGAATTTGTTTTCCCTGAGATATAATTTCTTCTACAGCCTTAGATGCATTTTCGAGAAGATCATAGGTTTTCTCGAGATCAATAATCGAAATACCATGACGATTGTCGAAGACATATGGCTTGGATTTAGGATTCCATCTACGTAACTGGTGTCCAAAATGGACTCCAGCGTCCAAGAGATCTTTTACTGTAATGTTCATAATTGTTTTTAAAGCCCACGCTGAACAAGCGGGGAGAAATAATTTTCTTTTAGGTAGGGTTAAGTTTGGATTTGGGAGCAGGGGCAGGATTTGAACCTGCGACCTTCAGGTTATGAGCCTGACGAGCTACCAGACTGCTCCACCCTGCTACAGAAGATGTTTTACAATGGCGAAATTTCTAATGATGGCAATATAAAACACTTTTGAATTTAGTTTATTTCATAGATTACCTCGGATAGTGTGACTTAATAAGTAATCATGCCATCACTAACAAAACTTGTAGACTTTTGTAATCAACGCTTATCTATCGATAAAATTAAAGATTTCCCTGGTTCAGTTAATGGATTGCAGGTAGAGAATGATGGAAGAGTCAGCAAGGTAGGGGCTGCAGTTGATGCGGGCTTGATTCCTTTTAAATTAGCTTCCCAAAAAGGAATCGATTTTCTAATCGTTCACCATGGGCTTTTTTGGACCCCCCCTGCCCCGCTTACGGGGGTTAATTATGAAAAAATCAGACACTGCTTAGACCACAATCTTGCTGTGTACGGATCACATCTTCCATTGGATTGTCATAAAGAGATTGGAAATAACGCAATTCTTGCCTCAAAATTAGCATTATCCCCAGCAGGTACATTTTTAAATTACGAGGGAAATGATATCGGACTTCTTACAAACTGTGTAGAAACGAGAGATGAACTAAAATTATCCTTAGAAGAATTATTTCCTGCCGGTATAATTAGTATGGAATACGGGCCAGATCGACCAAGCAAAGTGGCGATTCTAACTGGTTCGGGCCAAAGCGCCATTGATGAACTCGAAAGGAATGGCGTCGATACATTCATAACGGGTGAACTCAAACAAAACCATTTCAATTTAGCACAGGAGATGAAGTTAAATATCTACACCTGTGGCCATTACGCGACAGAAACTTTTGGAGTCATAGCACTGGCACAGGAAGTTGCTGAGACCTTCGATGTACCTTTCGAATTTGTAGACACACAATGCCCTTTGTGAATCAGGAATTGCGA
>NZEN01000073.1 GCA_002689665.1 Opitutia bacterium | reverse complement strand
AAGGCAGTAATTGAGGTTAAAATAAGTCCAGAAAGGGAAGGAGGTTTCGATCGTTTAGCTCATAGGATCTCGAAATTCGATGAGGTGGAGGCTTGTCACTTAATGTCGGGCGCCTACGATCTGATGGTAATTGTCCAAGGTAAGAATTTGCATGCGGTTGCCTCCTTTGTTTCCGAGCGACTTTCAACCATTGAAGGAGTGCTTTCGACGGCTACTCACTTTCTACTGAGGTCATACAAAGAGCACGGTCACCTGTTATCACAAGAGGCAGACACAACCGAAAAACCCCCTGTTAGTGCTTAAAGGCAAATGAACCCACAGGAATACATTGCCGAACATGTTCAAAATCTTCCCCGTTCAGGGATCAGGGATTTTTTTGCAATTGTATCGGAGATGCCTCAGGCTATTTCTTTGGGTATCGGCGAACCTGATTTCATTACACCATGGAAAATTCGCGAAGCTTCCATTTTTGCATTGGAGAAGGGAAAGACTTCTTACACCGACAACAGAGGTCTACTTTCTCTTCGTAAAGAAATTTCCACCTATGTCTCTTCCTTTTTTGGGCCTGATTACGATCCTCAATCGGAGATTTTAGTGACCGTTGGAGTTTCGGAGGCGATCGATATTGCCTTGCGAGCAATTCTGAACCCGGGAGACAAGGTACTCTACCATGAGCCTTGTTATGTTTCCTATGCACCCAGTGTAAGTCTTGCTTTTGGTGAAGCCATTGCTGTTGGTACTGAACCAGGAAATTCTTTTTCGCTGGACCCCGAGGCTTTTGAAAAAGCATGGCAACCGGGCTGTAAAATTCTTCTGCTTAATTTTCCTACCAACCCAACCGGAGGAACCGCAGATAAGCAGAAGTTGGAAAGGCTCGCAAAATTTGCTGTGGAAAAAGACCTCATCGTGATTAGCGACGAAATTTATGCGGAACTTACCTATGAGGGAGAGCATGTAAGTATCGTCGACCTTCCCGGAATGAAAGAAAGAACGATCTTGCTTCATGGTTTTTCTAAGGGTTTTGCGATGACTGGTTTCAGGGTAGGGTTCGCATGCGGTCCCGATTGGCTGATTGAAGCCATGATGAAAATTCATCAATATTGCATGATGTGTGCTCCAATTTTGAGTCAGGAAGCCGCCATCGAAGCCCTTCGACATGGGTTTGATGATGTTATGCGGATGCGTGAACAATACCAAAAGCGCCGCGATTTCATTGTTCGCCGATTTAATCAAATGGGATTAACTTGTCACTTGCCGAGGGGCTCCTTTTACGCTTTTCCAAGTGTTCAGTCACTTGACATTAACGAAGTGGATTTCTGTCACCGCTTACTGCGAGAGCAGGAAGTTGCAGTGGTTCCTGGAACTGCTTTTGGTCCTCATGGTAAAAATCATGTGCGGGCCAGCTTTTCCACGTCATACAACAAACTGGTAGAAGCGGCTGACCGCATTGAAAGATTTGTCGAATCCATGCATGCGGAAAAGAATAATGCTTCCGCCGCGGTTTAATATTTTCACTTAATATATCATGAGCGGACAGGTAAGTGTAGCGATTGTGGGTAGACCCAATGTGGGAAAAAGTCGTTTGTTTAATCGTTTGGCGGGTAAACGTATTTCAATTGTTCATGATCGCCCCGGAGTAACTCGTGATGTGGTGGTTGCTGACTCGCCTGATGGTTTTGCCCTCATGGATACGGGTGGGATCGGAATGTTGCCCGAAATGACTCCCAAAGAAATTCAGGATGCTACCGAGGATCAGGCAGAATTTGCCATCCAGGCAGCAAATATTCTTTTATTTGTAGTGGATGGTCGAGAAGGACTACTTCCTTTGGATGAAACTCTGGCTGCCAAATTTCGCAAAATGGGGAAATCGCCGGTACTCGTCGTTAATAAAATAGACGAACCCGAGAATAATTACTCCTCTTCAGAATTTGGAAAACTTGGCTTTGAGCATTTTGTTTTAGTTTCAGCAGAGCACGATCATGGGATTGATGTACTTTCCCGGTTATTACTGAAATTACTTCCGGACCTTCCACCATTGAGGGAAGGCGACAGCGATTTACGTACAAGGATTGCGTTTATCGGGCGTCCCAATGTGGGGAAATCTTCTTTATGTAACCGATTGCTTAATATGGAGCGATTGATTGTCAGTGATGTTCCCGGTACCACGCGTGAAACCGTTGAGTTGGATCTGGATTATGAAGTAGGAGAAGACCAAGAACCCTGGAAGTTTAGGCTTTTTGACACGGCTGGTCTTAAAAGAAGGAAACGGGTAGACAGTTCCTTAGATTATTTTTCCGCGGTACGTACCAAACATGCCATTGAGGAAGTGGANATCGTTTTCCTTGTGTTGGATGCAAGGGAAGGGGTTACNAAGCAGGATAAGATATTAGCTGGTCATGTGCTAGAAGAGGGAAGGGCNCTCGCGATTCTCGTTAATAAGTGGGATCTAGCATTAGAAAGCTTTAGAAAAGACCCTCTTCCAGGATATGAGGATGAAAAAGATTTCCGTAAAAGCTATCTGAAGTCTATTCGCAAAGAACTTTTCTTTTTACCTGATTCTCCAGTTTGTTTTGTTTCTGCTCAGACTGGACATGCAATCAAAGATTTTCTGCAAATGGGTCGTGATTTAAATACNAGATTGGACAAATCGATTTCAACTTCAGCGCTTAATAAATTAATTGGCGAAATGTGGGAGCATCGTCCACCGGCTAAAATCAANGGAAAGAGATTTAAAGTATTTTATGCCGTACAGGTGGAGAATCGACCCTTTCGGATTAAACTCTTTTGTAATCGTGAACATAAGTTGGGAGATCCTTATCGTCGCTATTTAGAGAAAGGAATTCATCAAAAGTTTGGTCTGGCTGGTTGTCCGCTTAAGTTTTCCCTTGCCGGCAAGGAAGCCCGATACAAGGAAGAGAAGAAAAGCTAGAGATTCTTGCAATTTTTGTTACTAGCCGCTTGAGCGGCTTTTTTTGTGCCTGAATTAAATTGAGTGAAAACTCTGAGCCATTCATGATATGCAAAATTGAAGCACACTAACTTAAAAAAAATCATCTTTTGTGGATCGGATGCAATTGCTTTACCGATGCTTGATTATCTAAGCGGCTTGAACGGAGTCTCTCTGGTTGGAGTTCTTTCCCAACCTGACCGTAGAAGTGGTCGAGGCAGGAAGTTACAACCAAACCCTGTTAAGGAATGGGCATTGGAATCAGGTTTGGAAGTGAAAAGTCCGGTAAAACCAAGTGAGCAAGAAAATGAGTGGATAAAAGAAAGAGAAACCGACCTTGTTTTGGTTATGGCTTACGGGCATATTCTAAGCCAGGAATTTTTGGACTCTGCAAAATATGGTTGTTATAACTTGCATGCCTCCTTGTTACCTTCATATCGGGGGGCCTCTCCAATTGAAACATCTTTGGCCTGTGGCGAGAAGGTTACAGGAGTGAGCCTTATGAGGATGGTTAAGAAAATGGATGCAGGTCCGATCATTGATCAGGAATCAATCCCCATTACTAAGGAAGATACAGGTGCTTCTTTAAGGGAAAAATTAGCAAAAGCCTGCGTTCCTTTGATTGATCGAAATCTCACTGAGCTACTCTGCGGAGAGGCTAAGGAGAGGGAACAGGATCCAAATGGAGTAACTTACTGCCGTAAATTGGATAAAGAGGATTCATACTTTGATTTTTCTCTAACTGCAGAGCAATTGGAGTGCAGGAGCCGTGCTTTTCAGGCATGGCCCGGAAGTGTATTTCATTACGAAGGTATTCCTTTGCGGGTTGGGGAATGCAGAGTCTCGACCGAAAAACATTTTAAACCAGGTCAACTTGTAGTTGAGGATTCTAAACTTTTACTTGGGACAGGAGAAAGAGCTCTGCAGATTCTTCAATTACAAAAGCCCGGCGGAAAAATGCTTGCAGTGTCAGATTTCCTAAGAGGTTTTCCTATTAAGCAACCTTGTCAGATAGCTTTTGCCTCAAGTTCAACGCTGGTATCGGAAAAGTTTCATTAATCTGCGAAAGATTTCTTGAATCCCATACAAACTACATTTACTTTCGTAATCGTGGTGGATTATGAAAAATATATTTTATAGATTATCTTTTGGGATTTTACTTCTTTCCCCGTTTTTTTCATGGGGCAATGTTCAGGTAGCAAATCTCAAGCAAGACTTGGAGCTGATTTCTCGTGAACTAGCAGGTTTGCGTAGTGAAGTTGAACTTTTAAGAAGAGAGAATGCTCAGTTAAGAGTGGTGGTGGATAGCTTTTCAAAAAAGGCTAATTCTAACCAGGGCATTTCGTCAGCCCAATTGATTCAAATTAATAGCAGACTATCATCTCTTGAAAAAAGAGTGCAGGCAAACACGGGTTCGCAAGCAATGATACAAACCAGCGTCAACAAACAGATGCAGGAGCTTATCAAGCAGATGAATGATGGGTTCGCAAAAGTGTCAAAGGGGACGGCCGCACCTCCTTCAACGAAGACCTTTTCCTCGGATTATCCTCAGAAAGGCTTTGTTCATAAGGTGGAAAAAGGAGAAACAGTTAGCAGNATCGCCAAAAAATATGAATCAAAGGTAAAGTGGATTATTGATGCTAATCAGATTGAAGATCCCACCAAAGTATTTGTTGGAAAAGAACTTTTTGTCCCTCAGAAATAAGTATGTCTAAACCAGCATCAAGATTGGGACGTGGATTAGGTAGCCTCATTTCAGGAGGGACTTCCTCGGCTAACGAGCCGTCAGCTTTAGTCGCATCGACACCCTTGCCAGCTGAGTCTGCTAAACCGGACTTGATTAAATCCAGTTCGGTTTCTTCAGATCGTAGATCCGACAAAGATACTGAGTTATTGGAGATTGGTACCCATCAGATTGTTCCTAATCCTTACCAGCCAAGGAAAACAATTGATCCGGAATCAATTAAAGAATTGGCTGCCAGTATTGAATCAGAAGGGTTGCTCCAACCAGTGGTTGTCCGAAAAATCCTCGATGATTACCAGTTGATTGCGGGTGAGAGGAGGTGGCGTGCTCATCAATTTCTCAAGCGTGATAAAATTCTTGCAAGAGTGATGACCACTACCGAGATTTCTTCGGCCAGTCTTTCCTTGATCGAAAACCTACAAAGAGAGGGCCTAAATCCACTTGAAGAATCAATGGGCTATCATGCCTTGGTAAGTGAGTTTGGATTAACTCAGGCTAAAGTGGCGGAAAGGGTAGGGAAGAGTCGATCATATATAACCAATACCATGCGTTTTCTTCAATTGGAGGAAGAACTTCGGAATTTCTTGGCAGATGGAAAAATAAGTCCCGGGCATGCTAAAGTTCTCTTAGGGATCAACGACCCCAAGATTCGGATTTCATTGGCAGAGGAAATTGTCAAAAATGGATGGTCGGTTCGCAGGTGTGAAGAAGAAATTCAGAAATTATCGATTGAGGGGAACAAGGGACTCTCCAAAAGTAGTGCCCGAAACGCAGAATTTGCCCCCTTGGCACAAAAAGCAACTTCAGTTCTCAACCGGAAAGTAAAAATTCAGGCAGACCCTAGCGGGAATGGGAAAATCACATTTTCTTTTCATGACGAAATTGATTTGAAAACTCTTTTAGATACGCTTGGCGTTCGTTAAATCGAATTGCGTTGCTGAGATCATTCATACATAAAGGAAATAGTTATGACTATTTTTTTGACTACCCTACTCATCTTACTTTGTCTCGTCATTGTGCTTCTAATTCTTATTCAAAGGACATCCGGAGGCATGGGTTCTGCTCTCGGGGGCGGTGCTGCTGACCAAGTTTTGGGAGCTGGATCTGCTGCCCAACTTACCAAGCTTACTGTCTGGGGCATACTTGGATTCTTCATTCTAGCAGTTCTCCTTTATGTCACATACCAAGGCCAGGCTGGGGAGGTCGAAACCTTACAAAGAACTGGAGTTGAGATGACGCCAGACCCAGCTTCTGCTCCCCCAAGTCCAACAGAGCTTGAAGTTCCACCTCCGCCACCTGCTGACTCTGTGCCCGTAGCACCTGCACCTATTCCAGTAGTTCCTGGAGAAAAAGCACCTGCTGAGGGTAACAAGTCGGAATAATTATTTCGGCCCTTTGATGTGGGCAATTCCGTCTTATCCTTTTTCGTATTTGTTTCGACAGCTTTTATACTCGAAGCTTCTGTTCGTTTCCCGGCCCGTGGTTTTGCTAAGATTCTAACTGATGAATCGGCTCAGGAACGCCTTTCAGATTATCGTAGTTTTCTTCTAAGTGAGTCGAATGGTAGTCGTTTCCACGAAGGCTACAGCTTGCAATTTCAACTTCGTCACATGCCCCGACGAGGGAGTGAAACGGTAAAGACCGGTATCCTTTATGGACCATTCCTCGGCTGTGGAGTGTCCCGTTTGTCCGTGGTGCGTGATTCACAAAAGAATAATTTCTCTAACTTTCTTTTAAAAAATGGCGAAGACCCCAAGTTTTGGAATGTTACCTCAAATGAACTCCAACCAATTTTAATTTCTNCAGAANAATCCTTAGCACCATTGGTTCAGGGCATGAATCAAACCGCTTTTGATTTGCTTATGCCCTTTGTATTTTGGAATGGAGAGTATAAAAACTCCGGGAAAGTAGCCGGCAGGCCTGCCCATGTCTTTTCTTTTACCTGCCCGCCTTGGATAACCAAGGTCAAACCTCATTGGCAAAATATAACTTTGGCATTGGATGATGCTTATGATGCGCCCTTACGAGTCGAGATTTTAGGAAAAAGTCAGATTGCCGAAAGAACTTTAATCCTCCGTAAATTTAAAAAAGTAGGCAATCGATGGATTGTGAAGGAAATTGATTNTCATGACCGTAAATCCCGCTCAGTNACTCGAATGACAGTTACATCGGCAGCACTCGGATTAGATTTAGATCAAANCCTTTTTCTTCCTGAAAATCTTGTTCAACCGATCCGGATCGATCCAAAACTGTATCTCTCCACCGACTAATTAAATCTTTCGTCTTGCTAGGAATTTGGTTTCTTCTAGCGTCNTTTAATTTCAATNAAAAGTAATTATCTATCTCCTTGGGCTAAAAATGTATCCCCATCTCCAACTCTCGCAGTGGATGCGAAAGCAAAAGCTCTAAAAGCAGTCGGTGAAGATGTCTGTGGTTTCGGTGCAGGCGAACCAGATTTTGACACACCCGCTTTCATCAAAGATGCATGTGCGAAAGCACTGGCTGAAGGGAAGACAAAATATGCCCCAGCGCCTGGAATACCTGACCTTCGTCAAGCNCTTGCTGATCAGTATCACGAACACGGTGTGCTGGCTGAGCCGAACCCTGCTCAGGTCGTGGTTAGCCCGGGTGGCAAATATTCCTGTTATTTGGCTATCCTGGCCACATGCGGACCAGGAGATGAAGTAATCATTCCTGCTCCTTATTGGGTCAGTTATCCTGAGATGGTCAAACTCGCAGGAGCCCAGCCCAAAATTATTTTAGCTGGAGATGAGCAAGGCTTTAAAGTTACTGCTGCTCAGATCGAAGAAGCCGTGACCCCGGCNNCCAAATTAATTATTTTGAATAGCCCTTCCAACCCAACGGGTTGTCTTTATGAAAAATCCGAAATGGAAGAGATTATCGAGTTGGCCTGTAAAAAGGATTTACTGGTCATGTCTGATGAGATTTATGAGTACCTTTTATACGATGGGTCCACTCACTATCGACCTGCCAGTTTCTCTGCTGAGGCCGCTGAGCGGGTGATTACGGTCTCCGGGTTCAGCAAAACCTTTTCCATGACCGGGTGGAGATTGGGAACCTTGGTTGCGAACCCTGAANTCGCGAAAGCCGTTGCTTCCCTGCAAAGCCAGACCACTTCAAATGCTACCACTTTTTCACAATATGGAGCATTGGCCGCCNTCCAAAATTGGTCATCNGCTATGGNNGCNGTCAATGAAATGTTGGTTCATTTCGACCGCAGAAGATTNAAACTNCTCGACGGCTTAAATGCNATTGATGGTGTAAGTTGTCTNCGCTCTCAGGGTGCCTTTTATTTATTTCCTAAAATNGCAGATTTNGGNATGAGTTCAGCAGAATTTTCTGATCAANTGCTCGAGAAAGAAAAAGTGGCAGTGGTTTCCGGTCACGCTTTCGGAGCAGATGGATATATTCGTTTAAGCTACGCCACTTCCGATGAGATTATTGAAAAAGGCTTGAATCGCCTCGCTTCCTTTTGCCAAGAAATTTGCTAAATTTCTTTCATTATNATGATTAATTTCATTGTTGACTGAATNAGCCAGTCAATAAATTGTCATTTTTAAAACATAATATACTGCATTTATGATGATAAAATCCAAGCTTTCCAAACTATTTCTGTTTCCTTTTTTTCTAATTCCTAGTTTGTTGCAAGCAGACAGAGGCTATGCTGTTGCCACTTCTACTCTTCCTGGAGCAGTACCTAATGATATTGATGCCTCATGGCGAAAAGGAGTAACAAGTGGATATTACTTGGGCTTTTCAGGCTTAGCGGATGAACTCCGTAATTTAAGGAGACCTTCNGANATTCCNGTTACGGATGGCTTCATTAAAACTTTTTATTTTGATCTCCATTTTGCTAACCAAGAATTCAATCTTGGNTTTTTTGACGAAAATTCGTCTACTCCTGACCAAGATCTTATTGAGCATAGTTTATATGGAGTAACATTAGGATTCGGATTAGGAGATAATCCGAACTTGAACATCAGGATTCCGNTGTCTGCATCACGACTAGAAGTCGGTAATCTAGATGATACTGGTTTTGTTTCTGGCATTGAGTTATTTCCAAATTACAGGATCAACGAGTATGTCGCATGGGGCGTAAATATTGCTTACATAGAGTCTAAAAGTGATTTTCCAATTTTTGATGAATCCTTAGCCAGTGTCTCCTTCGAAACNATGGTNGAGTCTAGCACTGCTTACGGAATGAATTGGTCAGGCAGGCTTTCACTTGGACACTACTANCCAAGTAACGATACCAATGANGAGTCCTTCTGGCTTTTTCGGGGTGCACTTGCCTTGCATTACCATTTACATGAAAACTTTACGCTTCTTCCTTTTATTCGTTTTAACTACTCAAATGGCGATGTTTTAACTGACGATCTTTGGGTTGAGTACGGTAGTGAATTTATTCTGATGCCCAATGCTCCATGGAACTTCAGTTTTGGNNTAGCNGGTGTTGGTGGTCATGATGTGATCGAAGAAGGAATGGAATTCTATTTCTCCACCAAGAAAAATTTCTAATCATAAATATTTTACAATATGAAAATACTCATTCCTTTTACTCTGACTCTGGTTTTTACAGTTTTTTCTTCATGCACGAGAACTGCCAACAAAACGGGGCCGCTCGTTCCTTATCCAGAAGTCACCGCTGACATAGATATTGGTGAACAAGTCCGTGGTGAAGGAACCCGAGCAGAATTATTAGGTTTTATTCGCTGGGGAGATCCNGGGCGGGCTACTTTTACAGCTCGTAAACAAGAGCACGAACTTGGTGGTGCGGTCGTCAAGCAATCCATGCAGTCCGCGGTTTATGATGCCCTAGGTGGACAGCCAGATCATTTTATTGTGGATCCTCATTTCCATACCGTTGAACACAATTTCCTAGTTTTCAAAACTGCTAAGACTTCGGTTGTGGGTCGTAAAGCGAAGCACGATAACTACAGACAGGTCAAAAAATACAACTCTGATGGTACGGAGACTTTGCTATTGGAGGACTCTCCTCAAACAATCACGATCGATAGAAATGGCCGTGAGGCTACGAAGTTGGTTACTTCCGGTAACATTACGGACAGTGTAACAGATTCAGTGAATGTTTATGACACTTCTTCAGGAGTTCGCATGATTGATGCGGATACTCCTGAAGACAGAGATGCAGTGCCTTTGCAAGGTTCTATTAGGGAACTTGAGGCAAAGCTCCAAGATCTCAATAGAAGAATTAACTCACTCAAGTAGTCCGGCAGGACTGCCAATTCTAAGTTAAGCAGTTTCTTACAAACCTAGTTTTTTTGCCTCTTCGGGGTTTTTAGACATCGCATCTTCAAATTCTCCGATATCAAAGTCGGCTACCACAAAATCTCCATTTTGTAGAGTGGGAGTTTTACTTTGGCCACTCACCGCAAGAAGATCGTCCATTTTAGATGGGTCTTTTCTTACAT
>NZEN01000072.1 GCA_002689665.1 Opitutia bacterium | reverse complement strand
GTATTTGATAACCAATTTGACTCGTTCAAGGGGGTAATCTGCTATGTTCGGGTTTTTTCCGGTACTTTACCTTTGAACAAAAGCTTAACCTTAATGAGCGACCAGAGAAAGACACAGATCAAAGAGATCGGCAAGTTTTGTCCCGCTCCTGTTCCCATGGAATCATTGCAGGAAGGGGAGGTCGGCTATGTGGTTACAGGAATTAGGGATGTGGCGGAAATAAAAATTGGGGACACCTTAACCCTCAGTGACGAGCCAGCCACCGAAATGCTTCCAGGATATAAGGAAGTACGCCCTATGGTATTTAGCGGATTATATCCATTGGACACCTCAGATTATGAGAAATTGAAGAAGAGTGTGGGAAAACTCCGTTTGAATGACGCCGCCTTTACTTTCCAATCTGAAACTTCGGTTGCCTTGGGTTTTGGGTTTCGCTGTGGTTTTCTTGGACTATTGCATATGGAAATTATTCAGGAAAGACTTAGGCGTGAGTATGATCTTGATTTAATCTCCACTTACCCAAGCGTAATTTATCGTGTTTTTATGACTTCCGGGGAAATGATCGAAATCGATAACCCCTTGGAGCTACCGGATGTTACTTTGATTGATCGAATTCAGGAACCTACGATCATTGCAAGGATCCATGCCCCGAATAATTCGATTGGTGATCTACTTGCCCTTGTTACGGAGAAAAGAGGCAGCTGTAACGATACTGAGACTATTGACGAGACTCGGGTGATGATGACCTGTGCTTTGCCATTAAATGAAATTCTAGTTGATTTTAACGATCGTTTGAAAAGCATAACCCATGGATATGGGTCAATGGATTATGATATGTCCGATTATGTAGAATCTTCTTTGGTTAGAATGGAGATTTTGGTGAATAATGAACCTGTGGATGCATTTTCAACAATAGTCCATCGAGACAAAGCTGAAGCAAAGGGTAGGGCACTTTGTGCAAAGCTAAAAGAGATTTTACCCCGGCAACTTTTTAAAATTGCTCTCCAGGCGTCAGTTGGAGGAAAGGTTATTGCCAGAGAAACAATCAGTGCTCTAAGGAAAGATGTTACTGCCAAATGTTATGGCGGAGACATTTCCAGAAAAAGAAAACTTCTTGAAAAGCAAAAAGAAGGAAAAAAGAGAATGAAGCAAATTGGTAGTGTGAACATCCCACAGGAAGCCTTCGTACAGATTCTAAAAAGTACCACCTAGAAGATTTTACTCATGAGTGAAACAATCAACAGCGACGCTAATACAAAAAAAGAATTCGTTAAAGCTACCCGGTCCCAAAAAAAAGGATCCAAAGAAATTTTACGCTTAGGTCAAAAGGTCTATGACTATAGAAAAGATCTTTTGAGTGAAGAAGATGCAGAAAACTTAGAATCTGCCAATAATGACCTAAAAAAAGCCCTTGCAGTGAAGCCTCTTTCAGGACCTCAACTGGAAGAAAAAGCCAAAGAAGTTGATGTCCAACTCCAAAAATCAGGAGATTTGTACTATCATAAAAAATCTTGGGTTGAGAATGTGGAGATGTTGCTGGTCGCAGCGATTGTGGTCATTGGAATAAGAAGTTTTTTTGTTCAGCCTTTTATTATTCCAACCAACTCTATGTACCCGTCATTTTCAGGGATGCAACCTCATGTTTATGAGGACAAAGAAAGCACACCAGGCTTTGTTGGGAGATGCGTAGATAAACTACTTTTGGGAGCTTCTCACTTTAGCCTGGAGGCTGAGTCTTCAGGGAATTTGTACCTTAAGCTTCAAGGTCAAATGAGTTTTCGTTTCGATGATGCCAAATTTCCGGAAGGTCGTTTTTTTATTTTTCCTGCCACTGTACGTGAGTATGTGTTTGAAGTTGGAGGAAAAGATCATGTGCTTCGAGTTCCAGCTGAATTTGATTTGGATGAACTGATCGCAAAGAGATTTGCCGGCGTTGAGAATCTTCAGGATCTACCTTTGATTGTCACTCAGGATCAAGGTTTCCCAAGCAATCGTTTGAAATTAAGTGACAAGCATTTCAATAAAGGGGATCTTTTATTGGGATTTGATATTCTTTTAGGAGATGCATTGTTTGTGGATCGTTTCAGTTATAATTTTGTTCATCCGAAATCAGGTGACCCTGCAGTTTTTAGGACTGGCTCGATTGATGAATTTAATCGAAAAATTGGAACTGGAGTTGTCAGTCAGATCGGGGAAGACAAATACTATATTAAAAGGTTAGTTGGTGAACCTGGGGATGTTTTGCAAATGAAAGTGCCCGAAAGTATTTTCACCCCTGGCACCGATTTTCGTAAAGGCGTGCCGGGAGTAGTTTACAGAAACGGTGTACCATTGAATGGAAAAACTGCCTTTGATCGGAATCGTAAACGCGTGGAAGATTTGGCGTCTGATCCTAACGCAATTCCAGAAGATGCATATCCCGGTTATCGAGCGGAAGGAATCTTAACAAACCAGGCTACGATCAAAGTGCCCAAGGCGAATGAAAATCCAACCGGCAAGAAAGCCTTTTTTGCTATGGGTGATAATTCTACGGATAGCCTCGATGGCCGGGCTTGGGGATTTGTGCCAGAGAATGAAATTATTGGCCGGGCTTTTTTAGTTTACTATCCATTTACCAAAAGATGGGGTTTTGCTGATTAAATAACCCCGGTACATATTTCGCACAATATGCATTATGTCTAATTCGCATATCTCGCAGTCCCTTCCTTCTTGGATGGATCGTCGTGCAACCGGATTGCTTCTTCATCCTTCTTCTTTACCAGGATCTCAAGGAATTGGTTCATTGGGTGCAGAAGCGAGAAGTTTTGTCGATTTTCTTGAATTGGCAGGATTTTCCTACTGGCAAACTTGCCCCCTTGGTCCGACTGGCTTTGGAGATTCTCCATATCAAGTATTTTGTTCAAATGCAGGTAACCCTTATTTTATAGATTGGAACCCTGTGCAAGAAGTTGGTCTTTTGAGTGAAACTGATTTACTTCCACTCAAGGAACTACCAGCTGAATTTACTGATTATGGAGTGCTTTATGAGGCGTTTTTCTCTTTAGCCCGGACCGCTTATTCGAACTTCGAGCGTGATCGAATTACCTTAGAGCAGAAATATGGTAGTATTGAATCTTTTAAGAAAAAATATTTGTGGCTCAAACCTTTTGCATGTTTTCAGGCCTTAAAATCAGCTCATAACAATCATCCCTGGTGGAACTGGGCAGATGAGTTTCGGAGCCCGGTAGACTTTCTTTCCATTGAATCTAAATATGCTGATGACTATAACTTTCATATATTTTTACAGTATCTTTTCTTCGCCCAATGGACTGAGCTCAAGACTTATGCCAATGAAAAAGGCATCTCAATTCTAGGTGATTTGCCGATTTATGCTGCACCCGATTCTTCTGATGTCTGGGCAAATCAATCTTTATTTCAATTGAATTCGGAGAATTTCCCATTTCAAAATGTAGCTGGTGTTCCACCTGATTACTTTAATCAAGATGGACAATCATGGGGTAATCCCCTTTACCGGTGGGAAGTTCATGAAGAGGATGACTTTTCTTGGTGGATTCAACGTTTGGAGGCACAAGAAGAAATTTTTGATATCGTAAGGATTGATCATTTCAGGGCATTTCATGATTATTGGAGTATTCCCTCCTCAAGCGGTGCTGCCAAGGATGGCCACTGGGAAAATGGTCCAGGAATTAAATTCTGGTCCCGAATTAATGAAGTTTTTCCCCAACGCCCTTTTCTTGCCGAAGATTTAGGGTTAATAACCGAGGAAGTACGATTTTTGAGGGACCAAGCGGGGTTGCCGGGAATGGCTGTTTTACAGTTTGCATTTGATGGAGACTCAAAGAACTTATATTTACCTCACAATTTAGCCAAAAACTTAGTTTTGTATCTCGGGACGCATGACAATGATACAGCATGCGGGTGGTATGATAAAGCAGATGAGGAAATTCGTGGGAATTTTCGATCCTACCTTAATGTATCCGGAGACTACCCTTCCTGGGACCTTTTAAGGTTTGCTTACCGTACCGTTTCCCCTCTCGTTATTGTTCCTGTGCAGGACCTGCTTGGTCTTGGTTCTGAGGCGAGGTTTAATAGTCCCGGTATAGCAAGCGGTAATTGGCAGTGGAGAATGAGTCATACTCAATTAAATAGTCTATTTGAAAGCTCGAGTTATCTTTGGGAACAAGCTAAAATTACCGGAAGACTCAAAGCTAATGACAAATAAGAAAATCAAGGCTCCGGAAGCAGAAACTCTGGGCTACAAAAGTTTTTTTCCTTACTTTAGTTTGTTAAAACCTTATTGGGTGCCATTTGTTGGAGCATTGTTTTGTGGCCTAATCTATGGAGTTTCTAGCGGATTTGGTCTTCCCTTTATGGTCGATCAGGTATTCCCGAGGATTTTTCCAGATCAGGGCACAGGCTCCCCTACTCTTTCGAATTTTGAATTATTTTATCTCATCGCTTGGTTTCCCACTGTTTTTTTAATTCGTGGTACGAGTGGCTACTTTAATAGTTATTTGATTAATTATTGCGGATTGCGAGTGCTTGAAAAAATTCGTCTACAAGTTTTTTCAAAAGTTCAAAGACTGCCAGTTTCTTTTTTTCAAAAAAACCAGGAAGGTGACTTGCTCAGTCGTATCACTTCAGATACCTCCCAGCTACAGTCTGCTCTGCTTGGTGTAAGCAATGATCTCATCAAGCAACCCGTTACATTTGTAGGTGCCCTTGTTGCTCTCGTGATCATGGCAATCCAGCGTGAAGGGATGAGTTTTATTTTGCTTTGTCTCGTGGTGATTCCTGTCTGTGTTTTTCCCATACGCCGAGTCGGAGAACTGCTTATGAGAAGAGCTTTAGGTATGCAGCAAAAAGTCGGTAGCATGACTGCTGTATTAAGTGAAAACTTGTCTGCTTATCGTGAGGTCAGGGCATTTAATTTAGAATCGAGGGAGGAGGAACGGCTTAAGCAATCATCTGAAGAGTTCCTGCAGGCAAGAATGAAGGTTGTCAAATATGCTCACCTATTAACTCCACTCATCGAAATTCTTACTGCTGTTGGGATTTCATTTGCGATATTTCAGGCGGCAAAATCCTCAATCAGGTTGGATGCGGTGGTACCGGTTATAACTGCTCTTTATATTGCTTATGATCCAATAAAGAAACTTGGAGGAATAAATAATAAAATTAAAGAAGCCTTGGCTTCTCTCCAAAGACTAAATGAAATTCTTCATGCTAAGGAAACTGTAACGCAAATAGACTATCCCTCCGCCTTACCTTCGATTGAAAAGGGGATCGAATTTAAATCTGTATCCTTTACATACGAGTCATTTCATGAGGATAAAGAAGCGAATCCCGCCTTACACGATTTGAATCTTTCAATTAAAGCCGGTGAGTCCATAGCTTTGGTTGGTCCCAGTGGTGCAGGAAAGTCGACTTTGATCAACATGCTCTGTCGCTTTCAGGACCCGACCAGTGGAAGTATTCTAATTGATGGTACAGACATAAAAGAGTTTTCATTAAAAGATTTAAGAGAATCAATTTCCTTGGTTCCTCAAAAACCTTTTCTTTTTGATATTTCAGTTGAAGAAAACATAGCAATTGGAAAATCTCAATATACTGAGAATTCAATTGAAGAGGCTGCGAAAGCATCGAATGCTCTTGAATTCATTGATGAATTACCAGGGAAATTGCAGGAAAGATTAGGGGAGAAAGCTACCCGAGTTTCCGGAGGACAACTACAAAGATTAGCTTTAGCTAGGGCATTTTATAGGAATTCTCCGATTTTGATCCTGGATGAAGCCACTTCAGCTCTCGACTCAGAGAATGAGGAGAAAATTCAGGATGCTATGAAGGTTCTCATTCAAGGAAAAACAACGATCATGATTGCTCACCGTTTTAGCTCTGTTCGATTAGCGGATCGTATCTTGGTTATGGATGGAGGTAAGGTTGTTGCTGACGGCATACACGACGATATTTACGAGTCCAGTTCTATTTATCGTAAATTATATGATCAACAGCTAGCTTCCTAGTGGGATTTAAGAGCGTTGCTTAAGGATTCTATAAATCTGCAGTCCATCACTCGGTATTCCTCTAGAGTCTTTATTATCAGGATCATGTAAATGAGCCGGTAAAGTATTTCTTATAAAGCAAAGAAGGTGACTGCAGACCCAGCCAATAATTACCGCATCGATAGCTGGGTGGAGTTTGGTTTGATAAATTAGGATTAACCCAAGTGCTGACGCCAAAGCGGAGAAAATAGGACCAGCCAGTAAGATAGAAAGAAGTTTAATCTTTGTGAGATTAAGATCAGAAAAAGCGGTGTGTCCTGAAATCATCATTTTACCAGCAAGGAGCAGTTCTATCCTTTTAAACTGATAATTGAAGGTGTGCTGCCCTGCCCCAACCTTAATTTGAACAGGTTGCTCAGTCAGGATTGAGGCTATAATTGCATGCCCTAGCTCGTGTATAATTGTAGTAATTGGTCGAAAAATGTAGAGGGAAGTCCATGAAACTACTATCCAGGATAATCCTTTGAGAGAAAAAAAACCGGATAGATCTGCTGCTAGAAAATTCATTTACACTTATTGATCTTGCTCGAAAAAAATCTCTGTGCAAGGTTAGATATTTAATGCGATTTCAATGTTTGGATCCTTTTTACAAAAGCTATTTGGTACTCACTTGGAAGTGTCTGTTCCCCATACCCGAGGGTTGCCGGTGACCGATGAAAATAAATTCGGGGAGGAAGCAGAATCCTTGCAGTGGATAGGTGTGGATTTAGATGGCACATTGGCCGAGGCTGAACCATGGCAGGGCTTTGAACATATTGGTAAGCCTGTGCCAATGATGATGAAGCGCCTGAAAATTTGGTTAGATTTAGGGTATAGGGTCAAGATTGTCACTGCTCGTGCCCAAAACCCAGAACTTGCCATTCCTCCGATTCGTGAATGGTTAAAAAAACATGACCTTCCCGATTTAGAAATCACAAATGCCAAGGATATGGATATGATTGAACTATGGGACGACCGATGCGTACAGGTAATTCCAAATACCGGAAGACCTATTGGTCCGAATCCTGAGCCATATCGTAGAACTTAGTTACTTAGCTATCTTTTAAAAGATGAACTGGTGGGGTAAGTTGATCGGTACAGGAGTCGGAATGCTAGGAGGTCCAATTGGTGCTTTAGCTGGTGCAGCTATTGGGCACCTCTATGATGACGATGATCCAACTCCGCAAAATGAGAAAAAAGCAAGGATTCTTTATCTTGCTTATTTTTTCTCGTGTGCGGCAAAGATTGCCAAGGCAGATGGAGGAGTATCAGCAACCGAGATTGAAACCACTGAGAACCTAATGGGGCGTTTTGGATTAGATGCGAAAACCGAGGAGTTCTGTAAAAATGTTTTCCGTAAGGCGAAGGCAAGCAGAAGGTCGATTGATGAGGACTTAAAGGAGGCTGGGAGACTTATAGGCTTCGATAAAAATATTGCAGCTTCATTTATTGGTGGTCTTTTTGAAATCGCTCGTTCTAACGGGCCTAATATTAATAAATTACAACTTCGATATTTAATTCGTGCAGAAGAGAGGTTCAAAATACAAGACGGATTAATTCAGTCATGGCTCAAGCATGGATATACTCCTCACCAGGAGGGCCCTGACACTCAGATTTCATTAGAGCAAGCCTACGAGGTATTAAACATTTCTGCGAACGCGTCGGGTGCGGAAGTAAAAAAAGCTTATTACGCGAAAGCAGCAGATTTTCATCCAGATAAACTCAAGAGTAAAGATTTGCCCGAGAAGTTTACCGAATTCGCTAATTCAGAGTTAGCCAAGATTAATTTGGCGTACGAAACGATTAAAAGTGCGAAAATGACTAGGCTCTAATAATCAGACCATCTTGCATACGAATCAGATTGTCAGTTTTTAGAGCTAAATCTGTATTATGTGTTACAATAAGTACACCCAGGTTATCACGTTCTGCAAGTTCCTGCAGTAAATCAAAAACCTTGTGTGAATTTTCACTGTCCAAGTTACCTGTTGGCTCATCAGCTAGAATCAAAGAGGGTGAATTAACTATAGCCCTTGCAATGGCGACTCTTTGCTGTTCTCCACCTGAAAGCTTATTAGCTGAACGGTTTGCCTTAGACTCCATGCCTAGTTTTTGTAAAACGAGCATAGACTTCTCCTTCGAGTCTTCTGCATTCAATCCTGATTTCCGTAATGGAAGTGAAACATTTTCAATTGCGGTCAATTCCTTAATGAGAAAATGAAATTGAAAAATAAATCCAATAGATTGATTGCGTAATTGAGTCTTCGTTTTGTCAGACGATTGAGTTACATCTGAATCATGGAGGAAAATCCTTCCATTTTCGGGACGATCGAGTAATCCCAATAGGTAAAGCAATGTACTCTTACCACAACCGGATGGTCCAACCACAGCGGTTGTTTCTCCCGCTTCAACCTGTAGCGATACTCCTTTGATCACTCTATTCTTACGAACACCCTCAGCAAAGGAATGATGCAATTCCTCCGCTTTCAGTAATATTTTCTTCGATGGAGTCACTATAAAGTTTCTCGAATAATTTTAGCAGGCTCAATCTTAGCAGCTCTTCTCGCTGGAATCCAACTGGCAATCGATACAAATATTATCGCAATCAGCACTGCCCATAAATAATGAGATGGGTCCCAATTTACAACGAAACTATCAGTTGAAAAAATACCTCGAATTCTAAGAGGGATACTGGAAATTACATAAGTTGAAAAAATGGCCACAAGGCATCCAAGTATTATGCCGATAAAAAGTACAATTCCTCCCTGCCATAGGAACACTGCAGATACATCCGAGGGTTTAAAACCGATGGATCGTAAAATTGCAATATCCCTTGTTTTTTCGATAACCATGATTGCAAAGACATTAAATATTCCTAACCCAGAAAGTAAGAGTATGCTAGAAACGGTAATAGCTGAAGAAATTCGAAGAGCCTTGAACACATCAAGCCATACTTGCTCTCGCTCCTGCCAACTAATAACTCGATGAGATGTTGCTTCCTGAATCTGTGCAGAAATTTCAGGTGCTTTTTCAGGATTAAACATAGATAATTGGAAGATTGAACCTGAGAATCTTTTTCCAAGAAATGCTTTGGCTGTGGATAGATGTATGTAAGCACGATTCTTATCAATTTGGCTGACTCCGGTTTCGAAGATTCCGGCAATACGGAGCTGAATATTACCTGTGCCGCCTTTGAGTGTGACTCGTTCTCCAGTTTGCAGCATCAATCGATGGGCTATTCGATTTCCTAAAAGAATAGACATAGGTTCTAACTCAAATATTTTCAGTTGTCCTTGTATAATTTGATTTTCAATATCCGAAACCATCATATGTGCTGAGGGAACAATGCCATGAATCTCAATGTTTTGTGACCTTGAACTCCCAGCAAGGGTTGCCTTACCCTCAAGAATTTCTGAAATACCGGAAATTTCAGAAAACTGACTTAGAGCACTGCGTAAAAGTGCGGGATTCTCAACGCCTTCGGTATACCTAGCCCCTTCCCTCGAATTGAAAAGGAACTTGGTCTTACCATCCTTGGATGACATTCTAACTGTTCCATGCATGTCTTGGAAACTGTCAGATATGCGGATCGCTCCATTGGTCCCAAGGATTGTTCTAATGAAAAAAGCTTCAAACCCAGATGTTTGTGCCTGAGTGATAACAAAAAAAGCAATGCCGAGAACAATGCCAAATAAACTCATTGTCATCGCTCTTTTTCGTCCTAGCACATATTTCCATGCTAATTCCAGGTTTAGAAACTTCACCTTAACGCAAGAATCATTCTATAAGAATATAATTAACCTGCTCCCCGTCATAAAAGAGATGAGGGGTTTCAAAGATCACAAGGTCATTGGCCTTTAATCCTTTTTTGATCTCAACATATTCCAGGTTCCTCGCTCCTGTCTCAACCTTTACTTGCAGCGCTTTTCCTTCACGCACAGAAAACACAGAATTTCCAAGTAATGCCTTTCTTGGAATGATTAAGGTATCTTGAATTTCTTGTTTAATTATTTCAGCCCTTCCTGAAGAGCCAACGGGTAAAGTTTTGTTTGAATCTAATTCCACAAATAATTTTCGGTGCCCATTCGCTGAATTCACATTTGCTGATAGTGTGCTGACTACACCTTCCAAAATTTCATTACCAAATGAAAAGATGGTTACACCAACTTTTTGGCCTTCTTTTATACCGGCAAAATCCTCTTCGTTCAAAGTTACTTCAATTATTCTACCATTTGACTGAACTTCTCCCATGACTTGTCCACTAAATATTGTGTCCCCTTTTTTGACCGAGGAGGATATGAGCATTCCTTTGATCGGACTTACAATTTCTCTCTTTTTTAATTCTTCCTGAATCCTATCGATCTCCAAAGTAAATGCTCTAGAGTTTTCGTTATTACTTATAGTTTCAAAATCGTACTGTCTTCTCAATCGTTCAACCAGATTTTTCTTGGATTCTAATTCAAACTCAGACACATCCTTACCGTTTTCTTCAAAAAGAGTCTGGAGTGCATTAAGATTTTTTTCCTCCAATTTAAGTTCTAGCTCAATCGATGAGCCAGTTTTTAATCTTTTTTGATGTGATGCTTGAGAGAGTATTGTTTTTTCCAAACTTCGATCAAGATCGGTTGTGTCCATCTGGTAAAGTGTTTGATTTTCATCTACTTGAACAGGTTTCCCAAATGGAATTAAGGCTGCGTATTTGACCTTTGATTGAGTTTCCGAGCGAAGGTGGAAACTAAGAGAAGGCAATACCTTTAAATTACCGCTGACGGAGTCACGAATACTTCCCTTTTCAACCAAACTTACAATAGCATCTCTTTTAAATTGCTCTCGAGCAAATTGAAAGACCACCACAACTAAAACAACACCTGCCAGTATTATGGAGATTTTGGAAGGAATTTTTCTTTCTTTTGACTTACTCATTGTTTTGTTGGATTGCCTTAAAATAAAGGTCTTGAGTCTTTAGATACTGACAGACTGCGTCCAATTGATTGATTTTTGCATTATCCAATGCAATCTTAGATTCTAGATGTCTGTTAGAACTAATTCGATTTGCTTCGAATTCTATCCTGCTTGTTTCAAAACGGCTGTTAGCTACTTCCAAGAGTTTGTTACTTATTTGTATACGGTTCGCCGCGGAAGAAAGATTCTGCCGAAGGTTTTCAATATAAAGGCGAAAACTCTTCAATTCTCTATCAAGTGCATATTCAAGACTTCGTTTACGAGCGAGGGCAGCACTTTTTTGACCTTTGCTTTTAGATGAGTCCCAGATGGCCCAGTTAGCTTCCAGTCCGACGATAAGATTATTTCTCAGTAAACTCTCTTCGCTGTTAGCGAGAGCTACCTGGTCCTGATAAAATCCGCCAACTAAATTTAATTTTGGTTTTAATTGACTATTAGCGATCTTGAACTGGTTTTTCTCTATTTCAATTTCTTTTTCTATTCTCTTCATCGTTCTTGATGAAATTCCCCCAATTAAAGTTGGTGTTTTTTCTTTTAACATCTTGTTAGAAAGGAAATTTTGTAACGAAGTATTTTGATCTTCAAAAGTCAAATTACCTTCCCAGCCTGTAATAGCCTTAAACTGGTTGATTGAATTAGCGAGAGATTGCTTTAAGTCTATTAAGAGTAATTCGTTTTGCAGGAGAGAGGCATTTGATTCACTTACATCGAGGGTTGAACTGAAACCAAGCTTTTTCTGCTTCACCTCTCGCTTGAGGGAATCCTGTTGAATACGCAGTGATTCTTTTTTAATTTCCGCTTTTTTACGCAGAAGTATTAAATCCAAATATGAATGTCGAGATTGAGATTTAATATCAGAAATTGCCTCGTTATAAGTTAGCTTAGAGATTGCAGTATTTTGTTCAGCAATTTTGCTTTGTGCGTCAAGTGCCCCCCAATGAAATAAGGGTTTCCTCGCATATATAGATCCAAATGAACGATAACGATGATAAAAGGATTGATCAGGTCTATCCTCATGAATTGATTGTGTTGTGAGATTTATTGAAAGGGAAAGTCCTTTCACTGAATCAGCGGTCATTTGATGACCAAGTCGCTCTTTAACCAAATAACTTTTTTCTAAAAGAATCGGAGAATTCTCCTCCACATTTTCTAATACTTTATTGAGCTCAGGGAAATGATCTTCCACATTTCCACTAGTATCTACTAGTATAAAAAAGAAGATAGTTTGCAGGAACCCTGAAAATGCTCTGATAGTTTTAAGCCGCACGACTGACGCAGATTAAAACTTAATTAGAAATATGTCTCAATCAGAAAGGGTGGCGCCTATTTGGCAAATGAGTCGGGGTACATTGAAATGATTTGATCTCCAGTCCATTGATCTTGTTTCTCAGCAGAGTCAGCACGAATGGAGGCAACTTCATCTTCAAAAATCTCTTCAGCTTTATTACCCCAAGCTTGGCGGACATAAGATACCACATTAGCGATTTCGCTATCATCTATATCTACTGCAGCCATATTCATTGCAGCCGTTTTTCCATAAGTCTCTCCTTTGACCACAATTTCACCTTTAAGACCCTTAAGAATAATATTGGTAATAATCCCTGGGTCAGAGGTTACCCACTCTGAACCCGCAAGTGGTGGATATTGACCCGCTATTCCAAGTCCATTGGTCTGATGACAAGAAGCACATCTAGCAGCAAAGATCTTTTCACCAGAACTAATTTTCCTTTCCTTACGCAGAGTTTCTTTTGCTTCGGGAGTTAGTTCTTCAGTTTCATCAGGTGGGTGAAGTGCGAAATCGTTGGTAGTATGAGCCAATTGGATAGAACAGACAAAAATAAGACAGCCAAAAACGAAAACAAAGATAAGTGGTGCTTGTAAGAACCCTTTAGTCGGCTCGTGTTTGATTTCATTTAAACGAACATGTTCATCAACTAGCTTGTCATCACTCATCCCCGATGACCGGATTTCTTCGCTGCTCATTTTTTCAATGCTCATAGATATAAATTAGTCAGAAGAATTTTGCTTTTGTAATTCAGCTTCAGTCCACATTGAGGTTAGTTCACGATTTTTGTGTGAATCACGTACCGCTTTTACCTCTTCTGGAGAAATTGCGGAGACTGAATTTCCCCATTCGTTACGAATGTATGTGAGCACATCTGCAATTTGTTGATCATTTAAAGGGGATCCTAATGTTTGTCCAAAACCTTGCATCGCACCAACATACTTTTTTCCATTAACAACCACTTCACCCATAAGTCCATGGATAGAAATCTTAATTAAACGCTCCTTGTCACCTAGGACCCAATCGGAGCCATCAAGTGGTGGAATGGCTCCAGGTTGCCCGAGACCATTTGGTAAGTGACAACCAACACACATCCCTCCACCAGGAGTTATTTTGGAGTAAATTTCTTTACCCGATGCGATTTGATCAGCAAGCCAGGTGGGTACTCCACTTTGAGCTTCTTTGGTAGTAGATTCTTCTGCTAATATAACATCCTCAACATCCTCAACATCCTCAGCATCCTCATCTTGAGTCTCAATAAAAGACATTTCAGGAAGCTCATAATCCTGTTTAAGAGATTCCAAATAAGAAACAATTCGATTAGCCCTCAAAGTTGGTTTAATAAAAATAGTGGAAGCATTATCATCTGCTTCATTGTCTGCATTTATTGCCCCTGTTGAATATTCGTTGGCTACATCATAGAGAAACGGGCTTGGCTGGCAGATTGAACCCTCTACCAAAATTTGTGGATTAAACAAATGTTTGTGCAGCCATTCGCGTGTGTAACCCCGAAGGCCGATATTTGCTAAGTCTGGTCCAACCCGGTTGTGCCCGAGTAAAACCTCTTTTTGTAAAATATAGTCACGAGGAACTGAAGGTCTTTGCCCCCACCCTCTTTCTACATCAAATCCTGCATCAATTGTACGTACTTGTTGTGTATGACATGTTACGCAACCAAGTGAGAGATATTCTTTGGCACCTAATTGAGCATTACCAGACATAGATTTAGGAAATAAATCAGCATCTTTAGGAACAGATTTATTTTCTTCCAGGTATTCTGATGTAGGCTCTAAATCTCCATATTGGTTCTTAGCGCCCACAAAAAAAGCTAACCAGGCAAAAGCCAAGGTGAGAAATATATAAATTGCAAACTTGAAAATATTGTTCATCAAGCAGTTTTTTGTTCTACATTTTTCTCACAGCATGAGAAGGGGTTTGGTACGATGACTTTCCACAGATTAAGCACGAATACTAGTTGCGAGAACCCAAGTATAATAAACGCGAATTCAGTAATTAAAAAATACGGTTTAACTGAGTCTATAACAGTGATCCAAGCAAGAGTAGGTTGTTGGGCCAAAACACCATGAGTAAGACCTCCGATTAGGTAAGCCAAAAGGAGAGCAAACACTCCGAGAGCCGATGTCCAGAAATGAAAGTTCTTAGCCGCAGTACCTATCTCTTTTCCAGTTACTTGGGGGAGTATATGATAAACTAATCCAAAAATTATCATACTGAAGAATCCGTAAACGCGTTGATTGAAATGAAATTCATTAATGATTGAAAACTGTGTGAGCTTAGCAACTGCAGGTATTGAGAATATAACCCCAATGTAACTAGAAATAGTGTATGATAATGTGCCGAAAATAACAAAACGTAGGGGCAAATAATTCCATACTCTGGAAACATCTTTAAATGCGGTCGCATGAAAATTTGTGGAAGCAACAGCAATGGGAAATACCATAGCAATGCTCATAACTGTTCCTACTGCAGGCACCCACATGGGAACAGGGCCTCCTTCCAAATGGTGAACCACTGACCAGGGTGCCAATCCTGCAATGCACCAAAACCCAAAGATAGCCAAGTAATATTTATCTATAGGACGATTTAAGACAGATGGGATAATGTAATATGCACATCCCAATGCTACCGGAGTTAGCCAAAGCCAAATAATGTTTTGACCGAACCACATGGATAGAATCGATTGTAATGTACCTCTGCCGACGTTGATCTCTAATCCATTCCATGCGAAAAGGAACAAGCACGGGAACCAAATTAATGCAGCAATAATGAACCATTGCGGAGCGATCGTTACTTTTTGTCGTCGACTTCTAAAAACAACAAGAATCAGAAAAGCGATAATAATATAAGATATAAAGAGAGCTGGCCATACTTCCTTGGGCATTTCGAGGAGTTCATGACCAAGCATGTGACCATCTAAAATACCAAGCAAACCGGAGGTAATAGCCAAGTTCCAAATTGCACCTGCGAATATTAGGAAAACAGTACCTCGTATGGGAGATTGAGATAATCTTGCAATTATCCATAAGCTGACTGCAAATATGGAATTTCCTCCCCAACCGTAAACAAAAGCGTTCGCTTGTGAAATCTTGATTTTTCCGTAAGTAAAATATTCCCAAGAGGATAGGAGGAGTGGGTCGGTCAGCTTTGCCGCAGCAATGTATGCTAATAAAGCCGCTGCAAGTAACCATAAACCTGCTGAAGCTACGAAGAAGGAGAACGCAAACTTGGCTGATTGGTCAATCTGTTGTTCTGAAGTTTTATTCACTTTCCTTTGTATTGGTTAATTACGTTGGTCATGATTTTTTCCATTGAGGAATTATTCTCCGAATGAACGCTATCTATTCTAGCGTTATAATCTGAATCAGTGGCTGTGTGCTTTGAGATTTTTGTTAATCTCTCTTGCTTAGTTTTGTGGTCCACTTCGCGAGGTTCTTCCGGTTCACTCAATGCTTGAAATATGAAAAACCCTGCTAATAGTACAATCACAATGATGAGCGAAAAGAAAATATCGCAACCGTCAGCTTTTTTAAGTTCAGGATCACTCATGATGATGAAGAGAATCTAAAATCCGGGGATCCCGAATCGGAATTATTTCTGCTGCTTTTGAATTAAAGCTTTTAAGTACACTCCACGCACATAGGCACCCTATGCCTACAAGACTAAAAATGCCCCAAAGTAAATGGGTACCCAAAACTGGTCTGGCCTCAAAGCCGACATATGCTCCAGGTGAAATTTCACGTCCAGGAATGATGTTCCAATAGAGATCAAGTAAGTGAAAAACTAAGATCCAGGACACGATGAATACAAGTCTAGGTCCGTTAATTTTATTTTGATAAAAAAGTAGATAGAGGAAAGGAAAGAAGAAATGACCAAAAATTAAACCCATGCTTACCCAAAACCAACCTGATTGTTCTCCCGTATTCGGATTTATCTCGCGAATGACATACCAAAATGTTTCTTCAGGAATATTGGCACTGTAAATGAGGAAGTACTGAGAGAAACTAATATATGCCCAAAAAACGGTGAAAGCGAGTGATAGGCATGCTAAGTCATACTGATGGGCTTGTTTGTAAATGCCGTCGAGTGCACGATTTTTAGAGGAGAGATAGAAGCAAACAATAATAGTAACTGCGAGAGCTGATCTGATACCCGAGGCAAAGTACCAAACACCATACATGGTAGAAAACCATTGGTATTCTAGACTCATGAAAAGATCGAAAGCTCCAAAGGTAAGGGCTAGAGCAGCGGCAGGGATGCCTGCCGCTGAAATCTTCATACCTAAGCGTGACCACATAGGATCACCATCCTTATCTTGGCTGAAGGAAACTTTCCTTAGCCAATAACTGAGACCACAAAAAATTCCAAAATACGCAATAAGTCTAATGGTAAAAAAGCCAAGGTTTAGATAACCTGCTTTTTTTTGATGAAGAACATCTTCAGAAACAGTCGTAACGCTTCTGGCCTCAATTGTTTGAGCATCTGGATTAATCCATGTCCATAATATACCTGCTTGTTCACCCCCTAACCATCCAACAAGTAATAATGGTAGAAGGCATAGTCCAAGCCAAGGGAAAGCTGCAAGCCCGTGCTCCTGTTGACGACGTACAATTGGAGTCCAATGGGAATTGAAAATCCTGAAAATCATAATCAGCATTAATAATCCAATTGCTATACTTAACCAAAATGATGATCCCCAAAGCCAGCCGAGGTATGGACTTTTATCACCTGAGGACAAACCATAAAATAGACCAATTAATCCCACACCCAACCCAATGACAGCTCCACCTAAAAGTTTGGTTTGTAAGTCAAATCCTGACTGAGATTCTATTGATTTGTCACTCATTTAGTTAATTTTTGGCCGACGATTGTGCTTCAGATACATAAGATTGAAGCGTCCGTACATAGAGCACGATAGCCCAACGTTCTTTAGGAGAAAGTTTGTCTTTAAGTCCAAGCATATTTCCAGCTCCCATACTGATTGTATGGAAAATTTTCCCATCTGGGATACGTCCTGCAGGTTCTAAATAGTTAGTTAATTCAGGGTCAGATAAATTTCTTGGAGCAACGCCCAAGAATTCTTTCATCACACCATTTCCATTCCCGTATGTTCCATGACATATAGCACAATGGATGTCATATCTTTCCTTGCCAAGACGCATCAAGGACATATCAATTTGCGCTTCATCAGGGATTTTGCTAACCCATGAATCTGAATCTTCATCAATTTTACCGGTTCTGAAAGCTAGATTGCTAAAAGTTGGCTTTTCTGAAAACACGTTGTTTATTTCGAGTGCAGTACCTCTAATAGCAGTCCCTGGTACAGGTAGGCGATCAGCTTTTTTATCTCCATAGAAATCATTTTGTGTTTGAGATTTGTATTTAGCCTGACGATCCATGTCTGGAAAAACTTCCAGTGGGGTATTTTCGGTTAAATCACCCCTAAATCCCATAATCGAGAATATGGTAACAACAAAGATAAAAAATATGGGAATAAAATATCTCATTTATTCAATTGGCTCGCGAATAATGGAAACAGATTTACCACCGAGATCTTTGAGAAAAGACTCGGTATCTTCGTCATCAAATAATGGATCTTCTACTTCAATCACGATCATGAATTTATCATCCCCGGTTCTACCGAAATTCTTGTGTTCGAAAACGGGATGGTTGTGTCGCGGCAAACGATTTAGGAAAAACATCCCAAACAAGGTACCAAAAGCAGCAAAAAGAATTGTTAATTCATAAAACACAGGAAAAGGGTAAATCGGGCTAAAATAAGGCTTCCCTCCAACAATAAGGGGGTAATCAAAGGCATTCATAAACCAAACGATTAGCATTCCTGTAAAAAATCCAGTGATACCACCTGCTAATGTAAAACAGGGTACTTTCGATCTGCCATACCCCATTTGTCCGTCAAGTCCATGAACAGGCATGGGTGTGTAACACTCCCAACTTGTGAAACCTTTATCGCGAACCTTGCCTGCCGCCTCGTAAATATCCTTGGCCGAATTAAAGGTTGCGGAAATCCCATACTTAATGTCCATGACTTTACTCATGGTAAATTAATGTTTACCTCCATGGGGGTCAGCTTGTGGCATAACCATTTTCACCTCTGCCATCGGCATAAGAGGAAGGAATCGTAAGAAAAGAAGAAAAAGTACTGAGAAGAACCCAAAGGTACCAAAGAAAGTAAATAAATCTACAACAGTCGGAGAATAATACCCCCAACTTGAAGGTAAGAAGTCGCGGGATAGAGTTGTATTTGCTATAACAAATCTTTCAAACCACATACCAATGTTCACAAAAATTGAAATTATCCAAACAAGGGGAATGTTCTCTCTAATCTTTTTGAACCAGAAGAGCTGGGGACTGATAACATTGCACGAAATCATGATCCAATAAGACCACCAATAATTGCCAAATGCTCTGTTTATAAACGCGAAGCCTTCATAGGAGTTTGCACCGTACCATGCTATGAAAAATTCCATTGCGTAGGCGTAACCAACCATGCTTCCGGTTGCTAGGGTTATTTTACATATGTTGTCGATATGCCTCTGCGTTAATAGGTCATGGAGACCATATATAGCACGTAGTGGGAGTAGCAAGGTGAGCACCATACCGAAGCCGGAGAAAATCGCACCAGCAACAAAATAAGGTGGGAAAATAGTGGTATGCCATCCAGGCAGATTGGCTACAGCAAAGTCAAAGGAAACGATCGTATGGACGGATAAGACCAAAGGAGTAGATAAACCTGCCAACAATAAGTAAGCCATTTCGAAGTTTCTCCAATGATTATTTGCATTTCTCCATCCCATGGAAAGAACGCCGTAAAAATATTTTCTCCAAGTTTCTTTCGCCCGATCCCTTAAAACAGCTAAGTCTGGTATCATTCCCATGTACCAAAACAAAATCGAGACAGTCGCATATGTGGAAACTGCAAACACATCCCATTCCAAAGGACTCCGAAATTGTGGCCAAATTGCATTGGCGTTGGGAATGGGGAATAACCACCAGGCAAACCAAACCCGACCAACATGAAACAGAGGGAAAATACCGGCACAGAGAACCGCAAAAACAGTCATTGCTTCAGATGCACGGTTTATCGAAGTTCGCCATTTC
Source organism: Opitutia bacterium (assembly GCA_002689665.1). GTDB lineage: Bacteria > Verrucomicrobiota > Verrucomicrobiia > Opitutales > Seribacteraceae > Seribacter. The sequence continues at coordinate 4,572 of NZEN01000072.1, read as the reverse complement.
TGTTTAAGAAGGCAAAGCACTGCAGAGATAAGCGTACCCGCATGGCCAATTCCGATCCAAAAAACAAAGTTTACGATAGCCCACCCCCAATTGACAGGATTGTTATTACCCCAAACACCGACACCGGTTGATACGAGATAAATAAGACCCATGCCAGTGAAACTTGCAATGCAAAGAGCAGTAATAAAGCACCACCACCACCAAACGGGTGTCTTCGATTCAACAATTCCACAAATTTTCTCAGTAACCCAGTGAAAAGATCTACGATTTTCAACCAATGGAGGATCTCTCCATGGAGCAGGTTTTACCTTTGCAAGAATGGCGGGTTGTTCTGTTTTTTCGCTAACCGATGCCATAATTAATAAGAATTCTTTTCCTTCTTGGGTTTACCATGATCAGCTGGGTAAGCTTTGTCGCTGTACTCGCGATAAGAATGTGGCTTCTTGGTGTAATCCGGCATGTTTGTGTTGGGATTACGCACCTTTGCTAGAAATGTTGTACGAGGACGAGTATTCAAATAACCAAGCACCGAGTAATCTCTGGGATTACTTTTCATTTTACTTACTTCGCTATTTGGGTCAGAGAGATCACCAAAGACTATTGAATCAGAAGGGCATGCTTGTTGACAAGCTGTTCTAATCGTACCATCAGGCACCTTTAGATCTTTTACATCAAGCTTTATATCAGCACCGTCTTTACCCGTATTGAGTTTTGCCTCTCTTTGTGCATTAACTTTGGTCCTTATTTTGGCTTCCTGTATACGTTGGACGCAATAGGTGCATTTTTCCATGACACCTCTCATTCTAACTGTCACATCTGGGTTTTTACCCATGTCTACAAGGGAATCATTTTCTTCACCGAGAGGACCTTGGTACAGTTCATTCGTATTTCTTTTATTCCAATCAAAGAAATTGAACCTTCGTACTTTGTAAGGACAATTATTTGCACAATAACGAGTGCCGACGCATCTATTGTAGGCCATCGCATTAAGTCCTTCTTCGTCGTGTACGGTTGCATTTACTGGACAAACAGATTCACATGGTGCTGTTTCGCAATGCATGCAAGAAACTCCCTGAAACGAAACCTGAACATCGGAAGGTAATTCAGCACCATCTCTTTCGGCTGAACTGAAATATCTGTCCAGTCTTATCCAATGCATTTCTCTGCCACGCAGAACTTGGTCTTTACCCACTATCGGAATGTTGTTTTCACTCTGACATGCAACAACGCAAGCACTGCAACCGGTACATTGGTTGAGATCAATACTCATCCCCCATTGGTGCAGACCAAAAGTTTCTGAGTGTTCGTAAGTATGGTCGGGGTGTTCGTAGGCCGAGTTTCCTCTGGGCGTGGTAGTGGCTTTCTCGGCTATACTAGCATCCTGATCTTTTCCCCACATTGGTGGAGAATGAGATTCTGCTCCCATTTTTTGAGCAAAGTCTTCATGTTCCGAATAATATTTAGCGTTTGTTTCCCTAATAATCGCTCTACCTTCCATGGACCAGTGTTCCTGAACATTGGCAAGGATGTGAAAATCACCAGTTGGTTCGATGGTCGCACCGTTGCTAATTCGGTTGCAATCAGTATGAAGAAGGGAACAGCTATTGAATCCAGTTCCAGATCCAACCCTACCAACGCGAGAGCGGCCCTGGCCTATGGTTGATACGACCGTGTAGTCAGCGAGTCCGGGTTGAACATATAGTGGTGCAACATATTCATGGTGGTCGCCAACCTTTAAAGTTACAACAGGGGCTTTCTGCTTGCCATCCTCAAAAACAGCTGCGTCAGGAGCAATTTGTCCAGTTTCATTAAGCATCGTAGCCTTTGGCAGAAGTCCTAGATTTGGATATTTTTGCTCTAGTTTCTTCGCGAGAACCGGACTGATTAAAAGTGCGTTATCCCAAGTGAGTTTTGTGATTGGCTGAGGACATTCCATCATCCAACCGTTATTTGAAAATTGCCCATCCCAAGTGTGGAAATCCGGGGTTAGTAGTACTTCAAGAGAATTATCAGAAATCGTAACCTCTTTTGGTTTAATTTTAAGTAACGCCGGATTTGGGTCGGGTAAATCTTTAATTACAGACGGATTTAAGATAGCTGTGCCCAACTTTAGAAAATTTTCGAAATTTACAGATATTTCCGAAAAATTGTCGAAGAAATCTAATACAATGTCATGAGAGTTTTTATTTTCCTGGAGAAGACTGGATAAGACTTCTAAGTCAGAACATGTATCGAATAAAGGAGCAAGGAGAGGTTGAACAGGTGAGCAATTGTCTTCACACCAATTGACTCCAATATCCCAGCATTCTAAGAAGTGTGACTGTCCGATGTGGTAATCGCATAATTGCGATGTTTCATCGATTGCACCTCCTAAACGGAAGGTTGATTTAGTATTTTTAAGCAGATCGATCCAATCAACAGAAGGAACATGATAAACTGGATTGCCACCTAGAAATATAACTGTGTCTATTTCATCTCCTTTGAGTGAGTCGCACATCGAAGCCAAATCACCAAATGAGTTTTCAGTTTTTAAATAGCTCAGGCAAGTTGTTTGGTTTCCGAGAACTTCGTTGATCTTATAGGTTAGTAAGTGAACGGTATCTGGCAGATGACTTCCTGCAACTACGACCGAAGACTTAGCTTGTGTGAATAGATCTTTAGCACATTCTGTTGCCCATTGATCATGTTCCTCTGTACCTTTTGATATAGTGGCAAGGTGATTGAGTAGTTTTGTGTCATTATTGCCAGAAAGCACTAGAAGTTTGCTGAGGAATAGTGCCGAAAATGCTTCCATATTTGAAGATGAAAGGCGGAGGCGATGATCTGCAACTCCACCAGTTATAGAAAGATCAGATTCCACCGAATACAGTCTATTCATTTTTTTTGCATCGGAAGGAGCAAGAACTTTTCTACCCGGCATAAACTGTTTAGTATTAACGGAAGAATTTGGTTCTCTGTGTCCCAAAAAGTCTGAATCTAATGATAAAACTCTTTTGGTTTTGGAGAAATCAGGACAAGCACGGATGCTAGAATTAAAATTGAGGATTTTTGCCAGAGAATTTTCTGGATAATGAAAGTCGATAGGATCGAAAGTAAAAACTCGAACACCTTTTTGCTTAAGTTTTTTAAGGAGAGATTTTCTGACTGATGAAAAATTTGAATCGGTGAGTACTGCTACACGATCCGTATTTTCAATATTGGAGAGGTTATCAAGGATATTTGACGAGGANATCTTTTTCCATCGAGANGANGTNTTGTCCGTGTCGCTAATCGATTCTTTNCTAAAGCAACCGCGAGCACGATCAGGATCATAAAGNTCCAACACGCTAGCTTGCGTGTAAATATCAGTACTACCTCCGCCTGCTTCAAAACTTGGATTACCTTCTATTTTAGTCGGGCGACCTTCATGCGACTCAACAATGAGAGGAACAAACCCTGATGAAGTAGGTCTGGAACTTGAATAATAAGCCGGTATGCCCGGGATAAGTTCTTCGGGACTTCTACCATGAGGCAGAATAGTATGTTCCGGGCGACGGCATCCGGTCATACCTAGTCCCGCAAGTCCGAAGGATGCTGCCATCACTTTTAAGAAACCTCTTCTTTGCACCCCGTCGATGAGACTGGCACCTTCAGGGAATTCATTATCAACCCAACTTCGGAAACCAGGCGTGTCAGCTAAGTCGTCAAGGCTTTTCCAGTACTGCTTGCCTTGGATTTCTTCAGTAATTTTAGTCGTTTGAATCATCTGTGGCAACCTGTGCAACTGAGTGGGGGATTAACACCCCAATTCTCCTTAATTTTTAATCCGGCGTGTATTTGAGCCAGATCCTTGGATTCATCTTGGTTGTGCTGAACATGCCAAGCTAAATTAGTAACTTGTTCCATGGGGCGCAAAGACTCTTCNGGTTTCCGATGNCACTCCAGGCAAAATGACATACTTAGAGGTTCTGCATGATGAACCACTTCCATTTGATCTATTCTACCGTGACATTCCACGCAACTTACACCACGATTTACATGGATNGCGTGATTAAAGTAAACATAATCNGGGGTTTTGTGAATACGAACCCAAGGGACTGCAGGACCAGATGTAAGTAACCCATCGCCATTTACATCTTCTTCCTCGGAAAGTTGTCCATCTTTGTTTGTGTCCTCGCCGTAATAAGAGTTGCGGATAGGTTCGAGCAATGGGGAATCAGCTTTAACATTCTTATGGCAGGACATACAAGTATTAGCCCCCGGAATGTTGGCGTGGGAGGATTTATCTGCTCCATGATGACAATACCTACAATCTAGTCCCAATTGACCAGCATGAAACTCGTGGTTATACTCAACCGGTTGAGATGGTTGATAGCCTACCCTTGTATACTTTGGAGTTGCATAATATGTAATGCCAGCGGTTACAGCACCTCCTATCAAACCAAAGGATATAATAATCTTAATTGGAATGGTATTAGTCCACCGAGGGAAAATATTACGCATGCTGATGAAGAGAAAGTAGCAAAGAAAGCTTTATTACAGAATGTAGGCGTTGTTGTTGTGAGGAAACGAGCACTAATTTTTTATAGAAGC
>NZEN01000071.1 GCA_002689665.1 Opitutia bacterium | reverse complement strand
GTTTCATGGTCATAACGCAATTCATTATTGCCTGGGTATCAAGGCGAGGGAACAGGGGATGAGCTTTATGCACGAGGCAAGACAGGACCCGGCATTGATGGATTGGGCAAAAGAGGCTTTTGTAAAGGAGGCGGGAGTGGGGCTTCGATATAAATTTACCGGATTAACAGATGATTTATTTTCTGAACTTGGTTTTTCCGAATATGCGGAAGATGCCCTTGAGCGAATGGTTAATCCTTATTTACGGGATCCGATCGATCGGGTTACCCGTGATCCCATCCGTAAGCTTGGATGGGATGACCGTTTGGTTGGATCGATCCGATATGCGGTAAAAGCGGGCGTTCATCCCCAAAAAATGGTGGAGGCCGCCCGCAAGGGGTTGGAAGAAATTAGGGAAATGAAAAATACCCAAAACCTTCAGTCTGCATTGGACTTAGCTTGGCAAGGTGAGCCAGTGGTGGAAGAGATGAAATCTATCCGGAGCATCATCCTTAGTGCTTTGCCTTAGGTTCATAAATTCTGTTAAATTTGCCCATTGGGGGTTGCGTTTCCTTCAGAAACGATCAAAATCAATCGAAATCGATCATAATGATTCAAGAAGCCCATCCAGCCCTTGCCCCTGAGAGACGGGATCGTATTCGAAACCTTGTTCGCGAGGGAGGTGTTGCCCGTGTGGAAGATTTACGGAAAAACCTCAAGGTTTCGGTTGCGACTATCCGAAGGGATTTGGAAATCCTTGAGGAGGAAGGAAAGGTCAAGCGCGTGCATGGGGGTGCCGTTTCCATGGAAAGCCGGTTAGAGGAATCTGTCTTTGATGATAAGACCAATCTTGCAAGCAAACAAAAGAAGAAAATTGCTGAAGATGCCCTTACTTTGGTTGGGCATGAGGAGTCAGTATTTTTGGATGGGGGAAGTACAACCCTTTTTCTTGCGAGGCTTCTCAAGCAACGGACTGATATCACCGTGGTGACTAATTCAGTTCGTGCGATGGAAGAATTAGCAGATTCCGGTCCGCGGGTTATTTTTACCGGAGGTGAATTCCGTAGAATCAGTCAGACAATGGTCGGTCCGTTGAGCACGGTAGTCCTTGAACAAATTCGGGTGGATAAAGCCTTTATGGGTACCATGGGTTTTTGTCTTAAAAATGGAATCACCACCACGGATCCAAATGAAGCGTATGTCAAAAGAGTGGTTTCGGAAAATGCGGGACAAGTAATTCTGCTCGCCGATTCGACCAAAGCGGATAAAGTATCCTTTGCCCGGGTATCCGACTGGGATCAGGTAGATATTTTGATCACAGATCAGGCGGTACCCAAACACTTTACCAAAACTTTGCGCAAACGAGGTATCAAAGTTCGTTTGCCTTGAAATTAATCATATTGAAATAGGAAAATACTCATGGCTGAACCCATAATTATGCCTCGCCAAGGACAATCGGTAGAAAGTTGTATTCTGACCGAGTGGAAAGTAAATGTTGGAGACCAGGTCGCGGAAGGAGATGTCCTTGCGGTGATCGAAACTGACAAAGCAAGTTTTGACCTCGAGTCAACTGCTGCCGGTACCGTGCTCGCTCTCTTTTGGGAATCGGATGATGATGTGCCCGTCTTGGCTAATGTCGCGGTTGTTGGAAACGACGGGGAAGATGTGGAGGAATTTCGTCCGGATAATGGAGCCTCGGCATCCGCCCCCGAACCGGCTGCTGCTGAAGTGCCTTCTTCCGCCCCTCAGGCTACGGAAGCACCTGTACCGGCCTCATCGGAGAGTGCTGTCGCCCCTGTTTCTGCGAGTACGACCGCAACGGGTGGAGTGAGTGCAGGAGTGAGCCCAAGAGCACGCAAGCTGGCCTTTCGTCACGGACTCGATCCCGAAACTCTCGAGGGAACCGGTCCAAACGGCCGAGTAATTGAGCGGGACGTGGAAGCGGTAATATCCGGTCGACCAAGATTATCCGCCAGTGCTGTTTCCAAAGCAAGGGACGGTCTTGAAGCTCCCATCCGCGGAAAAGGACTTGCCGGAATGGCCCTTGCATCNGACATGAGGGAGCCTGGTGCCATCGAAGGAGCCAAAGTCGAGCCGGTGAAGGGAATTCGCAAGCTTGTCGCTGAAAGAATGATTCAGTCCCTGCAAACCTCAGCCCAGTTAACCCTCAATGCTCATTTTGAATTAACCGCTGCTCAGGCTTATCGTAAGGAAAGAGTGGAGGCGGGTAAATCTAAGGTTTCGATCAATGATCTGATCGCCTATGCTCAAATTCAGGCACTGGGAGCTCATCCTGAATTAAACGCTCATTTCCTCGGTAACCGTTTCGCGGTGTTTGAAAAAGTCCACCTCGGTATCGCGGTGGATTCTCCGCGTGGATTAATGGTTCCCGTCGTCAAGGAGGCGTCCGAACTTTCCCTGGAAGCCCTGTCTGCCGAGATAAAAAAACTGGCGATTGCCTGCCGCGAAGGAACCATCCAGCCGGACGATCTCTCCGGAGGTTCCTGCACCCTGACCAACCTTGGGATGCTCGGTGTATCGACTTTTACCCCCGTCTTGAATGTGCCTGAAGTGGCCATCCTCGGAGTGGGTGGAATCGAACTAAAACCAAAACGCCTGGAATCCGGAGAAATTGAATATGCTGAATTCCTTCCGCTGAGCTTAACCATTGACCACCAGGCGGTGGATGGTGCTCCGGCCGCCAGGTTTCTCCAGACTCTTGTCAGCCAGCTTGAAGAGAATCCTGGACAACCCCTTTCCATAACCAACGAATAATTTAAAATTTATGAAATATGATTTTGCTGTAATCGGTGCAGGACCCGCAGGGTATATTGCTGCCAAAAAAGCCGCTTCCGCGGGTAAGAAAGTATTACTTGTTGAAAAGAGTAAACTGGGAGGCGTTTGTTTGAACGAGGGATGTGTGCCATCCAAAACTTTACTGCAGGCTGCTAAGACTTATCATCATGCCAAGCATGGTTCGATCTTTGGCGTTGAGGCCGAAGGTTTGACTTTTGACTTCCCGAAGGCTCACGAGCATAAAAACGATGTAATGAATAAGATGAGGGATGGTATTGCCGGTCTCATGAAAAAATACAAAGTGGATGTGGTCGAAGGGGAAGCTAAATTGCTTCCGAATTCACATGTTGAAATTAATGGGGAAACTCATGAAGCCACCGACATTTTGCTTTGCACCGGATCCTCACCCGCCATCCCACCGATTCCCGGAGTCGATCTTGAACATGTGGTCGATTCCAGCGGCATACTTTTACGGGAGACCCTTCCAAATCATTTGGTCGTGGTTGGCGGAGGAGTCATTGGCTGTGAGTTTGCATGCATGTATGCTTCGGTTGGGGTGCAGGTAACGGTTCTCGAAGCGATGCCTGAAATCTGCCCGAATTTAGATCCAGAAGTCTCCGCGAGTTTACGCGAGGGATTGGCCAAGAAGGGCGTTACTTTTAATCTTGGTGCAAAGGTCGAATCGATCAGTGCAGACAAAGTGAGTTATGCGGATGATTCCGGATCCAATGAATTGGAAGCGGATCTGGTACTCGTGGCAACCGGAAGAAGACCAAATACCCAAAATTTAGGTCTCGAAGAATTGGGGCTCGATATTGATGATCGCGGGGGTGTCCGGGTGGATAACCGTGGAGCCACCAATATTCCCGGGCTTTGGGCAGCAGGTGATGTTACCGGGCAGGCTTGGTTGGCCCATGCTGCCAGCCGAATGGCTGAAGTGGTGGTTAATAATATTACCGGCCGCAAGGATCATATGCGTTATGATTCAATGCCAGCCGTGGTTTACACCAGTCCAGAAGTTGCGGTGGTTGGGTTGACCAAGGAAGAAGCAGAGGCTCGCGGTATAAAGGTGAAAGTCGGCCGAATACCGATGGCAATCAATGCCCGTTACATTGCTGAAAATCCGGATGAAACCGGATTTTGTAAAGTCGTACTCGAGGCCGATTCCCGCAGGCTTTTGGGAGTGCACATGGTCGGTGGTGCTTGTTCCGAAATGATTTTTGGAGCCACCGCCATGTTGGAGACGGAACTTCGGGAAGAAGAGATTGAAGAAATTGTATTCCCACATCCAACGACCTCCGAAATCATCAAGGACGTCTTCATGGCCGTTCGTTAATTTTATTCAAGTCATAATCCTTAAACCTTTTTCGCTATGCCGAAGTCACAAATTGTAGAACCTACCAAAGAACGCCAAGCGGGGAGCATTCCTTTTGCAGAAGTTCCCTTGAATCAATATCAGAATGATCTAGCCAAGGAGAAAGAAACCTATGGGGAAGAAGCTCTCCTCGGAATCTATGAAGATATGCTTCTGATCCGTGAGTTTGAGAGCATGCTACAAAGCATCAAGACGCAGGGATCGTACGAGGGGATTGAGTATGATCACAAGGGTCCCGCTCACCTTTCCATCGGTCAGGAGGCATCAGCGGTCGGGCAGGCGTTTCTTCTGAATGTGGATGATCATATTCTCGGATCTCACCGTTCACACGGGGAAATCCTTGCCAAGGGGATGTCAGCCATTCGTAAGCTAGATGATGACAGCCTGCTTACCATTATGAAAGACTTTCTCGGAGGTGATTGCTTCCGGGTCGTTGAAAAAGATGGGGCGTCCGATGTGAAACAGTTAGCCAGGGATTTTCTTCTTTATGGTGCTTTGGCTGAGATTTTCGGTCGCGAGAATGGATTCAATCGTGGATTGGGCGGATCGATGCATGCCTTCTTCCCTCCGTTTGGTATTCTTCCGAATAATGCGATTGTAGGTGGTTCGGCTGATATCGCCACCGGAGCAGCTCTCTTCAAAAAAGTGAACCGCAAAAACGGCTTGGTCATTTCCAATATTGGAGATGCGTCCATGGGTTGCGGACCAACCTGGGAAGCGATGAATTTTGCTTCGATGCGTCAGTTCCATGAATTATGGGAAGAATCGATGCAGGGTGGTTTGCCGATTATTTTTAACTTCATGAATAACTTTTACGGCATGGGTGGACAGACTGCCGGTGAAACCATGGCTTTCGATTATCTTGCCCGTGTGGGGGCAGGGGTAAACCCACAATCCATGCATGCGGAAAGAGTTGATGGCTATAACCCATTGGCGGTGGCCGATGCCATTCGCAGGAAAAGGGAATTAATAGAAAAAGGTGAGGGCCCCATTCTGCTTGAGACCATTACCTATCGTTATTCTGGACACTCTCCTTCCGACGCTTCTTCCTATCGCATTAAGGAGGAAATTGAGGCATGGCAATCATTTGACCCGATTAATTCTTATGCCAAGGAATTGAGCGATGCGGGAATATTGAATGAGGAAGGGATAGCCTCACGCAAGAGTGATGTGGTGTCCGCCATGACCAAGGCATTTGGCCTGGCATCAGACTTGGAAGTCTCTCCAAGGCTTCCATCCGAGAAGATTGCGGGACTGATGTTCTCCAGTCGTAAGCGTGAAAGCTATGACCCGGACCGTAAGCCAGAATTGCTGCTTGCTCATGACGAGAATCCTCGGGTTCAGGCCTTAGCCAAAAAGTCGAGGGCAGGGGTGATTGACGGAAAGCCCGTCTCGAAAAACAAAGTCTTTCAGTACCGGGATGCTATTTTCGAGGCCGCTTTACACCGTTTTGAAACCGATCCCACCATGGTTGCATACGGAGAAGAAAATCGTGACTGGGGAGGTGCTTTTGCATGCTACCGCGGTTTGACTGAATCGTTGCCATATCACCGCCTTTTCAATTCGCCCATTTCGGAAGCAGCGATCGTGGGCACCGCATGCGGATATGCACTCGAAGGCGGAAGGGCCTTGGTCGAGTTGATGTATTGTGACTTTATGGGTCGTGCAGGTGATGAAATTTTCAACCAATTGGCAAAGTGGCAGAGTATGTCCGCCTGTATTCTGGAAATGCCTGTCACTTTACGGGTGTCGGTGGGCTCAAAATACGGAGCGCAGCACTCTCAGGACTGGTGTGCATTGGTAAATCACATTCCTGGATTGAAAGTGGTCTTTCCTTCTACGCCATATGATGCAAAGGGTATGCTGAATACCGCACTTGCTGGAAGTGACCCTGTTATTTTCTTCGAGAGTCAAAGACTTTACGATATCGGCGAGCTTTTCGAAAAAGAAGTTCCTGCCGAATATTATGAAGTTCCTTTTGGCCCTCCAGCCCAACGTAGAGTAGGAAAGGATATTACCCTGATCACTGTTGGAGCAACCATGTACCGTGCATTGGAAGCTGCCGATATTTTAGAGCAGAAGTACGGAGTTACCTGTGATGTGTTTGATTGCCGTTCCATCAGTCCGTTGGATTATGATCCGTTGATTGCTTCCGTTCAGAAAACAGGAAAGGTTTTACTTTCTTCAGATGCATGCGAGCGGGGTTCGGTGTTGCATGATATTGGGTCCAAGATCAGCCAGCTTGCCTTTGATGACCTTGATGCTCCCCCCGTTGTAGTGGGTTCCCGTAACTGGATTACTCCTTGTGCTGAAGTGGAGAGTGATTTCTTCCCACAACCTTCCTGGATTATCGATGCGATCCATGATCGGATTCTTCCTTTACCCGGTCATCAATTGACCACTAACCCAACCACTGGTGAGTTGATTAAGCGTCAGCGTGGCGGAGTTTGATTTTCTGATAAAATACCCAAAGAGGAGTAGATAACTGATGAGCGAACCAATGGCTGAAACCCTTTTGCAACGTTCGGATCAACTGCTCGAGGCAGCCCAAAAGACTCATCGTGGAGTTTTTCTAACCGGTCCAAACCGGATTGAGCTTCTCCAAGATGATTTACCGGGTTCAAGTGTTGGGGGAGGCGACTTTCTTCTGGCAAGCCTGGGCAATTGCCGCTGCGCATCGGATGCAAAGGCTATTCGCCAATTCGACGCACATGCCCGGGTGCCATCGGGAGCAGATCGTATCGCCTTGGGTCATGAAACCCTTCAGATTGTTCTACAGGCTCCTGAGGGCTCTAAAGTAAAAGTAGGGGACTTGGTGGTTATCACACCCGGCCATGCCAGTGAGCCGATCGATCCTCTGCAATTTGAGCCTGTTTCTGATGGTGTGCTCGCCGCCCTCGGCTATTCATATCGGTATCTTGGTGGACTGCGTCAGTTTAACCGTATTCCTGCAGGTGCACCCGATTTTGTCAGCTCGCAGGGCTTTGGAAGTTTGTTCAATCGGGTCTCTCCCCATGGGAATACCAGTTTGATATCACTGGCTCATGCGGAGCCTTTTGCCTGTAATTACGGTACCAATAAACATATTTTCACAATTGATCAGCAGGGTGAGTTTGCTTACGGAGTACCTCCCCGTGCAATTGTTACTTACCTTTCGGGCACGGCAAGGATGGCAATGATTAATCTCACGATTGTTGCAAGTGTCGCGGATGAAGAATTACCGAAGGTCGTTTATGTCACAGGTTCCAAATCAAAATTGGATGAGATGGAAAAGTATGCTCTGATCCGCGATTTGAGGGAAAGGGGTACCCGAGTGGTTTTGGTCGACCGGAAGGATCCTGCAATTATCGAGAAATTGACAGAGTACGGAAAATCGGATGTGGTCTGGACGAATTATGCCTCGCAGGAGACTTACGAGCAGGCAGTTTCAATTCTTGCGGATGGTGGAAATCTAAACAGCTACGCCGGTGCGGTCGATCCCGATCTTTTAATCGAAATGCCTATAGCAGCATCACCCGTTTATGAAAGTGTAGAGGAGGAAGTCTCACAAAACTTTTTGGCAATGCACCATAATGTTGCTCCTAATGATCCTGCCCGTTATCGCGGAATTTCCCGAGAGCCTAAAGTTGGTTTTCTCGGATTTGAGGGTGCGGAAGAGCGACTGCTAGCCTATCTTCAAAAGTTGCCGAATGGTACTCATGTATATACGGAAAGTGAGCAGGCATTGCCTGCGGGATTGGTTAAAGCTGAAGTAAACACCCTACTTACGGATGTTTTCATTGGTGGAACTGGCAAGCAGGCGGAGGGCCGATATGAAGCGATTGAATCGCGACTGGCTCGTTCTGCAGCGGTTAATTTCGTTGATGGCAACCTGACGGCACCGATCCGATCAAGACAGGCTCATTATGTATCCAGGCACCAGATTTGCGGAAAAAATGTTCCTTGGCATATGACCAACACCTCTGAGCCTCATTCCGATGATATGATAGAACAGGCAAATAACCCTGTGAGTTTTGACTGGATGGTCAAAGGCGTTTGCGGGTTGTCCTCGGTTCCCCAAATGATGGAAAAAGTGGAAGCGGAGCAGCCTTTTGGATCCTTTTATTCATTCACTGAATTAGAAGATTTGCCCTATGTAGAGATTTCCTCAGATGCATTTCGTGATGCGTCTGAGGGAAAGCCGGAGCATGTATCCCGTGCATTGACCGAAGCCGCCAAGGAACTTGATTCAAATGGACAATGTTGGTCGCGAAAAGTCGAAGAAGCACTTTATCAAGGGTATGGTTTACCACACCCTCTCAATTTAACTTAATTTAAAAATTCAAGGAGATAAAACTATGGAATGGACTGATTTGGAAAACAAAGTGGTAGTCATTACGGGAGGTGCTGCCGGAATCGGTTTGGCCGTAGCCAAAGGATTTGTTGAAGTGGGTGCTAAAGTAATGATTGCTGACTTCTCGGAAGAAGCCGGGCAGAAGGCAGCAGACGAAGCATCAGAAGCGGGCCCAGGGGAAGCCCGCTTTGCCCGTTGTGATGTTACTAATAAAGGAGATGTGGATCAAATGATTCAGTCTACCTTGGATGCATTTGGTTCTGTAGATGCCTTGGTAAACAATGCTGGAATCAATGTTCCACGCCTCTTGGTCGATCCAGCAGGTAAAGAAGAACTAACCGAAGAGATCTGGGATAAGGTTTTTGCGGTTAATGTTAAAGGACAATTTCTATGTGCTCAGGCTGCCGCAAGAGTAATGTTGAAACAATCTAATGGAGGAGTTCTTATCAATATGTCCTCTGAATCAGGTCTTGAAGGAAGTGAAGGGCAAAGTGTGTACGCTGCGACTAAGGCAGCCAATCAGAATGTAACCCGTTCGTGGGCAAAAGAGCTCGGCACACAGGGTGTACGAGTCATTGGTGTTGCTCCAGGAATCATGGAGACTACGGGTATGCGTAGTGAAGCCTATGAGCAGTCACTTGCTTATACCAGGGGTATTTCCGTGGATGAATTGCGCTCAAAGTATGGTAGCACATCTTCCATACCCTTGGGACGGTCTGGCAAATTAACCGAAGTGGCCGATTTGGTCGTGTTTCTTGCATCTAAACGTGCAAGTTATTTACACGGCACGACCGTAAATATTTCTGGAGGAAAATCCCGCGGTTAAAAGTTAACTTCTCTCCGATTCTTTGAGGGTATCTCTTATTAAATTAAAGCCTGATTCTGTTTGGGGATGATCCTCAATAGCAGCCTGATAAATTAGGAAAACCTGTCGGTCAGCTATCTTCTTGGATAGGAAAATACGTTTATGGGGAACTGAGATGCCAATTATGGAAATATCAAACGTCTCTTCGATACCTTCGAACCCTGCCACCTGGGGAATCGCTTTTAATTCGGATTTCGAAATTTCTCCTAAAGGAATTTCAGTCTGTGTCATTTTTTCAGAAAAATCTTTCGAAAAAGTTGTTAGACTTTCTGCCATATCTGATGGATAGGATTGGTAAATCAACATAGCTTCTCCCTGAGTTTGCATGTAGATGTTATGGAAGGCAGTCGAGTTGCTATCTGCTGAAATCTCCCAGTTTTTGGGGTATTTAAAGAATATTTGGCTCGAGTTATATTCCTTAGGCTCGGTTAGATCAGCAGCTTCCGTTAGATCAAAAGTTTCTTCAAAACAACCACCCCAAAATGAAATGAGAAGAGGTAAGCTAAGGGCAGATAGTCTTTTAAACATTGA
>NZEN01000070.1 GCA_002689665.1 Opitutia bacterium | reverse complement strand
TGAAAATGCAGAAGCCTTCCTCCATAACCTCCGCCCTAAGACAAGAGAGCCCGTTATTTTCGGTCGAATTTTTTCCACCGAAGGATGACGCGGGAGGACGAAGAATGCTAGAAACTGCAGAAGCCATCCGACCTTACTCCCCAAACTTTGTATCGATTACTTATGGAGCAGGAGGAGGTACGCGTGAGACTACCATGCGCTACGCTCGAATTCTTCAGGATGAATATAAATTCGAAGTCATGCCGCATCTTACATGCGTGGGACACACCGTGAATGAACTTCTTGAAATACTCGAAGATTTTGCCAAGGCTGGCTTTCGTAATGTAATGGCATTACGGGGAGACCCACCACAAGGAGAAGAAGTTTTTAAAGCAACTGAGGGCGGTTTGTCCTACGGTTCTGATCTAGTGGAGTTAATCCGTGAGAATTTTCCAGACTTTGGAATCGGAGTGGGTGGATACCCGGAAAAACATCCTGAGGCAAAAGATAACATAATTGATCTGGCCAACCTTAAAACCAAAGTGGACGCGGGAGCTGACTTCATCACTACTCAATTATTTTTTGATAATCAGGTATATTTTGATTTTGTAAAATCGTGCAAGGACTCCGGAATCGATATTCCTGTATTACCCGGCTTACTTCCGGTGTTATCCTTGGGACAGGTTAGGCGCTTTTGCAAAATGTGCGAAGCTTCACTACCGACTTCACTGGAGCAAAAGCTAACACAAGCGGATGATGAAAATCATCCTGCCATTGGTGCAGAGTGGGCCGCCGGCCAAATCAATGAACTTTTGCAAGGTGGTGCCCCAGGCTACCACATTTATGCACTCAACAAGCCTCAAAGCACATTGCAAATCTTGCAATCCTTAGGGATCGAAAAAACAGCGGCGTAAACTTAAATTCCGCTGACCTCTTCAATTGAGGCAGATGATTTAAGACCATCCAAAAAAGAATCAAAAACTTTGTCTTTTCTTCTTTCATGTAAGTACTCAATTATTTTTCCCTGCAGTTCTTCAAATGGAGTAAGCTTGGGCTCATGTTTTTCATGTAATTTAATCAAATGCCACCCGAACTGTGTTTTAACCGGTTCACTCAACTGATCTACTTCCAGGGAAAAGGCTGCCTTTTCAAACTCTGGAACCATTCTTCCCTTTCCGAAGGTTCCCAAATTACCGTCATTTCCTCCATCATCTGATTCCTCCTGCACGCATTTCACGAAATCTTCTCCACCTTCTATGCGTTCCCGGATGGCTTGAATCTGTTCCTCAGCAACTTTGAATTCTTCATCAGATGAAGCTTTTTTCAGGATATGAGAAGCTGAAACCATTTCTTCGCTGGTAAAAAGGTCAGGCCGGTTATCATAATATTCACGGGCTTCACCTTCTGTAGGTAAATCGCATGATGATTCTTCTTCCAATAGTCGGTTGTACCGTAAATGAGCGAGTATTTCACGTTTGAGATCCTCCCGATCTTTAATTGCTGGGTGCTTTGCCTTCTCAATCGCTTTTTTACCTCCATTCTCTCTCATCCAGCGTTTCATACCCTTATTTACTTCTTCAGGGTCTATTTTATATTTACGGCGGTTACTTTCCTGAGCCATCAAGGACTGATCAATCATCCTTTCTTTAGCCAAGTCCATAGCTGCAAGTTGAATAACTTCCTGAGGTTTACCAGGCATGCCTCTCGCAACCTGTTCATATAAGGACTGTGCCTGCCTTTCAATTGCCCATGAGGGAATTACTTGATCATTTACCTTTATCGCCATCCGTAAAATTTACTTTTTCTTATCGCTTCCGACAAGAAGGAAGATTTGAATCTCACTTATGTCTCAATAAGTTTGACCAACGATAAACTTCTCCCTAGGAGTGTTTTTCATGCCGACGAGCATTCCTCAAGAGACATTGGAAAGTTTTTCAGACTTTCTTGGCAGTAAAGGCCTACGAATGACCGACCAACGTAAAGGTGTGTTCGAAGCTCTTTTCAAGCAAACCGGGCATTTTACTGCGGAACAGTTACTTCAGGATGCAAAAAATGTCGATGATACGGTATCTAGAGCAACCGTCTACCGTTGCCTTCCTCTTTTGGTTGAAAGTGGGGTTATCCGTAAAATTGATGTAGGGCAGGAAAATAAATATTATGCCCTTAACGGAAGATCAGAAACTTTTAAGGCTCAGGTAATATGTTCAAATTGTGATCGAATACAAGATGTGGATGCCCCTTTTATGGAATGGTATGGAAAAACAGTTTCAGAAAAACTAGGACTCGAAGTAAAAGACCAAAGATTACAAGTCCAAGCCGAATGTCCTGAATTTCGTAAGAATGGTAATTGCTCTCATACCATTCAATCATGACTCAGGAAAATATTATTTCTCCCCCTTCCCTCCAGTTGTTTCGTAACCAACCGGAAAAGAAAACTCTCACGCAGGAACAGGAAGAAATTATTCGATTAAAGAAAGAAAAGAATGCCATTCTTCTATGTCACAACTACCAAATCGAGCCTATACAGGAAGTGGCCGACTATGTGGGGGATTCTCTGGGCCTGGCCAGACAGGCAGCATCAACCGATGCTGATATTATCGTATTTTGCGGCGTCCACTTTATGGCTGAAACCGCCAAGATCCTTAACCCTTCGAAAACGGTTCTACTGCCCGACCTTGATGCAGGCTGTTCACTTTCCGACTCTTGCCCCGCTGAGAAACTTGCGGAGTATAAGTCCAACAACCCCGATACCTTTGTCGTTGCCTATGTAAACTGCTCCGCTGCGGTCAAAGCTTTGAGTGATGTCATCTGTACAAGTGGTAATGCGGTACAAATCGTAAACCAAGTTCCTCAGGATAAAGAAATTCTTTTTGTTCCGGATCAGAATCTTGGACAGTGGGTCATCGGTCAAACCGGACGCAAAATGAAACTATGGCCAGGTAGTTGTTATGCACATGTTTTGTTTACCAAAGAATCCATTGAAAGGTGCCGATTGGAATATCCGGATGCTCCCGTAGTTGCTCACCCTGAATGTGTCCAAACGGTACGGGATCTTGCCGACGAAGTCTGTAGCACTGAAAAGATGGTTCACTACTGCAAAGACCACCCTTCGGATACCTTCATCATTTTGACTGAGACTGGTATGATGCATCGTTTAACCCGTGAACTTCCGAATAAAGCCTTCATTGCCGGTCCGACTGGCAACTGTGCCTGTAACGACTGCAGATTCATGAAAATGAATACTATATCTAATTTACTGGAATGCCTGCAATCTGCTCAACCGGAGATATCGATGGAGCCAGATTTGATCGAAAAATCCAAGCTCCCTATTGAAAGAATGCTCCAGTGGAGTAACTGAACTTTATCCAAATAAGACGAGGCTACTCGAGCGCTTGATGAGCTTTTGAAACCTCGAGATACTTTTTTGCCCAACCTGCAAGTGAAGAGCGTTGTTTTTCGTTGAGCGTTTTCTTCAACTCCCCAGGTACCCCCGCAAATAGACTACCATCCGGAATATGAGTACCCGCGGGGACCAAGGAACCCGCTGCAACAATTGATTGCTTACCAATATGGGCTCCATCAAGAATTGTGGCATTCATTCCGATCAAACATTCATCCTCAATCGTGCAGGCATGAATGACTGCTCCGTGCCCTATAGTAACTCGATTTCCCACAAGTAAGGGATGATCATCAGACAGGTGACCAATAACTCCATCCTGAACATTTGTTTCATCCCCGATCGAAATATAGTTAATGTCTCCTCGTAAAACAGCGTTGTACCAGACACTGGAATGTTCTCCGAGACGAACATCACCAACAACAACGGCACTGGGAGCAATAAACACCCCATTGGAAATGGTGGGCTTTTTACTCAAAAAGCAAGACAAGCGATCCCGCACGCTCATCTACAAATCGGTTTGGAGTAATTAAGAGATTGAACTACTGGCAAGCTTCACACTCTTCACCGTTGAGCATTGCCTGAATACTGCATGCCTTTTTCTCGTCCTCAGTAAATTGTTGAGAGTTTGCTTCAGAAACATCTGCAGAAAGCCCAGGTTGATTTTTTTCAACCTGCTTCATGGTAACAGTAGCTTTTTCGATGTTGGATGCTCCCAGTGTTCTTAAATAATAAGTTGTTTTTAATCCCTTACGCCAAGCGTCTCGGTACATATGGGAAAGTGTCTTCAGGTTTGGCGAACCAAGGAAAAGATTGACTGATTGAGACTGATCAATCCACTTCTGACGGCGTGCTGCTGCTGCTATCACATATTCATAGGAGACATCAAAAGCTGTGGAGTATTTTTTCTTAATCCAATCAGGTATTCCCTGAATTGGACCGAGTTCTCCATCAAAATACTTAAGCTGATCAGACATTTCGCGGTTCCAAAGACCTTCCGATTTCAGATCATTTACCAGGTAACGGTTGAGTACTAAGAAATCACCGGACAAATTACTTTTAACAAAAAGATTTTTGTAGGTGGGCTCTATGCATGGTGAGGAACCCATGATGTTGGAAATAGTGGCAGTAGGTGCGATTGCGATAACATTACTGTTACGCATCCCATGCTTCGCAATTTTATCCCGTACAATCGACCAGTCCATCTTGCTGGTCTTAGGCACATCAACGGATTCGCCTCTTTCTTTTTCAAGAAGAGAAATTGTGTCCTGTGGCAGTAAACCACGATCCCACTTTGATCCGCGATAACTTGAATAGGTTCCACGTTCATTAGCCAAGTCGCTCGAAGCTTCGTATGCGTAGTAACAAATAGCCTCCATGAACTCGTCATTAAATTCGACTGCTTCATCAGAACTAAAGGGTATGTTTTTGGTGAAAAGAGCGTTTTGTAAGCCCATTACCCCGAGCCCAATCGGGCGGTGGCGACTGTTGGAAGTTTTGGCCGCATCTGTTGGGTAAAAATTGACATCAATAACATTATCCAATGCACGGACTGCGATTTGAATGGTGTCGCGTAATTTTTCGTGATCAAGAGATCCGTCCGCTTTAAGGTGGGAATCCAAAACAACTGAACCGAGGTTACAAACTGCAGTTTCATCTGCACCGGTGTTAAGAGTAATCTCAGTGCACAAATTTGAACTATGAATGACTCCCACATGATCCTGAGGGCTTCTGATATTGCAGGTATCTTTAAAAGTAATCCATGGATGTCCGGTTTCGAAAAGGACTTTCAGCATTTGCTTCCACAAATCAATTGCGGGAATCGATTGGCCCCAGATCTCGCCTTTCTCAGCCTTGGCTTCGTATTGGACATATTTACTTTCAAATTCCTGCCCGTACAAATCATGAAGATCAGAAACTTCGTTACTGCGGAATAAAGTCCAATTCTCACGGGATTCCATTCGTTTCATGAACAAATCTGGAATCCAATTCGCTGTATTCATGTCGTGAGTTCGGCGACGATCATCACCTGTGTTTTTCCTGAGTTCCAAGAACTCTAGAATATCGCAATGCCATGACTCGAGGTAAGCACAACCTGAGCCTTTGCGCTTACCGCCTTGGTTGACTGCACAAAGTTGATCATTGTGCATTTTAAGAAAGGGAATTACTCCCTGGCTTTCTCCATTTGTTCCGGCAATATGACTTCCTGTTCCACGAACCGAAGTCCAGCTCCCACCAAGACCGCCAGCCCACTTTGAAAGGAATGCATTTTCAGCAATTCCCCGGTACATAATCGATTCGATAGTATCATCAACTTTATATAAGTAGCAGGAAGATAGCTGGGAATGTGGTGTTCCCGAATTAAACAAAGTAGGTGTGGATGAGCAGAATCTACGGCTTTTATACAGGTTGTATAAAGATATGATTTGATCTTCTGGGTTATCTTCATGAGCGAAAACCCCCATTGCCACCCGCATCCAAAATAATTGAGGTGTTTCCAGGCGTTTTGGTTTTTCTCCGGTCTTATCAACGACAAGATAACGATCGTAGAGGGTTTGAATGCCCAAATAATCAAAATCAAGATCCGCAGAAGGATCGAGAGCGTCTGCAATCTTCGAAATATCCAGTTTGAGAAGTTTTGAATCAAGGCGCTTAATTTCAACACCTCTTTTCAAATAGGATTTTAATCCTTCGACATGGAAAGTTTTTAATTCATCAATGCTATTTTGAGCAATGTTCCAACCAAGGGCCTCTTCGTAGACGAAAGTAAGCAAGATCCTGGCTGCAAATTTTGCAAAATCTCCATCCCGTTCGATCAGGGTTTTCGAATTAAGAATAATAGTTTTACGTAAGTCTTCTTCCGAAATTTCGGAAAATACGGACCTTCTAAGTGCTTCTTCAATTTGTTCTGATGTTAAGCACAGATCCAAACCTATGGTTGCAAAAGATATTCTCTTCTTTAAGTCGATCCCGTCCCAAAAATAAGTACTTCCATCTTGCTTTTGGACAACGATCATCGAGTCCTGCTTTACTTCTTCATTCGAACCACCCAGCTCACGTTCAATTCTTCGCCGTGCACGATAAAGAATGTAAGACTCGGCTACCTTGAAGAAACCTTTTCTCATCAATTCTTCCTGCACAATATCTTGCACATCTTCGATATTGATGAAAGCTTGCCCTGTTGACAGTGCCCTTTGGGTCACCCGAAGAGCAATGTCCACGGCGGGTTCAGAATCGAGTCTGAGAGAAAGAAACGCTTTACGAACAGCAACTTCGATTTTCGCCGAATTCCATGGAACCACCTGCCCACTCCGGCGAATCAGGCGGATTTGCCCGGCCTCCGTGCCAACTGCATGAATACTTCCAGGTCCTGAACTTCCATCGCTAGAGCGACTAATCACTAAGCTTTTAGCCACATCGTAGGCGTCATTCTCGACGAGAGCCTTTTCGATAAGACGATAAAGCTCGTCAAAGGAGAGGCGTGGGGCTCCGCCTTCATCCTCCTCAGCCATCCGCTCAACTAAGCGATCAGCGACGATCCGGGCAGACTCCACCACGAGCTCCCGGTTCTTGGGGGTGTATATTTCATTTTCTTCCCTCGATATCATCAGATCCGTCAATGCTTCTCCGATAACATCTGCCACCTCGGCGATGTGGAAATCACGGTCACCCGCGCCATCCGTAATACGTACCTTAGGCACTTCAAATCGGTTGTCATCCAAAGCTTCCGCCCAATTAAAACGGGGTTTATTTTCACTCGGTGTTTCCACCGCTTTGGTTAACAATTTATCCTCTTCGAAAATTTTATTACGCATTACTTATTACTCCCACCCAAATGATTATTCCTGTTTAAAAATTATTGTTTGATCACAATTCGTCATCTGAAACCTCAGACAAAGAAGATGATTTTTGATATTCAGTAACGCGACCTTCAAAAAAGTTTTGTTCCTTTTTCACATCAATTGTTTCCGCAAGCCATGGAAATGGATTTTCCAAACCAGGGTGTAAGACATCCAGCCCGACTCCGTTCAATCTGCGATCCGCAATATAATCAATGTAAGTGCAAAATTCCTCAGAGCTTAAACCAACAGAATTGACCGGCAAGCAGTCCCTAATAAACTCTTTTTCCAGCTCAACTGCTTCCTTCATCATTGAGACAAGATCATCCTTAAACTCGGGTGTCCAAATATCAGGGTTTTCATCAATGAGTACACGGAACAGGTTACGAAACAGTTCGATATGATTGGATTCATCACGAAGTGTGTAGCGGAACATCTGTCCAATTCCAGGAAACTTATTCTGGCGGGCAAGACTGAGAATCATTCCAAAAAGCCCGTAGAACTGGGTACCCTCCATACACTGACCGAAAAGAAAGATGTTCTTTGCAAGTTCTTGTTTGTTTTCGGTTTGTGTCAGATCTAAGTCCCGGCGCAAATTCTTGGATGCAGAGGTAACAAACTCGTTCTTTCTACGGATGGTCTCAATCTGCTCAAACATGGCTTCACATTCGTGAGGATTGATACCGAGAGAACTGATCATGTAAAGCAGGCTGTCCGCATGTATATTTTCTTCGTGGGCGTGACGACCAAGTGCGAGTTTGAGTTCGGGGGCAGTCACCAACTCACGCACGACATGCTGGATGTTGTCTCCAACAATACCTTCCGCGGCTGAAAAGTATCCGATCCCCATCATGATGATCCATCGCTCAGCGTCACTGAGTTCAGTAGTATTCTTCCACTGTTCAAGATCTTTCTGCATGGGAACATCTTCTGGTTCCCAATGGTTTGCCTTCATTTTGCGATACAAATCATAAGCCCACTGATATTTAAGGGGAAGCAAGTTAAAAGTCATGGTATCCCTGCCATTAATTACTTGCTTCTCATTGTATGCCTGTACCGCTTTTTGTTCGTCTAATACGAATGTTTTTCCGCCAATTTTATATTCTTTATCCATTGTGTTTCTTCTTGTTGCTAGCAAATTGATTATGCAATTATCCCACCGAATTTGCCTCTTTTATAGTTTGGTTGCCTGTAGTTATTTTCTTTTCCCGATAGTGTCGATTGGATGACAAAAGAAAAGAAAAAAATGTCGATATTGTAAAAAAAAGTAAAAATATGCCACTAGATGTAGGGTTTTGATGTAAAAATGAACACTGCATATAGGTATGTGAATAAAATTTTTAAAAAAAATAGAATAAACAAACTCGCTATCGCAGTTAGAAGAAAAGACAAGAAAACCTAATTCAAAAGATTTTCCAATCTTTAGTTATTGGAAGTTTTTCCCGAACTTATTGACAATGATTAACTCTGCCAGTTGGTGTGCCTGAGTTTGCTAAAAAAAGGAAAATAAAATAACTCTTACTTTACTTTAAGTATCTGATTCAGCTTAATAAAGTGACACCATTTTAGAGGAAACACCGCATACTGAAAGGGCTTTTTTGTTAAAAGATTACCTTTTCGGGACAAACTTGCTAAACTAGATCCTGAAAACCAGTTCCTAGTGTATTTTTTTGGCTTTTCACAATTTCCATTATTTCTCCTAACAAATAAATGGATCCTGTAATTAAAAGAATTTGATTGGATTTTATTTGATCAAGGTAAATTTGTACTCTCTCGATCTCACCATTGAATAAATGCTCTGAATATTCCGAAGGAATTAAAGATTGAAGCACCTCGAATGAACAAGCTCTGGGTTGCCCTGGCTGAAAAAATCTTATCTCAGAGGCAAATTCGCACAAAACACGCAAAATCTCAGATGCCCGATCTTCTCCCAGAGAACCAAACCAAACAATAAGTTCCTTATTATCGGGAAGTTTTTCCAACTGTTTCCTTAGGGCTGCTGCCCCCTCCTGATTATGACAGGCATCCAGCACCACAAGCGGGTCCTCTTGGATGACCTGCCATCTTCCTGCTAGAGACACATGAATCAGTCCGTGTTTAGTTTTTTCTTCATTCACCGGAAAATTATCTTTTAAAAGCTCGGTCACTCGAACCGCGAGAGCCGCATTTCTTTTTTGGTGTTCTCCCATTAAATTTGTATCTGGTAAATTTTGATCATCCGGAAGATGAGCCAGGGTGAAAAAAGTAGACTTTTGGCTGGCAGCCACTTTCCTGACGGCTTCATTAGCTGATAAAGGCAACCAACCAGTAATCACCGGACGTCCTTCCTTTACAATCCCCGCTTTCTCCTGGGCGATTTTCTCAAGGGTATCCCCCAAAATATGACAATGGTCGAGAGAAATGGTCGTAATGACTGAAATCTCAGGATCGACTACATTTGTTGAATCCAAACGCCCCCCCAGTCCAGTTTCCAAAATGACAAGGTCCACTTTTTCNTTTGCAAATTCACAAAATGCAACGGCCGTGATCATCTCAAAAAAAGAGGGGTGCATCCCAGGGCATTGCTCTTCGATTTCTTCGGCCAAGGGTTTGAGCANTTCAATATGAGCAAACAATTTNTCCTGAGAAAGAATTTTGCCATTCACTCGGACTCTTTCTCCNAGATCCACTAAATGAGGAGATGAAAACAGACCCACCTTGTAACCATTTGCCCGGTAGATGGAATCGAGCATCGCGCAAGTGGACCCCTTCCCATTGGTGCCAGCTACATGAATTACCGGAAATGTTAGAACTTCACAGCCTATTTTATTGAGGAGTAATTCCATCCTCTCAATACCATAGCTCGATCCTTGATTGCGGAGGGAATATAAATACTCAATCAAGTCTTTCACCCTGAAGTTTAACTCAGATTAGACTTGGCCCTACCATTGAGAGTGCAGGAAACCTTACTTACTTTTAGACGAAGAAGTTTTTGGTTTACTCGTACTAGTTCTTGGCGTTGCCGTTTTTTTCGCAGGGGTCTTGGTTTTTGCTTTGGGTGCNGCCANTTTTTTAGCAGAGGTGGTCTTNGCTCTTTTGGTAGTCGTAGATGTCTTTGCNTTCGAACCGTCAAGTGCATGCCCCAANTGCCCAATCANAGAAATCAACCGATCCCTAAGATCATGACGCTCCACGATTTGATCAATCANNCCANGNTCAAGNANNAACTCNGANGTTTGAAAACCTTCAGGAAGATCCGCACGAGTGGTTTCCTTAATCACCCGTCGTCCGGCAAAACCAATCAAAGCCTTAGGCTCTGCTAAAATAACATCACCAAGAGTGGCAAAGCTAGCCATCACTCCGGCCATGGTGGGATTAGTTAAAACGGAAATATAAGGAATACCTGCCTCAGCAAGCCTGGCCAGGGCAGCACTGGTCTTGGCCATTTGCATAAGGCTTAAGATCCCCTCATACATACGGGCTCCTCCAGATGCGGAGACAATCACNACCGGAATNTTGCGCTCCANCCCTCTCTCGATCGCACGGGTAATCTTTTCACCGACCACCGATCCCATACTTCCTCCAAGAAAACGAAAGTCCATCACCGCGATGCTTAGGTCATGACCACCCATTTTTCCGGTTCCGCAGACGACTGCATCTTCCAGTTTCGTTTTCTCGCGGTTTTGCTCCAGTTTATCCTTGTATGACGCCACCCCCTTGAAACTCAGGGGATCCGATGATTTCAAATATTNATCGTGTTCCTCAAAAGTTCCCTTATCCANCAAGGATGTGATTCGATCTGGTGCAGGCAATGGAAAATGATACCCACTACTCGGAACGACCATTAAATTCTTTTTCAGTTCCTTGGCGAAAACCATGTCCCCGGTCTCCGGGCACTTAGTCCACACACCCTTGGGCACTCCATCCCTGGACTTTACGCTAACGGTTGAATACTTTGGTTTATTAAAAAAGGCCATTTTTAGTTTGAATTATCCATGCCCAAGTACGGCAATACTTATTTGATGAAAGCCATGTTCCTTGAGCACTTCTGCACAAGAGTTGAGGGTTGCCCCGGTTGTAAATACATCGTCGACCAGCATGATTCTGTCTTCCTTTCTTAAATGATTTTTCCGCACAAGGGCAAAGGCATTTTTTACATTGGCTTTCCGCTGGTTCCGGTCAAGTTCGGTCTGAGTCGGTGTATTCTTTCTTCTTTTCAGTGCGTGAACCACATCAACNCTCGTTCCCACCGCCTTGCGAAAAGCATGAGCAATCCACTCACTTTGATTAAAGCCNCTTTTACCCAAACGGCGCCGATGCAGNGGAACCGGCACCAAAACGGTTCCCTCTAAATATTCCCGAAATCCATCACATCGGTCGACCCAACTGGGCATATCGCGAAGAATCATTCGGGCACCATGATACTTAATGTCATGAATTAAGCCCCTTGACCTCTCTTCCATCACAAACATGCAGCGCCCCTGATCGAAAAGTAAATTCTCCTCCCGGCAACTGGCACAGGTAAGCCCCTGAAAATCCATACCCNCCATGGGAATGCCACAAAGCTTGCATCGGGTTCCCCGTACCCAGGCCAGNGTATCAAGNCACTCCTGGCAGACATAGGAATAACCGTCCTTAAAAACCTGCCCATCACAAATCGGGCAAAAACTGGTAAATACAAAATCGATTGTACGATTAACGAGAGGGATCCACCATTTCCGTTTCTCGCTCACTACACCTTTCGCCGATAAAAAACCTTCTCCAGGGAAAGACCGTGTGCCGGAGCGCTCACCACCACCTCGGTTCTTTTTCGACTCTCCAAAATTTCGTAAATCTCCTGGGGTGCGAGTTTCCCTGTTCCTACATCGAGCAAGGCACCAACCATACTGCGGACCATCTTGTATAGAAAACCGCTCCCTTCTACGATAAAGTCGAGTTTTTCACCACGGGTGATTACATCCACTTTCCATACATGCTTGAGAGGGTTTTCACAGGCATCTTTTCCACGAGAGGCGGCGAAGGCGGAAAAATCATGTTCACCCAGAAAAAATTGAGCCCCTTGCTTCATTTCCAAAAGGCATATTTTCTGTTTTTTAAGAGACAGCACAAATCTTTCATCCTGCGGCATCGCCCAGCCATTCACCGCCCGATATCGGTACTGTTTACCGCGAGCCGATAAATGAGCATGAAAGCGGGGTCCCACTTTCCGGATTTTGCGTGGGCTTATTCCCTTCGGGAGATGCGATCTAATCGCTTGTATCATTGCCTCCTCCCCATGATTCCAATCCTTATCAAAATGAAAAACCTGCCCCCTGGCATGCACTCCGGCATCGGTCCTACCTGCCCCCACCGTCTTTACCGGATGATGAAATACTTCCTCGAGTGCTGCATTGATATGGTCCTGAACAGCTTTCCCATCGGGTTGCTTTTGCCACCCTGAAAATTCGGTTCCATCATAGGCACAGTCACAGCACCATCTTTGGATTACATCAGCCAACCTAGATGCCCTTCCCTTCCAGGAAATCACGAAGAATCAGGCTTGCTGCAGTCGCATCGATACGCCCGTCGGCAGGTCTCTTCCCTCTTTTCCCCTTGGGTTTTCTTTGGATCGACTCCGCCGCCGCCACACTTGTCAGTCGTTCATCCACACGATGTACAGGCAAACTGATATTTTCAGTAAGTCCTGAAATAAAGGTATCAACTTCCTTCGCACGCTTCCCGACAACCCCATCCATATGAATGGGGTATCCAATGACCAACTCGTCCACTCTCCGATCCTTGACCACTTTCTTCATTTCCTCGATCCACTCAGTAAAATCAACACCTGGAATCGTTCCCAACGGCAGGGCAATGCCTAACTCATCCGCCAATGCCAACCCGATCCGCTTGGTTCCGTAATCGATTCCAAGATAAGTCGGCACTGTCGGTTTTGGGCTTTAGGTAAGGGATGGATTTTGAGAACCGACGGCCTGAGCGAGTGCTTTTACTTCCTGTGCTTTGTCTTTATGACAAACCATGGTCGCATCTCCCGATTGGACTACAATCAGATCTTTCACGCCCAGCAAAGTAATACAATGGCCACTTTCAGAAAATGTCAGGTTACCCGAAGAGTCCAAGGCAACCCCATCTCCTTTGAATACATTACCATTTTCATCTTTTGGATAATGTCTCTCAATCGCGGGCCATTCTCCAACATCGTCCCAATCAAAGGAGGATTCCACCATCGCCACCCGCTCCGCTTTTTCCATCACCGCAAAATCGATGGATATTTTCTCGAGCTCCGGATAAACCTTATTCATCGCAGCCTCGAGATTATTTGCTTGGTCCCATTCCTCTCCAAGGGTTTCTAATCCCTCTGAAAGCTTGGGGACCAAACGTTCAATTTCCGCAAGAATCACGCTGGGTCTCCAGACAAACATTCCCGCATTCCAGAAATAATTTCCGGCATTTACATATTCCTGTGCTTTTTCCAGATTTGGTTTTTCCACAAACCGGCTGACCTTGGCCACCGAACGACCGGCATGCTCGCCCAAGTCGGATCCCTGCTCCAAGTATCCATATCCAGTAGCTGGAAAAGTTGGCTTAATCCCAACAGTTACGAGCTGATCTTCTGCCTCAGCGGCCTCAAATGCGGTCTCCAAAGTCGCCTGAAACCCTTCAGCATCCTCAATCACATGATCGGCTGGTAGCAAGGCAAACGAGGCGTCCTCGCCTTCTTTGGCTACAAGTAATGCGGCCAGACCTACCGCCGCCGCGGTATCCCTGCCCACCGGTTCACCTATTACTCTTTCAGGTAGTAAATCCGGACAAGTTTCGAGAACAGATTCCCGCTGTTCCGCATTGGTGATTACAAATATTCTTTCCACCGGCACAAGTCCCTCCAATCGGCGAATCGTTTGCGTAAGCATAGGGGCATCCCCGACAATCGGAAGCAAATGCTTCGGGCGTTTGAGACGGCTCTGTGGCCAGAATCGTTCTCCCCGCCCTCCAGCCATGATTACAATAAATCTATTTTTCATCCTGCTTACATCCCATGTTTCGAAGAGCAGTAATTGCGAGGATAAAATCCTTTTTTTAAGGGTTGCCTGCAAAATTCTTTGGTTTCATGCACAACAGTCTCATCCCGCTTGCCAACTCTGCTCCCATTCGGTATTGCATTAAGGTTTTATTATTAAGGCATGAAACGCAGCCATCATTGTAATCAACTACGCAAGGACAACGCCGGATCTTCCGCCACCCTCATCGGCTGGATCGA
>NZEN01000069.1 GCA_002689665.1 Opitutia bacterium | reverse complement strand
GACTTACTTATTTGGAAAGGCGAGACCAACGTCTGAATAAAGGGTGGGCTTATTGTCTACCTACTGAAGCGGAGTGGGAGTATGCTTGTCGGGGAGGAACCGCCACCCTTTATTCATGGGGT
The DNA here is from genome assembly GCA_002689665.1 of Opitutia bacterium. Taxonomy (GTDB): domain Bacteria; phylum Verrucomicrobiota; class Verrucomicrobiia; order Opitutales; family Seribacteraceae; genus Seribacter. Next base: position 6,486 of record NZEN01000069.1, on the reverse strand, counting down.
AATGAAATTTTTCTTAAAAATGCGGCATACCGGGAAAGTGCCGGCAAAACCAGATTGATTGGTCAATTTCCATCCAATCCGTGGGGCTTTTTTGATATGCATGGAAATGTCTGGGAATGGGTCGATGATTGGTATGGAGATTATTCTGCCGATGACCAAACAGATCCGGAAGGAGCACTGAGTGGAACCAACAAAGTTTTGCGTGGTGGTTCCTGGGCAAATTTAGGAACCAATCTCCGGGCAGCTGGCCGCCACTACCTGCCACCCAGCACCCGATCGCCCACAACTGGATTTAGGCTTTGTTATAAGAGGGTGCAGTAAAAATTAACAAGTTTTACTAAAGATTTTCGGTGGTGGCGAAACCCAGAATCGAACTGGGGACACAAGGATTTTCAGTCCTCTGCTCTACCGACTGAGCTATTTCGCCGAATCACCAAAAGGGTATGAATATGCAAAATTCTGCCCACGGGTCAATGGATAAAGAAGTGGCCATACTTTCCATTGTTTTCAGTAGGTTTTAAGATGCTGATCCAGGGGTGACAGGCTGCGTTCAGGCACAAGCTGTTCGGAATAACCATAAAAGATAATTCCTACTACCCGTTCGTTTTCCGGATCTTGTATTCCAATGGTATTGGCAAAATTACTATGTTCCCAAACTGCTCCGGTACTCCATTTTGTGGCAATATTTTCCGACTCGAGTAGTAATAGTAAATTTTGGCAGATGCAGGAACAGGTTGCATAATCTTCCTCGATTACCGCAGGGTTTTTACGTACCAGACCGGAAGACTTGTCGGTTTTGCATGTAACCAGCAGAATTCCCGGGGCTTCTCCCCATTCCATTGTTTTGCGACTCCCTTTTTCAACAAGGACGGGATCCTTCCCATCCCCAGTCAAAGTCTCTCCAAATAGTTTACCCAGTTGCCGGATTTTTTCTTGGTTGAGCAGATAAAAACGGGCTGGTTCGGTACGGTGATGATTGGGGGCATGCCGAGCGATATCAATTAATTCAGTAATCAGTTCGATTGGTGGGGGAGTCTTGGAAAATTGAGCAGGCTTACGGGTCCGCCTTCTTTGAATTATTTCTGAAAGAATGCGGGTGGATTGATTGTCCATAAAAAGTTAAATTTTTTCAAATACCACACTGACATTGGCACCGCCAAAGCCACTGCTGTTGCTCATAATCCGATTTGCCTGTATTTCGGAACTGGCTTGTAAAAGATCCAGGTGGCCAAGCTCCGGGTCTGGTTCATTGACATTGGCGGAACCAGGAAGAAATCCCTCTTTCAGTGCCAGGCAACAAAAAGCAGCTTCCATAATGCTCGAAAGGGATAATCCATGGCCGGTCAAGGCCTTGGTGCTTGAAACTTTGACTTGCTGGGGAGCGGGAAAGACGGACTTGAGTGCTTTCATCTCAGATGCATCTCCGATGGATGTTGAGGGAGCATGGGCATTTACATAATCGATATCATTCGGTCCAATCTGGGCATCCCTCAACGCTTTGGTCATCGAATCCTGAAGTCCCCGTCCTTGCGGATGAGATATGGCCACATTGTGGCCATCCGACCCCTGACCCCAACCGAGAAAACGGGCATAAGGAGTAANCCCACGGCGTTCGGCTTCCGACTGGGTTTCCAGTACCAAACATACCGACCCTCCAGTACCAACAAATCCGTTTCTTTTTACATCAAAGGGACGTGATGCCTTTTCCGGGTCTCTCTCAAGGGAGAGGGCACGCATCCCGCAAAAAGGAACAATACTTTCAAAATTACAATCCTCTGCCCCCACTACCAACATTCTCTTTTGTCGGCCCAGTCTGATTTCATCCAAAGCGGTGCCAAGTGCATGCCCGGAAGAAGCACAAGCAGAAACCAGTCCGGTGGAGGACCCCCGCACGCCAAGAGCGGCCACGAGATTAAAAGTCAGAGTTCCTGCAATTGAGGCAACAATCGCAAGAGGATTACAGGCCATGACTCCTCGGCGGTCCATTTTTTCGAAGTGTTTGTGAATAGACCGCATGGATCCCCCGGATGAGGTGTACAGACCGGAATTAGGATCCTGAATCTCTTCTTCAGCAAGATTTGCATCCTTAATAGCCTGTTGCATGGCACACCATGAATAAAGAACGTGCGGAGAAAAGCTTCGTAATGTAGCTCTCGGAACTCGATACTCGGCTGGATAGATCCAATCTTCTGGGTCCGAAGAGTCCACCTCAAATTCCTTCACCGTACCAGCCACTTTAACGGGAGATTCATCGACTTGGAGCATAGGCGGATTTTCAATGCCATGCTTCATTTCACGAAGACTCCTCAAGACGCTAGAGCGGTCGTTTCCAATGCTCGTAATGAGCCCCATGCCTGTGATCCAAACTGGTTCCATATATTTAAATTTTTTTCTTAGTGTGCATTGCGATAATCTTGGTACAAGCAGATTAATCCTGATTCAATCGTGAAGAATTTCCTTCCGGTAAATCTTCATGTACTACTTTTGAAATAAGATTTCCTTGATTATCCCAGGTTGACCAGGTTCCTTTTGGTATCCCGAGATGATAGAATTTATGTTGCCATTTCGCTCCGTTCGAGTGCCAGCTAACCGACCGTCCATGCTTCTTGCCATTTTCGTATGACCCTTCCATTCTTTTACGACCGTTTTCATACCACATGGTGTACTTGCCATGATTGAGTCCTTCTTTTTTATTTCCCTGCCATCTGGGTTTACCATCCTGAAAAAAGGTCGTCCATAGACCGTGGGGCTTATCATTCTTAAAATCTCCTTTGTAGGATACATGGCCTTGTTTTGAAAAACCAACGGTTGCTTCAACCTCAGATTCGGGTTTGTTTTGAGTAAACTGGAGACCGTCTGCAGACTCAATAATACCCACATGCTCTTCGTTTTTATTTTCAGACAAAATTTCCGTAGCTTCTTCTTCCATTTTTAGATCACCACAACCCGAATAGATACCNAAAAGTAAAAAGGTCCATAATGATTTGGCACCCCTAAACATACTAATTTAGGTACAAGTTGAATATGGTGGAGCCGATCGGGATCGAACCGACGACCTCCACAATGCCATTGTGGCGCTCTTCCAACTGAGCTACGGCCCCATAAATGACTTTAATTAAAGAAAGTTTGTCCACTCGTCGAGTTCAAATGGACAGACGAAATTTAATTAAGTGGTGGTAATTTTTTCTTAAGGGGAGGACGGGTAAGTTTAAGTCCCTTGGTTTTCGACTTCCCTTTTTTCAATGAAAGCGAAGGTTTACCAGAAAGGCTTGGTTTTGGTGGGCTTGAAGGCGCCGGCGGAGCCGCGGGAGAGGGTGCCGGTGCGTCGCTTGGCGGAGCAGGGGGAGCTGGCGGTACATCTTCCGATAAAGGTGCCGGCGGAGCAGGCGGTAAATCTTCGGGTAAAGGAGAAGGAGGTGCGGGAGGTGCTTCACCATCTGACTCGGGAGCAGACGGAGGGGCGTCCTCAGGCACTTCATCAAGNGAAGGAGGAGCCGGNGGTGGGGGGAGTTCCATTGATGGTTCTTCGGTCTCACCGAAAGAGGGAGGAGGAGGCAGATCAGTAGGTGGCAAAGGGGCTTCGTCAAGTGGAGCGGGAGGCAGGGGAGGGAGCTCGTTAGACGCTTCAGCAACTGGCTCATCAAGCGGGGCAGGTGGTGGAGGTAATTCATTCGATTCTTCCTCTACTGCTGACGGTTCATCTCCGAAAGAAGGAGCCGGTGGAAGCTCGGCAGGTGGAAGAGAAGGTTCTTCCAATGGAGCAGGTGGTGTTGGCAAATCATTAGTATCTTCCTCGATATTTTCAGAATCATCACCGAAAGATGGGGGAGGGGGAAGATCTAAGGCCGCAGGCTCAGGAATGCTTGGTTCCTCGGGTGCTTCTGCAGTTTCTGAAACCGCAGGCAATGGGGCAGGGGTTTCTTCCTTCTCTTCGACTTCCTCAATTGGGGGGAGCGGGGCTAAGACTGGCTCCTCGACTGGGGCTGAATTTTCTTCGATGGGGGGAAGGGAAGGAGCAGGAACTTCTTCTTCTAATTTTGGGGATGGAATCGCGGGTGCTTTACCAACGGTCATGACGCCACCAAACTTCTTATCATACCCACCGTCTGCCACCTTACGCACTTGAACAACGCTAACACCTGTTTCGCGGGCGATTCCCGCTTTGTTCGGGTTTGGTTTGGCTAGCAAAGTTTGAATACGATCATAGGTTTCCTTATCCATGGAAACTGTTTTGCGTCGTCCTGTAGGTGAAGTGTTTTCAATTTTATCCCGAACAGAAGGACTAGCGTATTTGGTGAGAGCACGAATCAGGGCATTGATGTTTTTATAATCAGAGCCAATTTCCTTGTTCACCACTTCATGCAATTTGGACAAGTAAATTGCTTCCTTGTCTTTTGCTTCACGCTTCGCCACTTCGGCTTCAGCTCTTTTTTGTATTTCCTGAAGGATTTTCTCAGGGTCTTGGCTAAAATCTACATCAAAAGATATTTTGGTCATGATAAGTGGGTAATCGAGGGGTTATTCGTAGAGACAAAAGCTAGCCATATCGTTTGGCAAGATTTTTTTGCCCCGCAGTGAGTAGAATTAATCGTTAGTTTTTGTAAATTATTAGATGATAACTGAAGCTAAATTGATGGTTTTCTCGTAGAGTGCTTTGCCAATAATGACTCCTTCAATGTTCGGACATTCTATTGAAAGTTCCCGAAGTTGCGTGACATCATCAGCACAGGAGACTCCGCCTGATGCTATAATATTACATGAAGGCACCGCCAGTGCGATTTCCCTCTGGGCATCCAAGTTGGGCCCCTGCATCGCACCATCCGTCGAAACATCGGTGTGTACTATCCAGCGTAGACCTGCGGAAACAAGGGACTTGGCCAGATCAATGGCACGGGTGGTCGAGGTTTCCACCCATCCCTGGGTGGCCACCTGGCCATCTTTTGCATCAATTCCCACCACTATCCGGTCGGCTCCAAATTGCTTGATCATGGAGATAACCCATTCTGGTTCGGCACAGGCTCTTGTTCCGATAATCACCCGGGAAAGTCCCATTTCGAGGGCGCTTTCAATGATCTTTTCATTACGCATACCTCCACCCAGTTGTACGGAAAGACCTTCCACCTCGAGGATCTTCTTAACTGCTTCCAGGTTTTGCGAACTTCCCGAGAATGCACCGTCCAAGTCCACGACATGGAGATGGGATGCTCCCGCTGTGTGCCATAACTTTGCAGGCTCGACCGGATTCTCAAAATACACGGTCTCCTGATCGGCTTTTCCCTGAAATAAGCGAACGCAACGCCCTCCCCGTAAATCAATAGCTGGATATATTGTCATTAGATTTGATTTACTTAGCGATGGGTAAAAGTGCGATGCAAAAGATTTCTATTTTTCGCATTGTCGATAGATTAGGATTCAATTGTACTCAAAGTTATGGCCAAATCAACCAAACCGAAATCCTCACCCAAACGCCCAAGCGTGCCCCCGTTTCTGAAAGAGCTACTGGATGCACGGTCCCCTTCTGGATTTGAAGAGGAAGCTCGTGAAGTCGTTCGCAAACGGGTGGAGAAAGTGGCCGATTCGTTTTCAATTGATGCACTTGGTAGCTGCCATGCGACTCTGGGCAGTAAAGGCAGCCCAACTTTGATGCTTGCGGGACACATCGATGAACTTGGTCTGATTATTAAACATGTAAGTGATAAAGGGTTTTTATATTTTGATGCGATTGGTGGACATGACCGCTCGATTATTTCGGGTCGGCGGGTTGATATTTTGACCAAGAAAGGAGCCATTCGAGGGGTAACCGGGAAACGGGCCATTCATTTAATGTCACCCGAGGAACGTCGGAAAGTTCCCGAAATGCACCAGATGTGGATCGATATTGGAGCTAAGGATCGGGATGAGGCACTAGAGCGAGTCCAAATTGGTGATGCCGCTGTCTATGATCACGGTTTTGAGCCATTGCATGGATCTTTAGCAGTATCAAGAGCCTTTGATGACAAAACTGGTGCATATACCGTAAACGAAGCTCTGCTTCGCCTGGCCAAGGGAAGAAAGCCAAGCTGTAAAGTGGTGGCGGTATCCACGGCTCAGGAAGAAATTGGAACCCGCGGTGCAATCACCTCGGCCTACCTGGCCAATCCGGATGTGGCCCTCGCCGTGGATGTTAGTCATGCGACAGACCATCCCGATGCGGATCACCGAAAATATGGAAGATTTAAACTAGGAGGTGGTCCCATCTTGACTCGCGGTCCCAATATTCACCCTGCTGTTTTTGACCAATTGGTTACTTGTGCAGAAAAAGCAAATATTCCAGTTCAGATCGAGGCGGATCCCCGCCCGACAGGCACAGACGCCCGTTCGATACAGGTTGCCCGTGAAGGTGTGCCAACAGGATTAGTGGGCATCCCCCTTCGCTACATGCACACACCCAGTGAGGTCATTGACTTAGACGATCTCGAGGCGGTTGTTCAATTGTTGGTGGCCTTC
>NZEN01000068.1 GCA_002689665.1 Opitutia bacterium | reverse complement strand
TATATCTTCGATTGATCGGTCTTGGTGTAATGAGCTTCTTTCTTTTGTATCCATATCAAAAGGGAATGTCACAGGCTTTGACTCCTGAGCAGATTGAACAGATGCTTATCGAAGAGCTTTTGCTTTTGTGTAGTGGTAATGATCTGGAAGCCCCGTGGGATCCTCGTCCCCAGCGCATTCGTCCTCCATCCGTGGGTAATCGCGGTTCAATCCGTATTCCTTCCCGATCCCCAACCCATCGGATTGGCCGTCCAGATTTGGACCATAGTAAAAGTAAATTTCGAACCGGACCCAGCACACCTACCAGGAGAAAAATTACTCCGTTACCAGATGATCATCCCCAGGTAACCAATCGATATTATAACAAGGTAACCAAACAGATGCTCTATATTCCAAAGAGAATTGATTATGACCATCAAACAGACCGGGCAATTGCAGAGCATAACCGTTTGCTCGACATACAGAGAAAAAATGGAAGAAATGAATTTCTCAGTAAGTTAATAAGCGAGGCAAAATTGAAAGTTAAAAAGGCAAAGAAAAACGCAATGGCTGCCGGCAACTATTTTGTCAATGGGGTACATTACAGCCAATTTTACGGGGAGGAGAATTTTCCAAGTGCCAGAGACTTTTTGGTGAAATCAGAGATTCCCCATGGGTGAATGACTTCCCCAAATCAATGATTATTTCATGGAAGTAAAGGGGGGGTAGGGATTTTTCTCCTATCTATTAAATTCTTGAAGGAGTAGAAAATGGAGCCACCTGTCGGGATCGAACCGACGACCTGATGATTACAAATCAACTGCTCTACCAGCTGAGCTAAGGTGGCCAATAATTTTCAAAATAGAAAAAAGATTTAGAAATGGCAATCGGAGAATGAGCTATTCTTCAACTGGTTGGCAGAGAAACAGTTTTTCCGGAGGTAGATGCTGTAAGAGAAAGTCCTCACAGGAGGAAATTCGTTGGTTTTCAACTTCCTGTGGGTAGCTAACCGAACGGCCACGTCTTGAAAGTTCCGTGGAAAAGAGAGGTTCTGCCGGGTATAATTTTTCCATGCGTTTGAAAAACGGCTCCGGTAAACGGAAGGGACCAAGCGAAACCGAATGAATGGAGGATTCGGATATGTCTGAAAAGATATCAGTAATGAGGGATTGATAGCGTTGATCAAAGTCGAGGCAGTCAATTATCGGGTCGAGCCGAACTCCCAGTTTCCATCCTTTTTCGGCAAGTCGTTTCATCGCCTGAATACGCGCATTTACACTGGGGACTCCTCTTTCCAGGGCATCGCTGATTTCCTGAGGTGTGAAACTGAAGGCAGTGACCACATTGGGCAAGGCGATGTTTTTTTCGAGAATCTGAGTGGCCACGCTTTTGGTACGTAATTCGAGATGGGCGTTCGAATGTTTGGCAAAAAAGGGGAGGGCAGTCCGGGCAAATTCAGTCAGTTTTTCGAGGGCGAGGCTGTCACAATCGTATCCGGAAAAAAACCAGTTTGGTTCATCGGGATTTTCGGCGGCCATTTTTTGAATGTCATCAAAAAATTCTTCATAATTTACAAATAATAGATAGTTAGCCGAGGGGTACATACCCTGTAGAAAGCAATACCGGCAATCATAGAGACAATTGAGCATGTGCGAAAAATAGAAATTATGTCTGCCTCCAATCCCATAGGTCGGAGGAACGGGGTGTACCCGTTTTCCCGAATTTTGGGCAAGGATGAGAGCCGGTTTTTTCTTTTGAAGCCGAAAATTCTGCCCACTGGGATTGAAGACTTCCTTATAATGATTGCAGGGAATACGCTCAGCTTGTGAGAATCTCTCAAATAGGGCGAGGGTTCGGGGATGTTCCGCCACTTGTTCTTCGAAATATATAGTATCAATCATTTCATAATCCGTAGCGGGGCCAGTTTTTCTGCAAGTGAAGATAATAGGTTTTTGGTATGTGTGGATGATTTGAGGAGGGACCGGATTTCATCCTGGGCCATACCCAACGCATGTGCTTGCTTCAGGATTCTTTCAAGCTGATGAACCTGAGTGGCGGTACAGTGTAACTTGGCTCTAATTTCGGCAAGCATACCGAGAATGAGTGGATCCATTGAAATCTCCCGTTCCAGTCCTTCAAGTTGTTCGCTGATTTCTTCAATATGGGAAAGGTTTGCGAAAAGTAAATCGGTAGCAAATTTGGGATTAAAGTCGGCTAGCGGGGCAGAGGGGTTGTCAGACACAACTTTGATAACCTGTACAAGCTCGCGGGTGATGGATTGATAAGCAATCGAGCAGAACGCATGCGCTTCCATATCATAACCGATGGGTTCAGGATAATCTTTTTCCGGTGCGTCCATCGTCTGTAAGCCTGATTTTGATATCTTGCTTTCGAGGACTGCGGGTGGGTAATAAGTTCCCTTTTCCTGAGAATGGAAGATCCGGTTTGCAAGGAATAGGCTACCCACATCAAAAGTACCGTGTCCCGCAATACCCAGGTTGATCATTGCCTGAGGACGACCATCTAGTTGACCAAGCAGATATCCGGTTGCTGCGGCGGCTTGGATCCGCCCGATTCCGGAAATAGCTAAACAGTGAGATTCATTTTCAAAAACTGGAAATGGATTGGAACCATTTCTTTTCTTGAGCTTGAACTTCTCAATTAAAGGACGGGCTTCCGGTTGTAAAGCGACCAAGAAATTCATGACACTATACTTTCATTTAGAAGGAATAACTCTTCCGTGGCTCGCTCTTTTAGGGCTTGGTAGCGATGGGCTTCCTGATGTTTTTGATGTTTTATAAAACCTTTAACAAGCAGATCCGTTTTTCGGATAATCGTCTCATAAATTTGAGCCCGATGCCTGGGGGTTATGTTTTTAAATGTGGAAATCTTTTCGAGTGATTGGACGCGGAACCGGTCAAGTCCCCAGGTGGACATGGACAGCTGATCTGGATGGCCCCCATATTTATGGACGAGGGGTTCATCGATCAGGTTGATCTCATAAGTAAGGAGCAGGCGAAGCCAAAAATCGTAGTCTTCACAAATGGATAGGCTGGGGTCGAAGGTACCGATCTTTTCAAAAATTGATTGGTGTAGCAGCACGGATGATGGACAGATCATGCATTTTTCCAAACTTCTTTCCCATAGTCCATCTTCTGATTTATCTAGGGATGCTGGAATGTTAATCTCTTTTCCATTGCGGATCCATTTCTCCCCGGTATGGAGTGCAAGACAGGAAGGGTTTTGAGAAAGATGATTGATTTGTCTTTCCAGTTTTTGTGTTGCCCATTGGTCATCGGAATCGAGTAATGCAATCCATGGGTTCTTGGCCTCCATGATTCCAAGATTGCGGGCGGCAGAGACACCCTGATTTGACTGTCTTAGAAATTGAACAGAAGGATAGGCAGGGCTAAGTTTCTCGATTGACTGATCGTCTGAACCATCATCCACAACGATTACTTCCGCGGACGCATAACTTTGGGAAAAGACCGAATCTAGGGCATGGGGTAAAAACTCGATCCGGTTGTAAGTCGGAATAATGACTGAGACCGAAAAGTTGTCCGTGCCTGACGGATCAACCATTTTGGGGGAAGTGACCGGGATCAGAATACGCGGACCGGAACTTCGATCGAATCATAGCCCGGTGCTGAAATAATCAACTTACCTTCACCGGGTGCTCCTCCCTGAATCGGAATATTGACCGTACGGTCACCTTCCGCGATATTGGCTTCAGGCATGACCACGGAATCCGGGACATTGGTCCTTACTTCAATGGGTAGCCCACCGCTTGGGGCATCGTAATCGATTTTGAAAAGCAGGGTGGACGAGTCACCGGATGCGATTTCGAGTGACGATGGCACAACACCCAGAGGACTCTGGTCGATGCGAAAATTACCAATATCGAGGGCTCCGTGTGGACCGCCAATTAATTGGACGGGATAGTCGACACCNGAAGGCAGGGCAGGGACGGTGAAGCGTAATTCATTTTCGGAAAGATAACGGGTCTGGGCTTTTTCGCCGCCAAAGGTGATTGANTCATATTTGGTAAGCCCNCGTCCCTGAACCGCAATTTCGACCCCGACNGGTCCACGGTAGGAGGCAAGGTTTCCGACATAACGGTTTTCGAGACGGAATAGCTGTAGGTCACTTTTGATTTCTCCGGGTTTGAGAGCTCCGCTGTTTAATTTGGTTTTATAATTTACCTGATAATAATAGGTNGCTTCATCAAATCCCTGAGGAAGTTTGTAATCACAACTCCATAACATCGGATTAACTGGGTCTTGGACCATCGAAATGGTTTCTCCACCGACTACCGCTGAGACTTCAATTGAGTTTTGATCAACCCGACGATCCTGAATNTCAACCTCGGTCTGGAGGGTGTAGATCCCGGATGGGTTCTGACTTATGTTCTTGGAAGTCAGGTTGATAAAGGTGGGCTGGCGGCAACTGGATAAAAATCCGAGACCGAGAATAGCAAGGAGGACGGTGAGTCTGAATTTGGATTGGTTCATTTTCTTTTTGTCGATTGTTTGAAATTGGTCATAACCCAAGATGATGCAGGAAGGAAATCAAAAACATTCACAATCCACACTCGGNCTGTATATCCATGTTCCATTCTGTTCATCCACATGTGACTTTTGCGCATTTTATCAGGAGAGACCAAGCAAAAAGAAAATAGAAAGCTACTTTATTGGACTGGAAGAGGAAATGAAGCAGGCAAATCTCACTCAATCGATCGAAACGGTTTTCATCGGAGGAGGGACGCCGGGGATTTTACAGCCTAAGGAATTAGAACGATTGTGTGAAGTAATCAGGTCNACGGAATTGAGGGAAAAAGTCGAATGGACGATTGAATTGGCTCCGAATGAAGTGACCGAAGAAAAATTGTCGGTTCTCCACAGGGGGGGAGTCAATCGGATATCATTGGGAGTGCAAACATTTGATNCAGATCTGATGGACGCGNTGGGGCGAAAGCATGGTCCCGAGAAAGTCTATCAGGCTTATGATATCATTCGGAATGCTGGATTNAAGTCTGTGAATCTTGATTTAATTTTTGGTATTCCTAATCAAACTTTAACCCAGTGGGAATCGGATATGAACCGAGCGGTGGAACTTGGACCAGAGCATCTNTCGACTTACTGCCTGACTTTTGAGGAGGATACTGCCTTGTATTATCGATTGGCCAAGGGTGAGCTATCGATTGATCCTGAGAAAGAAGCGTCTTTTTATGAAAAAGCCTGGGAGNTTTTACCGGTCAATGGATATGCTCAATACGAAGTCTCGAACTTTGCCCGAGAGGGTCACGCCTGTGTTCATAATCTCAATACCTGGAANATGAANCAATGGGTNGGGCTGGGNCCTTCNGCNTGTTCCCAATATCAGGGNAANCGNTGGAANAANCCTTCGAATNTGGAACANTGGGAAAGTGGAGTCAGGGATGGATTTTCCCAAAAGGATTATGATGAATATCAGGAAATCTCGGACGATACGCTGGCGGAGGATGCGATTCTTTTTGGATTACGGATGAATCAGGGCATTAACCTCTCGGAAATTTCGAATCGATTTGGACTTTCAAAAGAATACCAAAACCAGCTGACCCAGTTTTTCGAAGCCTTGAGAAATGAAAAGTTGATCAAACAGGCGGGTGAATGGGTAGCCTGCACAGAAGAAGGCCGAATCCGGGCCGATGCTATAGCCGCCGAAATTCCGGTTGCGGAGGAAATGCCGGNCTAGGCTCGGTTGGTTTTTTGCAGAGCTTTTTCCAGGAGATCGACGGCTTCATGAAGACCGCCCCTTCGGGCACGAANTAACCAGATATCCTGAAATTCTTGAACCAGTTCTTGGTCCATTTGATCAGTTCTTGGAAATTGGGTGCTTGGTTGGAGTAAGGAAATAGCGTGNTGAAGGCCAANCCTTGATAGTTGGATACCCAGCCTCCNTTCCATTTCAGCGTGATTNCCGGGAGAATCCTTCTCGAAAGNTAACCTTTTGCCATCCAATTCTTCAAGCCATTCCAATCCTTTTTTCATNTTTGCAATATTGGTTTGCATGGCGAGATGCTCGGGTAATTTTTCGGGTTGAGCGGAAAAAAGGGCAAACCAGGGAAGACTGTTATTGGGAAGATTGAAGCCTGTTACTTGGTCGAGTTTGGCTAAGTTGATCAACTCTTTGCCCAAGCCAATCGCAGGGCTATGAAAAACAAAGTGATCCACCGCTGAACCGATTCGCTCATCACTCATATTCCGACCGTTCCATGCGAGTTGGGCACCGAGGAAAAGCGGTGGGTAGAGGGTGGCCCAGGGTTGGTGATTCCCGCAATCGCCCCAGGTGGTTAATACGACACCCTCTGCTTGGTATTTTCCTGCGATATCACAGGCGGCGGAAAGATTTTTACGGACGGTATCCCAGCGACCGGAAAAGCTTCGCCAGGTGGCCGTTCCGGGTGCCAGGGAGTATTTTAACCCGCAGGATGCCAAAGTTTTGGCCTGTTCCTCAAAGGGATGATCCGCTTCATATCCCCAAATGACCGGGGACGCAGATGAGGGAAGGTTTTGAGCATTTTCCGGTTTTTCAAGTAGGACGTCCGCCCAGAACTCCATCGATTTTCCGCGTTTTTCGACCAAGCCGAGAATTCCTTTCAAATGGTCGAGGTAAACGGTATGTTTTCCCTTTGATTCCACCATTGGTTGGCTCCATCCCTGACCTAATTCCCAGGGTTCATCCAATCCGACATTAAATTTGGAAGAAGAAAAATGGGGGAGGTATTCCTCGTAGAGAGAGTCGATAAATTCAAGACTTTCCTGATTTGGTTTCAAGACGGAACCATGATCTCGGACCATAAAGGGCTCATCGCGATGAAAGCCATCCGGGCATTCAGCCATTTTTTTATAGCGTTCGTGACGGAGCCATCTCTCAAAGTGTCCGAATGAATTCAGATTGGGAACCAGTTCGATAAACCTTTGTTTGCAGTAGTTGTCAATTTGTCTGATTTCCTCCCCGGTGAAAGGAGAAAATTGATCCCAGACCGTTGCGTGATTTTGGAAGGCAAAGGTGTGTTCAATGTAGAGCTGGATTTCATTGAACCGCAAAATAGAAAGAAGATCGATGAGTTCATAGACCGAGTCCATGGTTGGCACTTTGCAACGACTGACATCGAGCATGAAGGCACGCCGACGAAGTGCCGGGCGGTCATTGATTTCAAAGCAAGGAATGGTCTCTTCTGAACTTTCAAAGATTTGTTTAAGTACATGAAGGGCAAAGAGAGCGGCTTTGGCACCCGGAGTGAAAATCGTTATTTTTTCGGGCGAGCATACGATGCTGAAAGCCTCTTCGTGACCGAAATCTTGGCGAACCAAGTGTATCGGAGCCGATGGTTCGTTGGATAGATTTAACAATAGGGGTGAGATAGGTAGGAAGTCTTTCAGTAAGTCGTCCTGGGAGTAGAAAGATAGCTCGGTCGGGATCTTAAATGTTCCATCCTGATATTTGATTTCAGAGGGAGTCGGGAAAAGAAATGTAGCGAGATCTGAGGACACAATCAGTTTGCCGGTTTCTTGGGAAAAAGCATTCCGCATCCCCAGGTTAAAAATACGGTCACGGGCCATGCCCAAACCGTATTGATCACAATACCAAGTTTTCCACCTGAGTCTTGAAGGAAGCTCCATTGGAGGGCAGATTCAAAAGAAATCAGGTTGTAGTTGAGTAAAATTTGATAGAAATCAGGTCGCAGGCTGGCCACCAGTAAAAAAGAAAGTACGAAGCCAACGGCCAATCCCTTGACGCTCGCTCTTGGGGAAAGAAGAGAGGCCAGGAACATTCCGAGCATCGGACCGGTAGTGTATGAGATCATAC
>NZEN01000067.1 GCA_002689665.1 Opitutia bacterium | reverse complement strand
TTTACTTTTTGAACAAGTGTGCTTACCGTATCAACGGTGATGTCGTAGTCAATTCGTTGTACGCCTTCCCCTTCCCCTATGAAGAAGGTGCCAAGTTTTCCTGCATTAAGACCACTGAAAGACTTCCCGAAATTCGCATTCTCGAGGGTTTTTGACATGTCTATCGAACCTAAGGCCTGACTGCTCTTAAGGTTGGGGTTGTCGAGTTTTAATGCAGAAAGAAAGTTCGAGGTATCTGTCGGTGAGCCCAGAATTGGCATATTCCCAAGCGAGACTTGATAATCGTCGCTAGTAATTGAGAATTTATCTTCTGCAAAAATGTAGTTAAGTTTGATCCCTGTTCCGTCCGTTCCCTCTGGATTTAGTCCTTCGGAGGAAGAGTCATTAATCATGGACACTACATCCTCTAATGTTGCATCTAAACTACTAATTGAGAAAGTTTTTCCTGATATCGTAAAAGTTCCAGTAGATATTTTATTTTGCAACGGTAGATCTTTTAATTTTAAAGAAGAATCAAAAGTGTCATCTGCTGTACCAATTGGGTTTCCTAAACCCTTGAAATACCTATTCTTAGAAGTCATTTCAGTGCTTGATGCTTTACTTAAAACCTGCACGGAAAATTCGCCGGTCAATGAATCAGCTTCTGCACTTACTGATGGGTTGCTTTGATTAGAGGAACTTAATCCAACTTTTCGAGATTTGAATAGGTTATCATCTTGGAGTGCTTTCGCTGCACTCTTTAGAGTGTCAAGCTGGGTTTTGAGAATCCCGAGATCTGAGATTTTTTCTTCATTTTTGACTTTTTCCTGCTCAAGTCTTTTTTGGGGTATCCTTTCAAGCTCGATCAGCTGGTCAACCACGGGAGCCCAATCAAAACCTGAAGCAAGTCCAGTGAGTTGGAGGTCAGAGCCCATAAGAATGAGAGATGGATAATACTTTTAGCATTATGTAGTCGGATAGATTCAATTAACCTATGACCAAGCATATTTCATGCCATTGATGTGACAGATTAGGCTGTCAATGCTGTAGGTTTACCTTGATCAATAAAGGATTTGCTTTCGAGTTCGCTAACTAGCCAATGGCACCCTTCGCTGATGGCCCAGAAATACTCTTTGTTTTTCTGCACGACATCCCAATTTTTATTATTGGAATTAATATCCCGAATAATCCTTTTGTAGGCGATTAGTTCCCCTTTTGTCTTCCCTTCGAAAACTAAATTCCACAAGTCCGGCTCAGAATCGACAATTCTATTTACTTCGCTTCCTCTTATCAGAATGTCTTTAATTTTCTTGTTTTCTGAATAGTGCGGCTGAGAAAACTTATCCGGAAGCATTTCAATTTCAATCGCCAAACTTAGGGATTTCTCGAGCAAATCCTGCGTGTATTTTACCAGAGGTTGCAAAAGCAAACTTAATTCCGGACAAGGCGGTTGATTCGATAGTAGCTGAGAGACAGCGTCGTCAAAGGTGTGTGGCTGAGAATCTTCTATCCATTCAAAAGCTTCATTGAAGTCAAAGTAAGGCACGCCTTTTATTTTGACTCCATCTTTGGCTAAATTTCTGTAGTCGATACCTGGGTTCTTTTCAACAAATTGCTCGAAGGTTTTCAGATATACAAATAAGCGACTTTCTACATGAACTCGGTCTTTTGTGTTGCCCGGTAATTTATGTCCTTTTGTCGTATCGGAATAATGATCTCCTGAATCAGCGTAAAAGGAATCTGCGGTATAGTACTGCCCATCATCTTTCACTGCCATATCCTGTCCAATAAATAGAACCTTTTGGCAACCCAGTAGCCTCGACAAATCAAGAACACAACCTGATACCGTACCTTGTTCCAAGATGGGCGTTCCAGGTGCCTTTCCAATTCTTTTCTTAGTAAATTCTGCAATTGGGTTTAGGGTACTCCATGATAAAATCCTTCCGGAGAATCTCTTAACAATTTCAGGATAAGCACTAAAAGGACAGGCAAGAGGTACATGATCCAATTTAACATTTTGAAAACCGGCTAGAGTCGGCTCCATGGGATCGGCGGTGACAACGAGGTGCGGCCTGATGCCACTATTGATAAGCTTTCGGTAAGGACTATTGCTTGCGACTATGATTGCTTTGTCCTGAACTTTTCGTAGAAAGTCGATGGAATCGTCCAACGATGGCCCTGCTCCAATAAGGATGAAAGGTACACTCTTAAATTGATCCTTTAGTTCTCCCACATCAGGCGAAGTTGCCATATGTTCAAGATTAGTGAAAGAATTCTGCTGAATATTGATGGATGTCCTGACATTCACCTCCATCAGGGGACGTACAACGAGATATTGCCTCAGCAATTCATTGCGCATCTTGTCATAATAGCCTTCATCCACTGAATGAAGCGGGGAGAATACTGCTGTGTTCACCTCAGAAATTTCGGTAAGGGCGGCGTTTTGAACATCGACATAAAACCCATCATCAAGTTCACCCGTACCAAAACCAAATCTTTCGTGGGAAAGAATTTCAGAACAATCAATCCGTGAAAGGGTATCACGAAGGATGCAGGTATCCTTCTCTGCGCCTAGGCAAAAAGTCCCAGTTGAAGAGTTCTCCAAGAAGTATTTAATATGCGAGCCATCCCCGAACCCCGTAACGGCGTAAAGAGATTCACTTTCAAGTTTTAAGCCATCGAACCATCTTTTAATGAGCTTACTCTTGTTGTGCGAACCATAGACCGGGAACGCGTGCTCACCACGCTGCATCTTTAGGGTATGTTCACCATTTTGCTCTTCGTAGAAAAAATTGTCGGACGGACGATTTCCTGATTTTAGAATACGATCCAGGACGGCGGGAAATCGATTTGCTATAATTTTTGCGTTTTCTTCAAGCATTGGAATCCCTGAACTCATATTAAGCACTCACCTCTACTTTTTCTTTTAGGAAAGGGATTACATCACTATCAAATAACTTGCGTGACCTGTTGAAAATAGGCAAAAACCCTTCACAAAGTTCATCGGAAAGTCTTGCTGGGTTACCTTGCTCGAAAGCTGAAAGAATTCCCCCGAGGCATTCAGATTGTTCAAGAGCTAGTTTCTCGAACGCTTCACTCCAGGGAGGAGAATATGTGCTGACATATGGTCCCAAGTTATCGATGAGGTCGGCAAAAGGTTGGATTTTCTGGATAAATTCATCCATTCTCTTGAAAACTTCGGACCAAGCTATGTTTAGTACATTCTGTGCATACGCTTGAAGCTGCATGCCAGTGTCACTAATGTGGTTAAGGGCTTCAATGACCAACCTGAGGGTAAGTTCATCATGAGTGAGCGAGAAAGCTTCAATTTTTTCATATTTCTCGGGGAATGCACCCTTTTCTAGGGCATCTTCACCGTCTACGATAAATTTAACGACTGCCCTGCCCTGCTCACTTAAGGCGCCCATAAGCAATTCATATACATTGGAAGGTTCCTTAGGAATATCCTCTGTAAATGTGACCTCTTCGTTATCTGCCCAAACGGATGGCATGTCGTGTTTATATTTCTGATTCAGTTTCTACACAATGACAAAAAAGAGAATACTCTAGGGCTTTTATAAAAAAATAAAAAAAAAGATTAAAAGCTTAAGTGCATAATAATCATGATTATGCGTAAACTTATGTGGGCATTCTAAGAAAAAAACTAAATTTTTTCTAAAGCTGGAGCTGACTTTGTCGATTATCCACAGCGTCGAAGACAAGGAGGTCGACGACAGAGGTCCTGAAAAGGATCTCTCCAGTTCAAACAAAAGCATCAAGGACGATGCTTTCACAAAGTCAAGGAGGACAACAGTGAGTATAACAATAAGTTCCAACCAAGCGGCGTCTTACACGGCGTTGCACATGAAAAGAGCAAACTCTATGCTAACAAAGAGTTTGCAGAGGTTATCTAGCGGGAAACGCATAGTTTCACCCGCAGATGATGCTGGTGGTTTAGCCGTCGGCATGAAATTACAAAGCAGCCTCAAAAGGGCGGCTGCATCTCGAATGAATACGCAAAACGGCACTTCGTTTTTGCAAATGCAAGATAGCGTCATGAAAGTAGCCGGCGAAATACTAGATCGCATGGCCGAGTTGAAGAGCTTCTTTAATGATGTATCCAAAGGTCCTGACGACCGTCAAACCTACAACCACGAGTTCACTGAGCTACAAAAAGAACTTAATTCTTTAAAATCCCAAAAATTTAACGGGGTTTCCTTATTCGCAACTCGTGAGCCTGATAGTAATCCGCTTAAAATCATTACTTCTGATGATGGTTTGGGTGAGCACATCGAACTCAGGCGCACCGGATTATTTGAAAATCTCAAATCCAAATATGGTGCAGATGGAGAACTAAACACCGGTTCCTTTGGGGCATTCAAGCAATTGGTTGGTAACTTTACTGCCGATGGCGGACTCACAGATGCAAATCCCGGATACTCATCAAGAGATTACTCTGAAGGTCAAGTAGTCTTTAAATCTGGCGGCGTTGCTGATGATTCTGGATATTTCATGGCATTAACACATGTAAAAGCTGGAGTTAAGATCGAAGATACCGCATCACCGACCACTCAATGGATCAGAATTGCTGACGCACAAGGTAAAGGGTTTGCAGAAGCATATCCATCTGCTGCTGAATTTAATCCAGATAGTATTAAATATAATTCGAGCGGTGATCAGGTTGCCTATCTCAAAGGAGATATCATAAAGGTACCTGCACATTGGGCTTCTCCAGGAAGCAACTTATTTATTCGTGCAGAAGCTGATGTTCCTCGCGGTATGACTTTGCAAGAAATTTTTGCACTTGATGGCAATGGTGATGCATCTCATGTCGGCTCTGGTAAATATTTCAGTTATGTCGGTGAAGATACTATGGACGGTGCAAAACCGACAACTGAGTATATTCGTGCTAATGTAAATTTGGCAGAACCTGAGAGTTACGCTGGTTCCGATACAGCTAGTCTTATCGATATTCTTAAACAAAATGCTGCAAATTCCTACAATCCAACTTATGTCAAAACTGGAAGCGATATTTACGCACCTGCCTTTGACTGGGATTTAGGGAATTATAATACCCTACATAGCTATAAATACGGTGATGTTGTTTTTAAGGATGCTACTGACGAAATTTTGCAAATGACATCAGCCGTTAAGGGCACATGGGGTGCCGGTTCTTATAAACAAGGCGATTTTGTCTTGCATGATGGCATTTGGCACCAAGTTACTTCAGCAACCGGAGCAACAGGGACACAAAGCCCGCATAATCCTAATAACCTTGAGGTTTACGGTACAGACATTGCTAATGGATACAGCCATGGTGATGCGTTAATAACCGCCGCTGGTGCTGGTGCTGGCAATAACTTAGTTGTAGTTGCCTCATCCAGAATGCAGGGATTATTCAACGGTCAGCAAGATTATGCTGACACGAATGTAGTTTATGACAATGGTGTCTTTTATCAGTTTGATGCTAATGCTGCTACCACCCTTAGTCAGAATTGGGCATCACAAGTATATGCTGCTGGTGATATCGTCAGGTATAACGGAGAGTATTATGAAGCCGTAAATCCTCGTGCTATTGGAGATGCAAGGCCTGATCTCGATGCTGCTAACTGGACTGGCCTAGGTACATCTCTTGCTGCTATTGCTGCTACGCTAGGTGGAGGACAGGGCTCATTAACGAATGTTACCAATGCTGTAAATGCAGATGCCACAATGGATGGGTCAGGTAACAATAATAGCGTGTATTTTGACTATTCTCCATTTCAGGCATATTCAACAGCAGATGGTACGACACATGTCGGAGACCCATCATTAGACCTTAATGCTGCTGGTGGTGCTGCTAATGGTGCAAGTGTCATAGATCGTAGTGCACAGTATAATGATGTAAATAATTCCAAATACTGGACTAAAACTCACTTTGGTGCACTCGATGGCTCTACTGTAAATACAAGTTACCAGTATGGAGATAACATTCATTACCAAGGTAAGAATTATATCTATACCTCTCATCTTTCCTCAGAGAACTTCATCTACTTGAAAGGTGCAGATCCATCCACTGGATATACTGAATTCGAAAATCTTCTCGAATTAGGTGCAGTCCGTGAACTACCCATGTATGTTGATACAATCGGTGGCGGAGGCAATGGTAGTCTTCCTGAAGGTGTATATTATAAACCAAACCAAGACCTCGAATATACAGATCGTATTTCAGACTCTGGAATGGTTCGCACAAGCGGCACAGAGCGTAGAACCGACGCCCCGATGCCTCCAGGTGATGAAATTTACGCCTCTGCTGATGATCAATTCTATGGAGGACTAAATGCAGGTAATGATGGTATCTACGGCACCGCCGATGACTTCTATGCCACAACTGTCGATCCAAACATTGCACGCAATGGTGGTCAAATCGATGCAGATGCAGATAATAACAAAGATCTTCTCGATGAGAATCTTGATCTGCAGCACTTCAGCGTCGCTGATTTCGTAGACTACATTCAGACCTTGGCTAATGTCCGCGCCGTAAATGGTGGAACTATGTCCCGTCTTGGGTATGCCGAGCGTATTCTGGAGGAGAATGAAATTAACCTCGGTGCAGCCACATCACGAATCATGGATGCAGATATGGCCTACGAGTCAACCAAGATGGCAAGCCATAATGTATTGCTTCAGGCAGCCGCATCCATGGTAACTCAGGCAAATAGCTTGAACTCAGTTGTTCTCTCTTTGCTTCAGTAACCCCAAGGAAAACTAAGTTTTAAACTTATAAGTTAAGAGGAATGTCCGAAATTAAACACAGATTTAAAATGGCAAAAGGTCACGGAACTGGAACCTTTCCTGCCTCTTCGGACAGATACCCGCCACCTGGTGATACAGGTGGCGGGTACTCCCCTCCTCTTTCTCGGATTTCAAGCTTTGCGTCTCGAGAAAAAAATCCAGTTCATAGTATTGTATCACCATGGGACGGCGTACATTGTTCACTCCCAGTCCATTTTTATTATCCGTGTGAAACCAATGCTTTTAATAACGATATATTCGTTAATAGTCTAAGCATAGATGCACCTTCAACTGTTTCACCTGCCCAAAATTATACACAACACAACAGCAGTACTTCCGAGTGTGTTTTTATGATTCGATATACGAATTTCAAAATACAGCTAGACTGCCCGATAGATGACAGAGAGCATTTATCCGAAACATTACCCACCGTTGTCATCGCCGGCCAAGAATCAGGATATAATAGTAATTCATGGGAATCAGATCGCCCTGGCGATTCCCCTCTCGCAGGTAAACCACCAGGCGATCTACATCCTCTTCACTCTTCGGGTTCTTCATTTTATCAAAACAAAGAGGCGTCCGTGTCTTCTTGCTCGTCCAAATTTTCACCTATGGACTTTTCGTCCAGAAACTCCTATGCCGATGACTAAAATTATACAGGATAAAAGCATAGGAGGAATCCAGCACCAATATCGAATTTCACCATCTATTTTAACAAATAGAGGAGTGTTCAAGGGTAAACAAATGTTTGTGCCTGGATCCTATGGCGGTCCGTCTCAAACTTCCATTCCAAGCAAAGCTGAGATTAGCTCAGGACCATTTCCAAAATTTACATACATTGCATTCGGATTCCTTTGGCGATATCTCAAGCAAGCATCTCAAATCACTAAAGATTTTGGAAGAAGTTTTTATCTATTTACAACAAAGCAGACCAATCTACTGTGTTTGCCAAAACTTTCAATTCTTCCCGGCGAACTTAACGAGTTCTCGCGAAGAGCAACCCTGCCCCTTACAAGGTCTATAGATATATGATTATTTTCAATAGACATAGATCCCTCATGGGGCAAAAAAAAGACTACATTCCCATCTGGGAGAAGTATGGTGTGAAAAAAAAGAGTTTCATTTGGGAAATCATGCATCGTGCTCCCTATCCCAGTATCTTTTTTCAAGGAGAGAAAAGAGATGATGATAAGTATTTTTACCAACCTAACATCTTTAAAATGAAATGGAGCAAGCGGTTCAAACCAAAGAGCTAAGATCCATTAAGAACAAATCCGAACACCCTCATTTAACACATAACAAAAAAATATTTATAAAACCTAGAAGACTAGCACTCGCTGAAACTAAGTCAGTCTAGTTCAAGCCCATTTTCAAACTACTAAACCAATATCAAAAAGAAAATAGCATACAAATGTTAACTATTTACTAAAGTTTACTTAATATTATCCGACTATTACATGATGTACAATGTATAACAGCAATTACAGTGTTTTCAGTTCGTCTAGTACTGCGGCGGTCACTGGTGTGTTACGCCTTGATATTCGAACCATTCAACTTCTCTTTCCTACCCGCCAAGCAACGACAGGAACTCAAATCCATACATGATATGAAAATAATTCCCTCATCCAATACATCCCAGGTTTCACCACCCAAAGAGAATCTTAAGAACGGATTTGCCAAAGTGGTGGCTGGTGGGCGAATCATACGCATAGATTCACAGAAACCTTACCTCGAGCGAATGGTAACTGGTACAATTTCCCCCGGGGATACTATCACCCACAAGGCTAAAAGCAAAGAGCTCGCATTACTGGAGTCGATCACCGCTAACCTGGATGCAGGTATTAAATTTGTTGATCAACAGGAAACTTCTCTTGCGAAGATTGGGGGGAAGCTTTCTGAGATGGCGTTATGCTTAAATAAGGCAAGATGTCCGGATTCAGATCACACTGAACGAACGGTATTGCAGGAAAAGTTTTCGCAGGCTAAAGACGCAATTTTTAAGGAGTCAATCTCTTCTTTTGATCACTCTGCCCTCTTTTCCAACGGACCCTCAAAGCCATTGACTATTGCTGTCCCCAATCATGGCGAGTGGGAAGGATTATCAATTGAGCGATCAGATCTGGGGCAGACTGGACTCAAGACAGTCATGGGCGGAAAAGTTTATGGAGATGGTCCGGGATTCAACTTGGATCATGGTGCAATCAAGCGGGCTTTTTCTGAATGGCGTTCCCTCTGTACCAGCAACCGACTGAGTTGGGGGATGCTGGTGGATCGACTCCATGGAATTTCTTCTCTTCATCAGAAAATATTAGACGGTACTCCCTGGCGGATACCCGAGTTCAATTCGAGTCCAAGCTATGGTCCACTAAGGAGGCCGCATCGAAATAATTAATATCCTACTTTTAATGTCATGAAAAAACTTTGTGTGAAAACAAACCCACGATCATGTGGGATAAATCAAATAAACCCAAGGCCCAGCATGGATGCTAGGCTAAGTAAACAAACTCAAGGAGGATCATAAAATGCCGATCGTAGTAAATAGTAATACAACCGCAACGGTTGCCTCGTTTAATCTATCGAGTGCCAATGATGCATTGCGTAAAAGTCTCAACCGATTGTCTTCGGGCAAGCGAATCGTAAGCCCAGCCGATGACGCTGGTGGCCTATCGGTCGCATACAAGCTAAATTCAAAGCTACAAAGAACCGAAGCTGTCAGGCAAAATATTCAAAGTGGAATTTCGTACTTACAGGTACAGGACGGTGCCATGGTTACCGTAGCCAAGATCGTCGATCGGATGGCCGAGCTTCGTACCATGGCCTCAGATGTAACTAAAAACACTCAGGATGTAGAAAACTACTCTAAAGAATTTATTGAATTGCAAAGGCAGCTTAATCAAGTGCGTCGCGAGAAATTCAATGGTATAAGCCTTTTTGCAGTAAGTAGAACGCAAGCTGTAAATACTCCACCCGACCTACGGCCGCAACTAGATAAAGCTAATGCCGTTGATGACGAAGGAAGAACATATCAAACTTTTTCGAGAAATATTCTAACCACAGCAGATGGTCAATTTGATGACGGTAATGTTTCACTTAATGTCATAAACATGCAGTATGTTCTCTCGCTCGGGGGAATCGATACTCGATTTATAAATCCAGCCACTGCTAATTTGATTAATAACCAGAGAAGCGTGGCAGCTGCGAATGGAAGTACAGGAGATGGGCAGCAAGTATTTATAAATTTAGGAAATGTTAACGGTGAGAACATGAATGATTTCTCGGAAGGTTCAGCAGCTGGTTCAGTTTCTATAGCCAATGCCTTCAATCAAGTATACACAGCTGATGGCTTTCTAAAGAGTATCATGTTTGTATCGATTGGTTCTTTCACAAACATCATACAGAGAATTGCAGATGCTCGATCTGAAAACGGTGCTGAACAGAACCGTTTAGGAATGGTCAATGAATTATTAATTCAAAATCAGACTAATCTTGAGGCAGCTTACGGTAGGATCATGGATGCTGACATGGCTCTCGAATCGACCAGATTTGCGAAGCAAAATGTACTGGTGCAATCGTCCGCGGCGATGGTGGCCCAGGCTAATCAGCTTACCAATATTGCTCTCACTTTGTTGGGCTAACTTTCAATCAAACTTATTAATTAATTTTTAATTATGTCATTAGTTATTAACGCCGATTCCTGCAGTACAATAGGTCCTAAAGATGTATGTAGTGCCTATGATTTCCTCAGGAAGAATTTATTGAAACAGAGCCACCTGGCAAGATCGATGGCTGTCAATTATGATTCTAATCTCAAATCTTTGGAGTTCCTCTTGGACAAGCGGGTCAGTACTGATTTACTGAAAAGTGCAGTATCGCTCCTAACCAAGCAGGAAGAATCCTTGGGCTTGTTACTGGAAGATATTAGTAAAATAGTTGACTTGGTCTCCACCCCTACAGCTGAAAAGGATAAAGCTGACTTCAATTGTGAAGGACTGGACTCAGACTTAAGTTATCTGTGGGCCAGAGTCACGTACCACAATAGCAAGTTCTCGAGAGATCTCTACTATGATCTTTGCCTTAGGCTGTCTAGTGGAACTCTTTTGAACAGTAGAAATAGTAATTTCAACACAATGCCGGAATTACTATGTTCTCTTAAGTCAGTTTTTCATTTACCGGACCTGAGTAAGGTATTTTCACTACTCGTGCCGCTTGCAGGTAAACAGGTCAGTGAGCTGAATGCAGACCAAATAGGAGATGTGTTTTCAGAGATCTCAGCCTTACGAATGGTTGTTTCCGCTGAGGCATCCCGCATGCGAGATCATCCGAAACTCTACCTGGCTCAACTCTCTGCGATGCGAGAATGCCTTGTTCGTGAGCATATGTATGCTCCCGTTACACATAGAGCAGTATCCGCAGATTCATTTATTGACGGGTGTCCGCAAAGATTAGGCGATTTGCCAGGATATTTTGAGAATGTCGCTGTCGCTGAAAGTCGAGGAACCCATGCAAGCTATGGAACCCCTCAACCTCTACATCACTAATTTATACACACACTTTTTAAACCACGAACAGAAGGGAATAAGCGATAGTCATTACATCCAATAAATAAAAGAGACCAGCATTCACTGCATTACCTAATTAGTAATCTGATGTTGGTATAACTATTAATATTACCTTCAAACCCTTTATCCCTTCTTAGCGACAGCTAAGAAATACATCTAAACATCAATCAATGCAGTAGCTCTCCTATCATATTGTTAACTATATTATTATTCTAACTTAATATTTATTAATGCGTACTTTTCACACATACATAAAAGCATGTGGTGTCGCGTACGAAGGTCATGTCGGTTCGGTCGGACGCATGCATCCTTCGTGCGTACACACCCCTGCGTCTTTGGGTAAAAAAGACAATTCACACGATCATTCGAGTCGTACATTTAATGGGTTTTCAACCACTGACTTGATGCTCAGGTCATTGGATGAAGGACTTCTTTATATCCGTCGACAGATTTCTGGCCTTTCTGACTCAGAAGTTCTTCTACGAGAGATGATATTACCCGCACAATCCGGAGGTAAGGATCGTGTGGGTGCACACCCCACATCTAGAAGAAAGTTTTTCTTTGAGTCTTTGTCCTCAATAACAGACGGAAAGCACAAATCCTTTCCTCTCTTTGGCTACGGTCAAGAGTCGCCAATGCGCATCCATCTGAGGGTGAAAAGCAAGAGGGTTACTGAAACCCTCTCACCAGTTCCTTTACTTTCCCAAGCTTCGTTCCGCTCTGTGTGCCTGACATTAGGACTCAATGAAGATGTCGATAGAAGGGTAACGGAGGCGAGTATAAATGAGATCCTTAATCTCATGCTGGAAACAAGATCCAAGGAAGACCGGTTGATTGATTTATTCAGCGAATTGAATCTACAGAGAAAGCAAACTCAATTGCTTCCGGACAACAAAAAGCAACCACTTCCAGGCTTTTTCAAAATCCTTAAAAACCGGTTCCACAAATCAGTTCTACCGAGAACCAGACCGGTGGTTCCAGTTTAGATATGAAAGAAATATTTTAATCAAATGGGTGGTATCCCCATTCCTAAGGTACCAAACGCGGCAAGGATGCCGCTAGCATTAATCAAGGAGGATTAAACAATGCCAATCGTAGTAAATAGTAACGCTTCCGCCACGGAAGCATCATTCAACCTAAGTCGAAACAATGAAGCTTTGCGCAAAAGTTTGGGACGCCTGTCATCTGGCAAGCGAATTTCCAATCCAGCCGATGACGCTGGAGGACTTGCTGTCGCATACAAGTTGAATTCGACCATTAACCGCAGTTATGCAACCATCCAAAACGCACAGAACTCGCTCTCGTACCTTCAGGTACAGGACTCGTCTCTTGCAACGGTTGGGAAAATTCTAGACCGCATGGCTGAACTAAGAACAATGGCCCAAGACATCACCAAAAATAGCGGTGACATTGAAAACTACTCCAAGGAGTTCATCGAGTTGCAAAGCCAGCTCAGGCAAATCAAGGAAGAGAAGTTCAATGGTATCAGTCTATTTGCCGTACATGCAGGGACTGCCGCTGGGTCTAAGGCACAAATGACAAAAGCAGATAATGGAGGCGTGTATGTCGACGCATCAGGTGCTTCAATCGCCTACAATAAGTTCGGTCGTGAATTAGTCACACACCCAAGTGGTAACACCGGAAACGGAAGTATATCCCTCAATGTGGTTAACTTGCAATTCGTGCTATCTCTGAACGGAAACGCAAATGTTAACTTGGGTGGTATCGGACATGCCAATAGCGGTATAACAACAACAGGTCTTGGTAGTGACAACTTCATCACCCGGATTCGCGACGTGTCAGTCTCCGAGATCATCAATGCGATCGAGAAACTGGCTGACGCCCGTGCCGAAAATGGTGCAGAACAAAACCGGATCATGAATTCGATCAACCTGCTCCAAACAAATGTCACTAACCTGGAGGCGGCCCATGGTCGTATTATGGATGCTGATATCGCCTTAGAATCAACCCGATTCGCAAGGTATAATGTTCTGGTTCAAGCAAGTGCTGCCATGACTGCGCAAGCCAACCAAATGACAAACATTGCTCTCTCACTCCTAGGATAAAGATAGCAATGCAACAAAGAAGACAAGAAATGATTAAGTTCAAAAGTTACATAGAAGAACGAACCCAATTCTTGTCGTTCGCAACTTTCACCACACTCCGCTTGCCTAAGAGAGAGCGGAGTGTGGATGGAAGCTGCAAATCAATTTTAAAATCTTCACCACTCAATCGTTAACGCCATGCAACTGACCAACTTCAGTTTTTTAAATTCTCGGATGGATTATCTTGATTCTCAGGCAAACTTTAAGTCTGCCGTTCAGCGGATTTCAAGTGGTTCGAAGATGGAAGGTCTGCGCAAAGATGTTGGTGCATATTCGCAAGGAGTTAATGCACGCTTGAGTCAGTTGCACAATAATTCTTACAAAACAAACTTACAAAACACTCGTTCATTCCTTGAAGTTCAGGAACAGGGTCTGCGTGAAGTACTTGATATTTATGACCGGATGGATGTTCTTACCATTAAGGCATTGGATCCAACAGCGAATGCTTCCCATAGAGAGCTTTATGATCAAGAGTTTAAATCTCTATCGAATCAATTGGAGGAGATCATGAAGCGTAAATTCAATGGTGATTACCTTTACAGTAATACTGTTGTTTGTGGTGGTGTGAGGGAAATTGCACTCGGGGAATTGGATCTAGCAACGGTTGATAATACTTGGGCACACGCCATACGGGCTCAATCTGTTCAGATTGGTTCACCCGCTGGAACATTGAGTTTTCGTGTGAATTCTGGAACTGCAGGTGATACCTATAGGGTGTGGCTTGGTGATCGTTTAGTATTTAGTTTAGGAGATCCTCCGCCAGTTGGTTCATCCGTGGATCACAGAGAAAATTACAACACATACAATCCTGCGAACCGTGCTGGTCCTGGAAGAACTGCACTACCTGATCAATTTAGTCACATACAAGATGTCCCTGCTGACAATCCTATGGGATCGGGTTGGCGAACCTCTGATGCGGCGGGCTCACATGATGATGATTTGATTGAATTAACTTTTGAACCTGGCAAACCCACAACTTACAAAATTACGCCCGGTGGTTCGAGTCGAGATGGAACCGATTCAGGGAAATCTAGAATGAATACCCCAGGTGTTGCCACTGGTGACCCTGATACACCATATACATACCCCAATGTTTTTGCCTATGACTTACCTGCTGGGTTTGATAATCGAGAACTAACCCTGCAAATCGAAACCAAATCAATTGGTATCATTTATGAAAAAGGGAGTTCTTCTGGTAGAAATGAAACAAATGATGGCATAGCGAATTCTGGCATCACCTTTACTCCCATAGAGTACAACACCGATGTAGAGATGAATGCAGAGGGTGATACGATTACTCTTAATGCGAAGGGATTTGGTACTTTAGGAGATGCCAGTCCGGTTACCGGTGCTAATCACACCTTGTCAGACTACAACAGTGCTCGCGATACACTCGATCACTTGCGAGGAAACCCTTATGCCAATGATGGCAAAATCAGTTACTACGGAGAAGAGAAATGTGTAGTGAATGAAAGACTCGCATCCGTAGGGGCGGAAATGTCACGGATCGATAAGGCCCTTGAGTCTCTCGAAAGAAAAGCAATCACAGACGAACTTACTATTAGTCGGATAGAAGATGCCGATGTTGCTCAGGAGGCAACCAATCTAGCCACTGCCTCAATCAAAACGCAGATGTCTGCTCAAGTCATGAGTAAGTCAACCCGTCTTAAGGATGTGCTTATTGCCCTCACAACTGAGCATTTTCGTAGCTCAGTGCTCAGTGCCAAACTTTAAAAGATAATACAACCAAGGATACATTATGGAACTCACAAATCAAACATACCTAAGATCTCGAGTGGATATGCAATTGGCAGACAGCCTGCGCATGAAAGCGAGCAACAAGATATCGGCAGGGGTACTCGGGAATGCCCGAGAAAATGCGGGAGGTTTTTCAGCAGGTATCCGTTTCAAATCCAACCAGTACCTTCTTCAGTCACGGCGAGCAAATATTCAGAATTCTCTTTCTTACCTCGAGGTTCAAAGAAACTCGATCATGGAAGCTCGAGATATAATGGAGAGAATAGCACTTACTAAACTCAAGTTTGATTCACCCACTCTCAACGCTTCTGATCGAAAAAATCTGAATACTGAATTCAGCGAATTGACGGATGAACTTATTTCCCTAAGAGTAAAAAAATTCAATGGAGTAAGCCTGTTTACTCCAACCTTAACTTCGAGTTCAGAGCTTTTTGGGAGTACAAGGACTAGTCTCGAAACTGGTAGTGAGGCAAATAACGGTGTTGGAATATCACAGCATGTAATCGACTACCAAGATGTGCGCAATATCTTTGACGCTGGTGATGGAGTTAAGCGAGGGAAAGCTGGTTTAGCTGTTATTAACTTTGAGAAAGATCCAGTTCAACGTCAGGTTGAGACCTTGCAGATAAGTGGAAATATTGCTGATGGCGACTTATTTCAATTAAATCTAAACGAACTATCATCGATCAGGGAAATCGAATCTACGCATCCCATCAGATACACCGCAACTGCAACTGATGAAGCACTTGCTGATGTTAATGGAGATGGTAGTGTTTTTGATCCCACTAAAACACAAGAGGCTGTTCGAGATTCTTTAATTACTCTTATTAATGCAGCTGCTGCAACTGGTAAAAATGGTCAGTTTGTTACAGCAGATGCTGTTGGTGTAAGTGGGATAAGAATTACATCTGAGGGGGAAGGTGATCCCTTCGAATTATGGGGGGTTGGTTCTTCAGGTGACAGGATGGAGTTTTTAGAAGCGGCTGCACCAACTACGCCCAATAGTCCAAATGATGCTGAGGAATCTACAATTCGTTTAGATTTCAAAGACAATGCATTAGCTACAGGCGTGGTCGTTCGAGCTGGTGATTCAATCGCGGTCGACATGGATGATGGCTCTGGGACTACGAGGACTTTCACATACACAGTAGGTGCTAACGATCTAACTGCTCCACCAGCTTGGTGGACAGGAGCCGGCTTCTCCTCTGATGCTGGCACAGACCCACAGGAAGAATGGAGTGAGGCATCAAGATTCATGCTTGCTGGCTTAGCCAATGAAATCACTACCAATAATCCAAACAATGTAAATGTAGATGCAAGTATTGCACCAGCTTCATGGAATCCTGGTGGTGGGCAGCAAGGGTATGAATTGCAACTGAGGTCTACTGAAAGAGGTGTCCCTTTGAATGTTACCTTTAGTGACGCAAAAGTAAATCTGGGCACTGCTACTCAAGCTGCGTCTGCTTCCACGATTACCGTTAATTTGTCTCGCGAAATGAAGGCCGGAGATACTCTACAGCTTCGAGGTATTGCTGATGGCTCAGACCCTCAGCATATAATTGATGACAATAATCCTACTTCTGAAGTTGATAATAGATTTTCATTTAATTTTTCTCATGGCAGTAGCGGTATCACAGACAACGCAACACTAGCTACTGCGATAGCAGGGAATGCACGCATCCAATCCGCAGTGTATACACCGGGCGGTGCTGGTGGCGGTACCATTGTAATCACTGCTGCGATTAATAATGTTGATGATCAACCTGTCCTTGAAGTGGACGAAACAGGTACTAATGGTGAGATTATTGCAACTCCTACGAATCAAACTCAAAATGGTGCTGTCCAAGATGACTTCAATAATGTAGTCACAACGAATATTTCCGCTTCTGGTTCTGGAGCCAGGTTGAATGTTCAAGATATTACAAATGCCGGGGGGCATGGCTCGACCACCGTTAATGCTTCAAACAAGGGCAGTGGTTATGAAGTGGGCGACACATTTAAAGTTCTTGGATCATTGATGAACGGACAGGATGGTGGTGCTGGCGTCGGGAATGATTTTGAGTATACCGTCGCCACTTTGGACGCAGCAAGTACCGAAGTTAAGGAGTTGAATTACTCAATGCCAGTAACCACAAGGCTTGCCTCGGGTACTTACAATAATGTACAGGATACTTCGGGGAATCTTCAATTAGATCTAACTGTCGATGCAACGAGCAATACGGTTACAATAAACAACTATGATGACCGTGGAACCGGTGATGGTTTTGCTGTCGGAGACACGATTACAATTAGTGCTGCAAATATTGGAGGCGGAACAGTTGTCGCTGCTGCTGGTTTATCCAAAAGCTCTACCGGAGGTACCAATGCTAACTTAATCGACGGTACTTATTCTGGCATAACTGGTTCCGGAGGAGTTACAGTTGATGTGGCTATTGCTGGAGGCGTTGTTACAATCAGTAACCTTTCTGCAGGTGGGGCTGGATATACTGCAGGTCAAGACATTACATTTGATGGGTCTGAAGTAGGTGGAGTCGACGGTGTTAATGATCTCACATTGACTGTTGGGGCAACCGCGCTTCCAGAGGATATCACATTACAGGTTTCTAAAGTACAAGGAGGAGTAGGTACTGTTACTTATGATAGCGGGACTGCACAAACTTCATGGACTTATACTAATCAAACTGCCTCAAATGTATCTGGTAGTGGCAGTGGCTTAAAACTTGATTATACAATTGATCGTGCAGGTGTCCTCTCTGGTATAGCAATAAATAGTGCCGCAGGGAGTGGAGGAAGCGGCTACGGGGATGGAGACATTATTCGGTTTGGTAAGGCAGGCATTTTTAGCAATGCACGAATAACCTTGCAGGCTGCCAACCTTGAACGAAACTTTACTAATGGCAATACGGTAGATAATGCCCCCCCTACGATATCCGGGTCTACCGGGAACCAATATATCCCTGACTCTGGGACACACATGAGCACCGACTCTCAAGTTAATACTCCGAATAACCCAGGAGTTGCTAAAGTGTTAAGAGCAAGCATTACCGGGGATACTGGTAGTAGTGGGGCCATTGCTCCGGGAGATGTGCTAAGGGTACAAATAACTGAAGTTCGTCATAATGATGAATCAACTGGCACATGGCCTGAGGGAGGAGTCAAGACAGCATTATTTACTCCAGCATTAACTGACGCAAATGTTATAAGTGTGACTGCACAAGCTGGTGACTCTACTGACGATGTCGCCAATAATCTTGTAAATGAAATTAATAACTACCTCACAGCGAACTTCTCTGTCGCAGAGCGTGAACATCTACCCACTGCTTCTTACAATAATGGTGATAATTTTATATCTTTCACTGCTAGTAAGGCCGGAGAAGATTTCGATATTACAGTAGGTTTTGATTCTTCTGCTGATTCAATTACGGGTACTGGTACTTGGAATTATACTACAAACCCGAATGGATTGGGTGATCCTTCAGGGAATCTATCTGCAACTAAAAATATATCTCCTTTTAGTGTAACCAAGTCCATTGAATACTTCGAGGAGATGCTTGCTCAAAACGAAGCTGAGACATCCCGCTTAATGAAAGCCATGGAGCATCTGGAAGATAGCATGATTCATAATGAAGATGCACTTAGCAAAGTTCAGGATACTGATTACTCACAAGCTTCCGTTGAGCAAATGCGTAATGCAGTAAAAGTACAGATGGCAAACAATGTTATCGGCAAAAGCATGCGAATGAACGATTTACTTATTGATCTAACGACCAAGCATCACCGTGGTGCGATGTTAAACGCAAAGGCCTAATCACTGCCCTACTCCAACGCGAAAGATGATGCTTGAACTTAATTACAATTAGCAAACCTAGAAAACTTTATGCAAAGGACAAAATTTATTCACCAAGATAATGACTTTAAAAACAACCAAAAATCACATGCAAATCACAAGGGTTTCGAAAGTGGTTACTTCTCGCATGAGTTGGCCCGCTTTCTATTTCCTCGTAATCCCCATCAACTTGTTATGGCCAGGCAAAGATGCTCCCTGGCAACCCCTGTGCCCATCATAGCACAACACACCTAATTTTGATTTTGAATTTACAACATGCGAACACATAGACCGCCAGACCAGTTTGGGTTACCACCCAATTACCGATGGATTAATGAGCAACCCCACGATCCACCTCCTGGCATGCCCTTAGGAAATTCTATGCTTATTAATAAGGAGCACTATTGTGCGTACCTGTCGGATTACTCTCATATTTCTCATTCTAAATCAAATCGAGTAGTACATGACTTTTCTTTTATGAAAACGGAGTCGTGTGTTTACGACCAACCTTTTCGAGAACAGAACAATTATTTCAATTAAACAATATTTACCACATGCGAAGACATAGACCGCCAGAACGGTTTGGGTTACCACCCAATTACCGATGGGTTCATGGACAACCCCCGGATCCACCCCCTGACATTTTCTCAGGAACCCCCCCTTTTATGTCAATGGAGACCTACGGTGGTTACCTGTCGGCTTACCCTAACATATCTCACCCTAAATCAAACTGTTTCACTCATGACTTCACTCCAAAAGCAGTAGAGTCATGCTTGTTGCCCCTATTCTTTCGAAAACCAACTTATTATTTAAATTAAACAGAATTTACCACATGCAAAGACATAGTCCGCCAGACCGGTTTGGGTTACCTCCCAATTACCGATGGATCCATGGGCACCCCCCCGACCCACCAATTTTAATAGGTGTCCGATATACACATTCAGGTCATACAGTCACAGTAACACAAGATCGTTTTAACGGGTGCAAGGATGTGCCCTGACCCCAACACAAAACAATAATCATAAAATCAAGGAAGATATAAAATGCCAGTAGTAGTAAACTCAAATGCGACCGCCACTGCGTCGTCATTCAATCTATCACGTGCCAATGATGCACTCCGAAAAAGTTTGGAGCGGTTATCAACAGGCAAAAGAATTAACAGTGCTGCGGATGATGCGGGGGGGCTTTCAGTCGCTTACAAGCTGAACTCCAAGATGAATCGTACAAGTGCTATTATTCAAAATTCGCAAAATGCACTAAGTTACTTACAAGTGCAAGATTCAAGCTTATCTGCAGCGGGTAAAATTGTCGATCGTATGGCTGAGCTACGCACCATGGCTCAGGATATTACCAAGAACACTGGTGATATTGAAAATTACTCCAAAGAGTTCATCGAGTTACAATCTCAATTAAATCAAATCTCCAAGGAGAAGTTTAACGGAATTAGTTTATTTGGTACTTCAAGTGCAACTGCAGTTTCCGGAGGTGTTTTGAATACAGGAACGGCTAGTTTTGGTAGTGTGCAATACAATACTCTGAGTCGTACTCTCACAACTCATGATTCTGGTTCAACTGAATCTGGAAGTGTTTCTATTAATGTAATCAACTTTCAGTTCATGCTTTCAATCCACAGCACGGCATCAGGTGGAACAGGAGTAGACTTGGGTAACATTGATGAAAGTAATACTGGAAGTGGTGTTACCGGTGGGTATGTTAATGGAATTAAAGAAGTTTCTGTTTCTCAATTCATGGACATTATCTCACGAATTGCAGACATGCGTGCGGAAAATGGTGCTGAGCAAAATCGTGTCATGCAAAGAATCGATCTACTTCAATCAAACCTAACTAATATTGAAGCAGCACACGGTCGGATCATGGATGCAGACATCGCGTTGGAATCCACACGCTTTGCCCGACATAATATCTTGGTCCAGGCAAGTGCTTCGATGACAGCACAAGCTAACCAACTTTCATCCGTTGCACTCTCCCTTATCGGATAAAACTTATTAATAACTTCAGAATAACATCTGGGGGAACAAGGATGTACCCTGCCCCTAACACAAAACAATAAATACAAAAATCAAGGAAGATACAAAATGCCAGTAGTAGTAAACTCAAATGCGACCGCCACGGCGTCGTCGTTTAACCTATCACGTGCCAATGATGCACTCCGGAAAAGTCTGGAGCGTTTATCAACAGGCAAAAGAATTAACAGTGCTGCGGATGATGCGGGGGGCCTATCTGTCGCTTACAAGCTGAATTCAAAAATGAATCGTACCAGTGCTATTATTCAAAATTCGCAAAATGCACTTAGTTACTTACAAGTGCAAGATTCAAGCTTGTCTGCAGCGGGTAAAATTGTAGACCGCATGGCTGAACTTCGGACCATGGCTCAGGATATTACCAAAAACACTGGTGATATCGAAAACTACTCCAAAGAGTTCATCGAGTTGCAATCACAGTTAAATCAAATTTCCAAAGAAAAGTTTAACGGAATTAGTTTGTTTGGTAATTCTAGTGCATCAGCAGTTTCTGGCGGTGTATTAAATACTGGAACAGCCAGCTTTGGAAGTGCACAGTACACAACACTAAGCCGTACATTAACGACTCATGATAGTGGTTCCACCGAATCAGGTAGTGTATCTATTAATGTAGTGAACTTTCAGTTCATGCTGTCGATAAATAGCTCTGCTTCTGGCGGCACAGGTTTAGACTTAGGTAACATTAATGGCAGTAACTCCGGAGGAGCTTCCGAGGTTAATAGTAATGGTTACATAATTGATATTAAAGAAGTTTCTGTATCCCAGTTTACTGATATTATATCGAGGATTGCAGACATGCGGGCTGAGAATGGTGCCGAGCAAAATCGTGTAATGCAAAGAATCGATCTTCTTCAGTCAAACCTAACTAATATTGAAGCAGCACACGGTCGGATAATGGATGCTGACATCGCATTGGAATCAACCCGCTTTGCCCGACACAACATATTAGTACAAGCAAGCGCTTCGATGACGGCACAAGCAAATCAATTATCATCCGTTGCACTATCTCTTATCGGATAAGAAGTAGTTACTTTGTCTAGTATAAAAAGTCTTAACTGAAATGCCCACTCGGTAATGAAAGATAACATTTTACAGCTTCAACGATTTAGTTGCTTCGACATGAATAGATGCTCGAATGATCATCGTTGGATATCCTTTTCTGTAATTTCTTTCTACCGGGTGGGCTTTTTAATCATCTCCCTCGCCTTTGAAGAATTGATCAAAAGGAGGACTCAAGAATGATACTTACAAATGTATCAGCTCATCAGTCTCAGGTTGAGCATGTAAAAGCACACGATAATTTCAGTAAGGCTGCCCGCAGACTTTCTTCCGGCATAAAATTGTCCAGTCCGGCTATTGATTCCGGTGGTCTGTCTCAGGTTAAGCGGATGCAAACTGAGAAATACCTTGATCAGTCTTACAGATTGAACTTACAAAACGCTCGTTCTTTTTTACTTACCCAGCAAGAAGGTTTGCAAAAAGTTCTTAAGGTATACGATCGAATGGAGACTTTATGTCTCCGGGCGATGGACACTACGATTACCGATGCTGAGCGCAAAGCTTACAATGACGAATTTATTGGCTTGGTTCAAAACCTTGAGGGGTTGATGTCATCAAAGTTTCAGGGACGACGTTTATTCAACGCAACATTACTATGTGGTGGAGTCAAAAACATTGCATTAGGACAATTGGATCTTGCTTCAGGGAAACCTTCTGGCGTTTCTCATGCAGTCAGAGCGGAATCTGTTGATGTTCACTCTTCCACTGGTACGATTTCATTTAGAGTAAATTCTGGAGGTGCAGCTGATATTTACAGGGTGTGGATGGGGGATGTGTGTGTCTTTAGTATGGGAAATCCTTTTCAAGGTACCGACCATAAACAAAACTACGACGATCCTGGGTTTTCATACGCAGGCGGGGGTTGGGCTACTTCAGGATCTGCAAGTGGAGGTGATGACGATATCGTGGAAGTTAGTTTTGGTCCGGGCAAGCCTACAACTTACAAAATTTATCTCGGGGATAGCAATGCTAGACCTGATGGTACAATGCACAAAAACCAGGATGTCGATGATATTGATGGAGATGGGAATACCACAGAAACTATCTGGGATCTAAGGTCCAACTGGCAATCCACTGACACAGGAACATTTACTTATGATTCAGATGGTGATGGAGTGAACGATAGTCCTGCACCAGAACTAACTGAGGATCAGCGAAATGCACTACCAGGTATTCCTGCGTGGAATTCTGCCGCAAGAGCAGCCAATACAGATAGATCTGATTATATGAATTGGGCAAACAATTGGTCCAATGCTCAATATGAGGGTGATTTATCCAAAAAATACGGAGATCCAGACGCAGGTTATTACTCAAAAATACCAAATGTAATATTTACTCAAGATTTACCCTCAGGTTTCGAAAACACTGACATGACCCTTCAGATTGAAACTAATACCATCGGCATAATCTATGCCGAAGGTGACGCTGGAATTGATGGAGATAGTGACAATACTGGCACGCCAGGAATAAAATTTGTTCCTGAGCATCCTGACCTCGAGCTTCCAGTTGATCATGAGGGCAATATATTAGGGATTGCGGCAAAAAGTTTTGGTACGCTTTATAGTGAAAGTCCGGTATTTGGTGACTTCCACTCTCTTGAAACTGCCGGAAAAGCATCAGATACATTAGATCATTTGCGTGGGAATGGAGATTACTATGGTGAGGCTCGGTGCGTCATTGATGATCGTCTTTCTGCCGTTGCTTCAGAAATTAACCGCCTTGACCGCGAATTAGAAAAATTAGAAGAGAGGGGCATACGAAATGAGGCGGCGATCGGTAAGTTAGTAGATGCTGATATGGCTAACAATGCGACTCAACTTGCCAAAAGTAAGATCCGTTCGGATGTGGCAGCTTCATGCATTTCAAAATCGATGAGGATTAATGACGCATTGATCCCTTTAACTACCAACCATCACAGGGGAGCCATTTTAAAAGGATGAATTATTACATGAGTGCATTCCGAAATAATCGTAAACCACCTAGTCGGTTTACTTGTAATGCGTCGATATCCCTTTCTAGTACATTGATGCTTTATGATCGGGTCTGTTGTTTCATCGAGCCATTTTTAAGATTGGGTGAATTTGCACTCCCCTTTCGAACCTTAATCAATTTCAAACGCCATATTTCATACTACGAAATAACAGCATGCTCTCGTGGGAAAGTAGCAGAGCATGCCTTCCAAATATTCCAGGACTGTATTGGCATTCAGTGCTGGAGTGCTACGCCCCAGGGTCGGTTGTCATTTTAACTACAACACCGACCCTGGGTGCGAAAATCTTTAAACGAATTTCAATCCAATAAACATTATAAATCACATAAAGGAGGACTGCCGAAAGCTCTAGATATTTACTACTCAACGTTACCGTAACTATTCGCTAGTAGTATGCATACCATCTAGTGTGCCAAAATATACATTAATTATATTTCACCGACAATAGGATGTTGTCGCTCAACGTCATGGATGACACCCATTATGTACACCAAGTATATCTGTCATGTACATAATCAAAGCTTATTGTTCTAAATATGCATGTTAGTATTCAACATGTAATAACTTTAGTTTAAGTAAGACTACTACCAGTTATCTAAATAATGTCTAACTGCTTTCCAATTGTGTTCTGCAGTAAGAATATTTCTGAGTTCTAATTTTCAGTCCTCGTTATCAGATGACTTCCATGACATTTAGCAACTAAATTGCATGTTCAGCTAACCTGCTAGAATCAGCAATATGTACTCTTTCGGTACCTTTTTTAAAATCACATGACTTTTTCACACTCATATTTTGTACAATTTGCTCTAACGTGCGTTTATGTGCAAAAAAAATTAAAATCAATCGGGAATTCGCTACCCACTTGCCTAATTAGCGAAGCGAAAAACAGGAGGTTTTTCGTAAACAACCAGGTCAAGGAGGACCAATACAATGTCTATAACAATCAATACCAACATGGCGGCGGCTCGTGCCAGCTTCCAGCTCACTAAAAACAACAACGCACTGCAAAAAAGTTTAAACCGTCTCTCGAGTGGTAGTCGGATTACCAAACCTGCTGATGATGCAGGAGGGCTTGCAGTGGCAATGAAACTCAAAGGTTCAATCAATCGTCTTAAGGGTGTTGAGGCGAATGTCGGCAATGCAATTTCGTTTCTTCAAGTGCAGGATGGCATCTTAGAGTCTTCAGGTAAAATCTTAGACAGAATGGCTGAGCTTAAGGCCTTGAGCCAGGATGTCTTGAAAAATTCTTCTGATATCGCCAACTACGATTCTGAGTTTAGTAACCTACAGGTTCAACTCCATCAAATGGCTTCCACCAAATTTAATGGAGTAAGTCTTTTCGGTACTGGCGTGGCCTTTGGTTCATCAAACACAAATATGAAGTCGATTATCACCAGTGCTGATGGTGAAACCACTGTGAGTATTAATCAATCACAGCTACTTTCTGCACTAACTATTGATACTTCAGACACAACTGCTCCGTCACTTGGATCTGCCTTACATTCAGCTGCAAACGGTTCAACCATATATACTTTTGCTACTGCTGATTCAACTAATGCAATAAAACTATCCTCCATTGATGCAGGGGTTTACACAAAGGCATTGGAGAATATTGCTACTCTGCGATCCGAAAACGGAGCTTCCGTTTCTCGATTGATGTTTGCCGAAGAAGCAGCACAGCAACGTCGTACTAACCTAGAGGCTGCTCATGGGCGAATCATGGATGTTGATATCGCATCTGAGAGTACTGCATTAGCAAAAAATACGATTCTAGTCCAAGCCTCGGCATCAATGCTAGTTCAGGCGAACCAAAGTGCCAGCATAGCTCTTTCACTGCTCGCGTAACCTAATTCTGAAAACTTTCTAAATAAAATCAAAACCGGGTTCTCGCTACCCAAATGTCTATCTAGCGAGACGAAAAACAGGATGTTTTTCGTATTACTAATACGGTCAAGGAGGACCAACCCAAATGGCAATAACAATCAATACAAATATGGCAGCTTCTCGTGCAAGCTATCAACTAAGTAAAAACAACTCTGCCTTACAAAAGAGCT
The DNA here is from genome assembly GCA_002689665.1 of Opitutia bacterium. Classification (GTDB taxonomy): domain Bacteria; phylum Verrucomicrobiota; class Verrucomicrobiia; order Opitutales; family Seribacteraceae; genus Seribacter. Next base: position 18,513 of record NZEN01000067.1, on the reverse strand, counting down.
TGAATCGATTATCAAGCGGCAGCCGTATAACAAAGCCTGCAGACGATGCTGGTGGACTTGCAGTAGCAATGAAGCTCAAGGGCTCGATCAACCGATTAAAGGGCGTTGAAGCGAATGTGGGAAATGCTATTTCATTCCTTCAGGTTCAGGACGGCATATTGGAATCTTCAGGTAAAATATTGGACAGGATGGCAGAACTCAAGGCATTGAGCCAAGATGTTCTTAAAAATACCTCTGACATTGCTAATTATAATTCAGAGTTCAGGAACCTGCAGGTACAACTTCATCAAATGGCTGCAACCAAATTTAATGGAGTCAGTCTTTTTGGAGGAACTGAAGTTTTCGGAAGTGCTACTACTGCCAGCATGAAAGAGATTATAACCAGTGCCGATGGATCAGTGAAGGTAAGTATCAACCAATCTCTACTTCTTTCAGCACTTACCATAGATACCTCAGATACAACAGCTCCATCACTCGGCTCAGCGGCATTTAGCACAGCTGCTTCAAATGCAAATGTTTACACTTTTGCCGCTGCATCAACATCAGATGCAATTTCTTTAGGAGCAATTGATGCTGCTGTTTACACTAAAGCACTTGAGAATATCGCTACTTTGCGTTCTGAAAATGGAGCGTCAGTGTCCCGTCTTCAGTTTGCTGAAGAAGCAGCCCAGCAAAGACGCACTAATCTTGAGGCTGCACATGGACGCATTATGGATGTGGATATTGCTGCTGAAAGCACAGCTTTAGCAAAACATACCATACTAGTTCAGGCCTCAGCTTCAATGCTTTCGCAGGCAAATCAGAGTGCAAATATAGCACTATCTTTACTTGGGTAAGCAAATCTAAGAATCCCTTAATTAATCTTATAAAACCGGGTTCTCGCTGCCCAAAAGTCTATCTAGCGAGACGAAAAACAGGAGGTTTTTCGTAATACTAATACGGTCAAGGAGGACCAACCCAACATGGCAATAACAATCAATACAAATATGGCAGCTGCACGAGCCAGCTTCCAACTTACCAAAAATAATGACGCACTCCAAAAGAGCTTAAATCGTTTATCAAGTGGTAGTCGCATAACCAAACCGGCTGACGATGCTGGTGGTCTTGCGGTAGCAATGAAACTGAAAGGTTCTATCAATCGCCTGAAAGGCGTTGAAGCAAATGTTGGAAATGCGATTTCATTTCTTCAAGTGCAGGACGGCATTCTGGAATCTTCGGGCAAAATCTTGGACAGAATGGCTGAGCTCAAGGCTTTAAGTCAGGATGTCCTTAAAAATAGTTCCGATATTGCTAACTATAATTCTGAGTTCAGGAACCTACAGGTGCAACTTCATCAAATGGCTGCAACAAAGTTCAATGGAGTCAGTTTATTTGGAGGCACAGAAGTTTTCGGAAGTGCTACAACTGCGAGCATGAAAGAGATCATAACTAGTGCCGATGGGTCAGTAAAGGTAAGCATAAATCAATCCCTGCTCCTTTCAGCACTTACCATAAACACTTCAGACACAACTGCCCCATCGCTGGGTTCAGCTGCATATGCCTCTGCAGATAATTCGACGATTTATACATTCGCAGCTACTGCAACCTCTGGTGCAATTTCATTGGGAGCAATTGATGCAGCTGTTTACACTAAAGCATTAGAAAATATTGCCACTCTCCGTTCTGAGAATGGGGCATCTGTGTCTCGTCTACAGTTTGCTGAAGAAGCAGCACAGCAAAGGCGCACTAATCTTGAAGCTGCTCACGGACGTATTATGGATGTCGATATTGCATCTGAGAGTACAGCCCTAGCTAAGCATACAATCTTGGTGCAAGCTTCTGCATCAATGCTTTCACAGGCTAATCAAAGTGCAAATATTGCACTCTCATTACTCGGCTAAGAGTACGCTTAGTTGATTGTTATTTGCATCTCTTACGTCCTATCCGTCTAGGTGCAAATGCAAGCAATCATCATCTCTCTAACATAATTTTTTTTAACGCAAATGAATCTCGTGGGATTTAGTCAGGGCAACTCACACCTACTTGGACAGATTTACAACTCCAAGCAGAATGCTGTATCCAATATGGCTTCAGGGAGAAGAGAAGATTTAGCCCGCTCCGACTCTGGTGCATTCTCTTTCTCATCCAGGATAAGTAGTCAAAACAAGATGGATGAGGTGAGTCGCATGAACCTGCAAAATATGGTTTCATATACTCAGTCTCAGAGCCAGACTTTGATGAGTGCTTCTAAGGTACTGCAAAGGATGCCTGAGTTGGCAAGCCTGGCATCAAACGGATTGATGTCAGATACCGACCGAGAAAACTATAACAAGGAATTCATTTCGTTAACTGAACAATTAAGCGATCTGTCAAAATCCAAATTTGGATCAAAAAATCTCTTTGGTGCAGGTGGCGGCGGAGTAGATTTCGTCAAGAATGCAGATGGTCTCGATTATGCAAACAGGATTGGATTAACCAATGATCCCGATACGGGTTCAATCCTTGGGAGTGATGCAGGAGGCGGTGCTGACTTGAACGACGCTGATGTGATACCTGATGGCGACAATTCGCATAGAAGTAATATATCATCGTCATCTTATTCTGGCTCGAAAGCCACTTCAATTTTCAACGACCTGACTGGAGCTGCCAGCGGTATTGGTTGGCTTAAAGCGTCCGAGGATGCTGTTAGCTTGGCTTATGGATGGTCACCAACTAGTGATGCATTTACAATCACCGTCGATTCAGCAGAACCAGAGGGAGGAAGAGTTGCATATGTCTCGTACTCCTACAATACAGCGACTTTTCAGGCAGATGTACAGCAGCTTGTTCTTGAGGAAAAGGATTTTGATCCACCCTACGTTTCAGGTGACCGCATTATCGCACACGAAATGGTCCATGCACTGCAGGCACAAAACACTTACATTGGAGATCCGACTGGAGATGGAATAAGTTCAGCAAATTGGCTGAAGGAGGGGTTAGCAGAGTTTATTCATGGTGGTGATTCAAGAGTTAGAGGTCATTTAGGGCCCGATCCAACCGACGATGAGATTCAGGAACTCATTGATACAATCGGAACAGGCAATGAAGATTGGTCCTCGAGTGATCAGTATGCAGCTGCTTATTTAGCCACTCGGTTTCTACACTCAGAAATAAAGGATGCTGGATATTCAGATGGCATCAAGCACATGACAACCTGGATGAAAACTCAATTCGACGCAGACAAAGGTTCCGCAGCCTCGGGGTTTAATGCTTACATAAACGCTTTTCTGTCCTCTCGCGGCTATTCTAATAATGATGAATTCATTACAGCTTTTAAAGGTGGTGCCGCTCTCCAACCAGTATCAGACGCTACGGGTCAGTCTCTTGCATTGGAAAATGTTTCCAAAGTCACCCTCTCAATAACGGATACTTATAATTTAGGTACTGTTGAGAAAGCACAAGAGGCTTTAACCCAAATAACTACCCTAATGCAAAATGTAGCCACAGAAATGGCTAAGACAGGAGCCAACATGAGCAAAATTGAAGCACAGGTAGAAAAATTACAGATGATGACCCTGAACCAAGATGCTGCATACTCAAGAATTGTGGATGCAGACCTTGCAGGCGAATCTATGGCAATGCTTAAGGCAGATTTAAAATTAAATTTTCATATTTCCGCAATCACTCAGGCAAAAGGTATATCACAAAATGTACTGGGAATCTTATTTAACTAAGAATTTACAAATGACACTAAATTATCAAAACCAAATATTTCGGAGGTCATCTTGGTCGCCGGTTACCTGGTGCTCCCCTGATTTGTGCGAGTGCATGTATAGTCGTCACGGGACACAATTTAATTGGCACGATTCCACGCGGACTCATGCCCTACATTACTCTACTCATTCAATAATAGGAGGCACAGGATGATAGTTCGTAAACCAGATCGATTGATTCGGAGGTCATCTTGGCCACCGGGTACCTGGCACTACCCTGATTTGTGCGAACACATGTATAGTCGTCATGGGACACAATTTAATTGGCACGATTCCACGCGGACTCCTGACCTGCATTACTCTACTCATTCAACAATAGGAGGCACNGGATGATNGTTCGTAAACCAGATCGATTGATTCGGAGGTCATCTTGGCCNCNNGGNACNTGGCTACCTCCAAACATAAATAATTATAGGTATAGTAGTTACCGCATACAATTTAGTTGGCAGAATTTTGCCAAGCACCAGNCACTTCACTCTCCTATCCGTTACACTAAAGGAGGTAACGGATGATCACCTTATTTAATTATATTTTATCTATGCAAGTACCCATCCGCATTTATGCATCTTAACAAATTCGCACTATTTACATTCTCATATCTTTTATTAATCACAACCCAAATAACTACTCTTTAAATGTAACTTAGCTACCAGATAGCACTCGGGCTGTTGCTTATCATCATCCCTCCAATCAACACTTCTCCAATTTAACCAATAAAATAACAAATATCACTAACCTAATTTTGAATAATATGCATCAAATTGCACAAAATAGCACAATATCATGAAAATAAAAGTAACAAGTACTAACAAGTTCACTCACATCAATAACAGCATATCGAGCTCTGTTTCAGAAGTTTCCGAGCAAGACACTGCCCTGCTCCTTGGTATGGGTAAAGCTTACCAAAAGCTTAAAGGAAGAATTCAAAGAGAGGGACTTTTCTCTTTAGCCTATTCAGACCGCGCTGAGTGTCGTACTGATCATGGTTTTTTATCCTTAAGTCGGAGTTAACACTGACCCGCTCTTATCCCCAAAAAAACATTTAAGAGATCTAAAAATAACTAACGCAAGCAACTAAACATCAAGATGCCAGGATGGTATCTATTCTAAAATTAATTCAAGGAGGAATTACAAATGCCGCTATCTATAAATACGAACCATGCCGCTGTGCGAGCCAGTGCTAATCTCGCGAAAAACAATGAACTGCTTATGAAAAGCATGCAACGACTATCCAGTGGAAGAAGGATCATTGATACNTCAGACGATGCAGGCGGACTGGCAATTGCTATGAAACTAAATTCATCAATTGAAAAACTAAAGGGCGTCTCCAGTAATATTAAAAACTCGATTTCATTCCTTGATGTTCAGGACGGCATTATACAAGGTGCAGCCGGCATCCTAGAAAGGATGTCTGAGTTGAAGTCATTAAGCCAGGATGTACTAAAGAATTCGTCTGATATTGATACTTACAATACTGAATTTAAGAACCTTCAAGTACAACTCTATCAAATGTCGAAGGAGAAATTCAATGGCATTAGTTTGTTTGCCACGACAACAACTGCAACGGGTGGCACGAACGCAGTGTTTGGTGCTAATAATAGCAGTACTGACAATACTATAACCATCTTCACAACAGAAGGTGGATCCTCGGGACCGAAGGTTAGCGTGCACAAGGCGGTACTACTTAGTGCTATTACTTTTGATGAAAATCGTGTATCGATAAACAAATACTACGGAGCTTCTGGCACCAAAACTTTAGCTGCAACTTCTAGTGCAAACGCGAAGGTACTAAACGATTTCACAACAAGCTTTTTTACACAAGCCATTGAAAATATAGCTTCACTCCGAGCACAAAATGGTGGTTCTATGTCTAGACTGGATTTCGCCATGAGCAATCTGGATAGAACAAGAGCAAATTTAGAAGCATCTTACGGTCAGATTATGGATGTTGATATCGCAGCTGAAAGTACACGTCTTGCGAAATACCAGATTCTTGTACAGGCGTCGGCTTCAATGCTAGCTCAGGCAAACATGATGCCAAATTCCGCGATGATGCTTCTGGGCTAAATAATCACTCGATACAAGCTCATCGCTACTACCACAAACCTTTTCAATAACATCATTGAATGATACAGCAGACCATAATTACAGGGATTAAAGGATGATTGCACCCCGGCTAAATATTGCAATGTACCTGCGTCATGGGTGTGTCTATCCTTCGCCNGTATCATCTTGTGTTAATTCATCTGATGACTTGTGCTTGAGCCCACTCTGTGAGGACATCTCTGAGTTATTAAGGGCATTACTACTGCTGCCTAGGGCTGTTAATCAGGACAAGCGTTCAATATTTTTTCGTTCGCGTCGACCGAAGGCTATATTTCAATCCTACCATAATGGATTATGTGGGCTGAGTAGTTATCTCGGTTTTGATTCTGACATGAAGAAACAGTCATTATTTGTAACCACAATGCTTAAATACCTGCGGGAATTTATTTCTAATCAATCGGTCTTCCTCAATACATTAACCATAATTCGATATAGAGATAACTATAGCATCCAACGATTGCATGGTTGTTTAGGATCATCTGGTTTTACCCTTTTAAAACCTTTAATCAGTCTTTTTGGTAAAAACTTTTGTAACTTGGGGATTTCAGTCTCCGAAAAGCTGGGACTGCTTAGGCTGAAAAATTGTATGCCTTTCTTTGTGAAGTTTTTCAGTCGCTCGTCTCAATTTTCGGATACTGTTAACTCGAATTGCAATATGCCACCGGGAAACACATTTGGTTCTGTGGAGACTCGATGCTTAGAACAATCTAATCACTCATACTCGATCTGTGTTGAGCGTGTATTTGATGAAATCAGGGCTAGATTATCGGTTCAATCCAATCTCAATCGTTACCTCAATTTCCGTAAAAGAAAATGTACATTATTGCATGTTGCTGGATGGATTAATCCGCCTCCTCGCTCTCTACTCTATTTACGATCTTTCCTACACCCCAATGCCATCAGGGTACATCAGAAGCTAAAGTTGTTTTCTCTGATACCATCTAAAATCCTACGGAGCGGGATCTCAAGCATGTTCCAGCAAGCTTTATCTACGATGTGCCAAATCATGATTATCCACAACTCTCTCCGAAGATATCACCGACCGGGGAGGATACTACTTAACTTTATTCCCACGCATTAAATGCCAGATCAATTTTTACCGAATAACCTGCTTCATTCCCATGAGCAGTAAGACCGCCACATATCAAATTTCTTAATTCATGAATCGTTTGTCATTACATCAAATCGTTTTTCTTAAACTTTATTCATTTTCACAAGGTTGCCGAATCCTTTCTAAAATCGGACAAGCGACATGATGTCGCGGTATAACATATAATCACGGAGGATAAATCCTATGTCACTGACAATAAATACAAACACAGCTGCTATAAGTGCAGCATTCAACCTAGCCAAAAACAACGATATGCTCAACAAGAGCTTAAATCGCCTATCCAGCGGCAAGCGTATCACCAAACCTTCTGATGATGCCGGGGGATTAGCTATATCGATGAAGCTATCTTCTTCAATCGCACGCTCAAGAGCTGTAAGCTCAAATATACAAAATGCACAATCATTCGCTAGTGTGCAAGATGGTGTCTTACAAGCGGCGGCTAATATAGTTGACCGAATGTCCGAACTTAAGTCCTACAGTCTGGATGTGATGAAGAGTTCACAAGATGTTGGGAATTATAATACAGAGTTTAAATCTCTTCAGGCACAACTTCAGTCACTCACCGTTGAAAAATTCAATGGGGTTAGTCTCTTTAATAATAATGTTACTTCAAAATTTGGAGACTCCAGCACAAATGTAGTTGTTTCAATATACACTTCAGACTCAGGTGCCGCAGGCTCAAAAGTGAGCATGCACAAAGCCATGCTTTTAGGTGCAGTTACATTTAACATGCTAGCATCTAATTCCGCTAATGGAGCCATGCATAAAACGGCTGCGGGTACAACAAACGGTACCAATCTCACCCTAGCAAATTCTGAGTCGAACGCAATTAATATTGGGGACCTAGGTGTAAGCTTTTTTGTAACTGCACTTGAAAACATTGCAACTCTTCGAGCAGTTAACGGAGCAACATCAAGTCGCTTAAGTTTTGCTGAAGATCATCTCAATCTAACAGAGACAAATCTTCGTGCAGCAAACAGCAGAATTATGGATGTCGATGTGGCCGAAGAATCTACGAACTTAGCCAAGTATAACATTCTATCCCAGGCGTCTGCTGCAGTTTTAGCTCAGGCCAATATGGCTCCGAATACTGCACTCATGCTTCTCGGATAATCAAAAACTACCCAATCACTAATTTAAGAAAGGAAGAATTAACATGGCTTTATCAATATTATCAAACACGGCTGCAACCAAGGCAGCATTCGCAATGAACAGTAACAATGTTCAACTCAACAAAAGCTTAAACCGTTTATCGAGTGGCAAACAGATTGTCACGCCTGCTGACGACGCTGGTGGTCTTGCTGTTTCAATGAAGCTGGGTTCATCCATTGCCAGAAATAAGTCGATTGTCGCCAATATTCAAAATGCAATGTCATTTGGTGAAGTCCAGGACGGAGCCTTGAGTTCTGCTGCTAAGATTGTCGATCGGATGGCGGAACTTACTGCTCTCAGCCTTGATGTGATGAAGAGCACTACTGATGTCGCCAATTACAGTACCGAGTTCAAGGCACTTCAAAATCAGCTTTTCGATCTTACCACTGAAAAGTTCAATGGAGTCAGCTTATTTAACTCGACTTCAGGCAAAACATTCGGAACAGATGTGGACAATGTCGAGGTCATAACTTCAGACCAGGGAGGTGCTGGTGCAAAAGTGAGTATGTCGAAGGGCTTATTATTAGGTGCAATGACGTTTTCCTCTTTTACTGCCACATCAGCTGGAGCTGTAGGAGCAGCAGGAGTCAAGTCTCTTGCCAATGCAAGTGGAAGTGAGATTAGTATTGCTTCATCTTCTGCGAATAATGCATTCACTCTTTCCTTTTTCGCTAAGGCTACTGAGAATATTGCCACACTTCGTGCAACCAGTGCCGCAGGTTTGGCCCGATTGCAGCTTGCAGAAGATCATGTAAGACTGACTGTTGCTAATTTAGAGGCAGCGAACAGTCGCATAATGGATGTTGATGTAGCAGCAGAATCTACCAGGTTCGCGAAATATAATATCCTGTCACAGGTATCAGCAGCCATGCTTGTACAAGCCAATCAGACGCCGGCAACTGCGTTGATGTTACTCTAAGGGGAGCAGTCAAATGGCACTCAACTTAGGTGGGGGTTCAATGACCTCCAATTTCAACTCAATGTACTTGCGGAATGCTCAGTCAATGCTCAATCAAAGCTTGATGAGGCTATCCAGTGGCAAGCGGATCAATCGGCCTTCGGATGATCCGGGCGGGCTGGCTGTCTCAATGAAGTTGCAAAACGCGTTAACTGTGACCTCTGCAACCAAGCAGAATATAGATAATGCAAAATCATACATTGATACTCAGGATGCAGCTCTATCATCAGTCGGTGATATTCTCGACCGGATGTCTTCCATTAAAACTTTGTATGGTGACAATGGATCAGGACTCAACACTACAGATAAGGCAAACTATGCTTCTGAGTTCAGGGAACTGCAGGCACAGCTGAACGCATTCAAGGGAGAGAAGTTTAACTCAATAAGCCTATTCTCTACCCAAGGTATATCCAGAGATGTATATATATCCACACAGGGCAGTACGGGAGCTTCCATATCCGTTGGCTCTCTCGATCTTACATCTGCATTAAGTGTTGCCGCAGGTTTAAACTTGTCTGCTCAAAGATATGGAGCAAATGCTGCATCAATATCTGATATAACGAGCACTCAGCTGAATACTGCAATCAGTAATGTTGCTTCATTGCGGGCAGAGGCAGGTGCTACTTCATCAAGGCTTGATTTCTCCTCTGATTATTTGTCCACGAGCATGGTTCATCTAGAGGAGGCAAATAGTCGCATCATGGATGTGGATGTGGCCGAAGAAACCACAAACATGGCAAAGTATAATCTTCAGGTTTATGCAGCCAGTGCAGCACTCGTTCAATCGAACCTCAATATGAGCATTGTTTTGGACCTTCTAAACTTCAACTCAATGTCACGAAGATAGATTGAATTCAGTTTTCTCGTACTTGCTGGGCTGAGAGTTCGTCAGCCCAGCAAGTCGGGGAACTAATTTATAAAATTTAAATGATAGGTAGAAAAAAAGAGTTATCATTCCTCAGGAAGGGTATGATTGAAGGAGGAAGTCTAAGGTGTGCCTTTATCAATGGTGATCAAGGTATAGGCAAAACAACTTTGATTGAAAACCTGTATAGCCTCCTGATTGCAAAGGGTAACCATCTCATGATCTCTGCAAACGGTAGAGATTGTAATTGCTCAGATGAATTACTCACTCACTTTACAAGAAATCTGTTAAGTAGTGAACATTTAGAAATTGGTAAGGCTCTTAATCAGTTTGCAAGAAAGATTACCATAAACCTAAAGCCACCGGGAGGTCAGGTTAAAACAGGCAACTCAGTTTCTCCATCTGATTATTTTATTAATGAACTCAATGAACTGCTTGATGGTTCAAGTTCACCTAATCAGCAAGTTACACCAATTTTGATCATTGAAGACCTGGATTCGCTTGGGGAGGATCAATTAAATTGGTTGAGCGGCGAGTTCAATCATGCCTTACGGAAATCAGTTCGATTTAAAAACTGCAGGTTTATTTTTTCATCAACCAAAGAGATCAATCACTTTCGGAAATTCTTTAATGATTTTGGTTTTGAAAAGCCCGTGGATTTAAAACTTCGCGGGTTATCACTTTTAGAAACTGAGGAATTAATCCAGTTTCACGAATTCGGCTATGTTTCTGCTGAAGACTTACTCGAAACTAGTAAGGGCAACCCTGCCCTTGCATTGAAATATTTACAAAATGGATTTATTATGAATAATAACAAAAAAGACATGGAGGTCACCATAGAGGATACTGAGTTTGATTTAAGCAAACTGCCAGAGAAGGAGTTAGAATTCCTTCTTTACGCTTCTTATCCCGCAAAGATTAACCGCTATAACCTCGAGCACTTTTGCACGCCGAAGTTAGCTGCCTTTACCTACAACTGGCTTAAAAGAACTCCCTCTGTTTGCCAGGAACTGCCGCATGGTGATATAGAGCTTAATCACTCCATTAAGCAACAGATGAGAGCATTTCATTTGGAGCAAGAACCAGGTAAGGCAGAGGAACTGGCCACATTGGCCTCTGTGCTAGATTTATTTTATGAGAAGTTTCCTGACACTGAGAGTCATTGGATCCCCGTAAATATGACTGCCTTTAACTCCTTCTCAAAAAACCTGTGCAGAAAAGTTTTCGACGAGTTTGAGTACGAGCAAATTTTTCATTTCCTCAAGACACATGAAGATGCCTTTGAGCAGAGAGGTAAGTTTTATTCCTTAAATGAAGAGACCAAGCAGTTGGTTACAAGGTACATGGAGCTCTCAGGCATGGAACCCCAAGATGGATTACATGAATTGATTGAGAAAGCTTGGGATGAAGATCAAGTTGCATTTCAGCAAAGAAAAGCAAAAATTGAGACCGAGAGAGCTAATCTTGATAACGAAATTTCTGATATCAAATCTCAGGTTACCCATTTTCAGGGGCTAAAGCAAAATATCGAAGATGGCGGCAAGAATCCTCAACAAAATAAATCTCGCCGCATTATCACTTTTAATATGTCTACCGCATTGGTGGCTTTTGGACTAGTTATTGTTGGGGCAAGCCTGCTAAGTGATATGCTTGGTACCTACCACGCCGCATGCGGACTTGCTGTCACCATATTTGGGTTCTTCTGGCCTAATGTTGAGGTAAAGAAAATCAATCCTGATGGAGCGATTTCAACATCTAATCTCGCAGTCGAGACTCAGCACAGATCGTTAGATCACAGGATTAATGGACTGCTTAGCCGAGCGAATTCGATTGCTATTAGTTTGGAGACTCTTGGGAAAGAGCAAACAGAATTAGAAGAAGGTTCTGCCGAGCCTTACCTTTCTTCCATCAACAAATCTTCGTAGTTAAAAAAACTTAGTTAATCACTCTTTAGTGAATGAACACTAAGCTCATCAAGGGTAATATATTATCTGCGTGAATTGGTCTTTCATTACTTATGTTTAGCGTAATTTCATCAGGCCAGGTAGCGAAGCACAACCTCAGCACTCGTAACTTAATTAAACGGACCCACAATTCTCATTCAGGTGGGGGTAGTTTAAAAGTGGGAGGTGTAATTGCTGGAAGTAACGCAACTGAGACAAGTTCGTTTCTTAAAAATTCCACCATTCAGTCAAGCCTGCGTACCAAGGGTAATTTATCCAAAAGCATTCAGAACGCTGTAAGTTTTGTGCAGACCCAACAGTCAAAGATGGAGATGCTGAAGGATATTTATAACAGGATGACAGAACTTGCAGGTTATGCCTCAGATCCTTTTCTTGATGATCAACTAAGAGCTCAATACGCAACGGAATTTCAGGCACTTAAAAAGGAATCGATCGATATCGGCAAGGAGACATTCCAGGGCAAGGCGTTATTTGACGAGATGGCAGCCAAATACTTTCCTCCAATCGATTACGGAAAAGGCTTCCGGAGTGATGACAATGGATCACTTGTCGTGCACGACGGTATAGTCCCTTCTTCTGAAAGACTAGATGGTCTGAATAAGTATTACGAAGTGGAAAAAGAGGTATACTTTGACAAAGGTAAGTTTAGTTTAGAAGTCAATGGCGGAGCTACTGGCGAGCGATACATGCTTAAACAGGGCGATCATATCATTTTTGATACAGCAGGAGGTTCCTCCGGGGATAACAAATGGGCAACGGAAGGAAATGCATGGAAGTATGACTTTGATAAATTTGAAATCGAATATTCTCCAGGCGAGCCCACAACCTTTAAGTTTGTTCCACAATCGGCCGGAAATAATTCGGAAGTCAAGGTTCCTGATGAAGCCGCTACTAATAGTTCATTTGATAATAAGGCAAAATACCTACCACAACTCGGACTAGGTTCTTCCGATGGAGACAAGACTTCGCCTTGGAATGCAGGTGATGATAACACAGAAACCGTTTTTTCAGGTGAAGTTGGGGAAGTGAAAACATACCCGGCGATAGCAGGCGAAACCAAACTGACCTTACGCGTTGAAGCTAACTCTATCTTTCAGGTAAAGGCAGAGTACACCAACCTAATTAACCCAGAAAGTTCCTACCAGGTACAAGTGGGCGATGGATCTTCCGTTGATTTGGAACCGGTGGGAGTTGGTCTGTCATTAGTAAATTCAAGCCTCGACAATGCTGCAGAGGCAGGCGAAGCACTTAAATCATTGGAGAATGAAATGGAGAGTGTCAGCGTCCAGATGGGAACGATTGGAGCTAATCTCTCCAAGCTCGAAATTGCAAGTGAGCATATTGAAAACCAAGTGATCGCAGGCGATTCTTTTGAAAACTCGATGATGGATGAAGCTAGCATTGATAAGCAGATCGAGTCCGCGAAATCAGGGATCATGCTAGAGGGTTCTCGTACACTGCTAGCGAAAGCAATAAACACGACAAGGAATATTGTGAGTCTGCTTTTTTGATAATTTCAAGAAATTTTCAGTAATGTCATTTCTTTTCTTTATGGAACTTAAGGAATTGTTTGGGTTCGTTAAATTTTAGGGATACTTCATCAGTAGTAAGTGACATGTTCTGATTCGAAATTGAATCCGTACACTGTTCTAATAGTGAAATCAGTAATTCTTCAGAGTCTTGCGGAAGGATATCAGTGATTTCCTTTTGCAATCTGTAGGCAATTTTTTCAGCTTTAAGAAATAGTGATAATCCTTTGGGGGTAAGCGAAAGAGTGAAGTTTCTGCGATCACTTGTTATCACTTCTTTCTTAATGAGTTCCTTGGCACCCAGTCTTTTCAGTAAAGCACTGCAACTGTTTTTGTTTGAAGACATTAGGCTTGCCAGCATTTCCTGATTTAATGATTTATTTTCATGCAAGCATCTCAACGCAGTGTACTGTGCAGTTGTAATTCCTATCTCACTCAATCTTTCTCGGAAGGCTCGATTCATGCCAAACCAAGCACCTCGCAATAGTACTGGAATTCGGTCTACGGATTGACTGTTCGCCGTCACAGGTGATTAAAGACTTCGATAGATCCGACCCTTCCAATCCAGTGCATAAATTTCACCATCCAGTCCTTCGTGGAAGTTGACGGGCTTGAAGGGGGCAATACTTTGAACCAATGACTGGCCTTGGGGCGGATTAACAGGTATCATGTTTTCATTTAACAAGAATTGTTGTGTCGTGACCGATTCTCCGTTCATAGAAAGTACCCAGCACCTTCCTGTTCCCCAGTCTCCAAAAATATATTTTCCTATAAATGAACGGTGTTTTTGCCCTTGGTACACCATTCCACCGGTTATACTTGTCCCTAAATCATGGCTGTATTCAAAGATTGGTTTTATTGTGCCAGAATCATTTTTTGTTGAATTCTTAAATTCGAATGGCCGAGAGCCTTCCTGGTCATTCCATCCATAATTGCCCCCCCGATGAATTAAGTTAACTTCCTCCAGTTGATGCTGCCCCACATCCGCACAGAATAAATTACCATTTAGGTAATCCCATGACAATCGCCACGGATTCCGTAAACCGATAGCCCAGATTTCTTCTCTAAACCCAGGCGCATCGATGAATGGATTCCCCGGTGGAATTTTGTATTCTAAAGGTGAGTCCTTGGAATCGACATCAATCCTTAAAATTTTGCCAAGCAAGGAAAAGGTATTCTGCGAAAAACGGTTAGGGTCATTTGCCTTCCCCCCGTCACCAGTTGACAAATACAAATAACCATCAGGGCCGAAGCAAGGTAGTCCTGAATTATGGTTCCAGTAAGGTTGCCTGATCGAAATAATTTCTCGTTCGTACGATTGATCCAGAATTAGTTGATTGGCATCATTGAGCGTTCGTAATTCAGTAACCACGGTTCTTTTGGGATTTTGCATGGTGTGATAAACATAGAATAATCTATTTTCCTGAAACGACGGGTGCAGGGCTAATCCTAGCAATCCTTCTTCGAAGTTTTTTTCAATAATATCTCGATCAGTCCAATCGAGGAATACATTTTCACTTTTATTTTCACCATCCTTCGAAAGAATCAATATCCTACCTTCTTGTAGAACCAACAATATCTTGGTTGGATGATTTGATGGAAAGCATAATTGGATAGGTTTATCGATACTAGTATCAGTAAAAACCTGCTCCACATGAAGAGTCAAAACTGGTTCAGCTCGTACTAAAGAAAAATTTACTAAAAGAGTAAGAAGGATTAAAGAACTTTTTTTCATCAGAAAATTTATGCAAAGGTCTTACCGTTCCAGCCCCATAAATGTCGTTCTGATTGCTGGAACTCGATGTATAATTGTTCCGGTGATATCTTGAGCTTCGTAGATAAAATCTCTGTTATGAAACCCGTAATTTGATTTGTGGTGTCGGGTGACAATACACCCACATTTTTAACCTCGCAATATGCAGAAACCCCTGCTTTTGCACCAAACCGCATACTCGTATTTGGGTTAAAAATAGTCAGGACAAAATCTTCTGATTTCCCAATACTCCGTGCAATAATTCCTCTTATTTCCTGGTGTAAAACTTCTTCAGTTGGTGAGTCAATAGTCTTAAGGTTAGTATGCAGTATAAATGTAGGCATAGTCGAAGTAGAGTGATCCTCGCAGTTATGTCAATTCGATGTATGGATGTTCGTTAACTTGACCCACTGGATTGAATGGTGCAGAAATTAACTAAATGCGAAACCTGATTCCAATTTTCTGCCTATTATTATTTGGTTGTGATCTTTCTGACTTTAAGTTTCCAGAAGTCCCCAAACACCAGGATTCTACTGAAGGAATTCAGTCAGAAAATGACAAAAAAGCCGATACACCCCGGATTCCCGATCCTAAGTATTCGACTAACCAGAGTACAACTAATCAACAGGACCCCCAAAAAAAATTCCAACCCGTCAACCACTTCATTACGAGAGGGAAACCGATTCACCCCTACCCCTCTAATCTAAACAAATAAGCAGGATGTCGCGGTCGATAGAATTAGAGATTAATGGGATACTGGATCTCCATCATTTTAAACCAAAAGAGACTGTTGAATTGGTTGAAGAGTACATCTACGCATGTCACGCAAAGAAAATATTTGAAGGTCGGATCATTCATGGTAAAGGAATTGGAACTTTAAGAAAAATAGTGCATTCAACTCTAAGCACTCATCCCTTAGTTAAGGACTTCAGCAGTGGAAATGAGTCATCCGGTGGATGGGGGGCAACCATTTTTTGCCTTCACGCACGGTGCCCCAAAAAACCGGGTCATCAAGATGCTTGAAATTTCTGCCAACATATTCAACAATTACATCATGATCTTCAAAAGCACTCGCTTATCTATTTCTTTACTTTTGCCATTTATTTTGCTCGGACATTTTTCCTGCACTGAAAAAGAAATCCCCGTTTCTCTTTCCATCGAATTGATCGATAAAGGAATCACCATGACGCACTCGAAAGCAAATGATGGTGTTGTGGAAATCTATCTGATATCTGAGAATGAAGCAGAAGGTGAATTACTGGTCAAAGCGCTCAATGCCAGTGGCTTGGAGATCGCCAGATCCAAAGCTATAATGACTTTACAAAAGGATGACGCCAAGCAATTCACTTTTAATTTCGACAAAGGGTTAGACCTCGATTCGGTGACTAAGTATCAGGTGGCTCTACGAAAAAAATAACCTTAAGTGATCTATTTAATTTTGAAACTTGTCTGTAGCTTCAGAATCAAATATAAAACTCACTAACTGGAAGGATGGCAGAGTGGTCGAATGCGGCGGTCTTGAAAACCGCTGAACCGGTAACGGTTCCGGGGGTTCGAATCCCTCTCCTTCCGCCACTGCTTAAACACTGAGACTTAAGTCCTTTTTGGGGAAAAGTGAGAATAAAAGTGAGAATGATATTATTTAAGATCATTTCCGTTTTTCGTTGTCCACACAGGTGTATTGTCGTTCTTAAACATTAGTGTCCAATCAATATTCATCAAACCAAGATTGTTATTTTTCCGTAGATTTCCCTGATTATCTTGAATCCCTCTGTTTTAGTTTCAATCGGTAAATTCGACCCACTCGGCTCGTGCATTTTGTTCGGCCATATTCTTTTCCCTACCATCTCTTCACGCAAGTAGGTCACGATGAAGATTAGTTTTTTCCTTGTTGACCAAATTCCTAAAAGTTTTTCGTTAAGATTCTTGAGAATTTTGCCTTTTGATCTTGGAAATCATGATCATTGATCTACTTCGACCCCTGTATCCCATTCAGGAAATGGGTCATTAAAACGCAAAGGCCAGGTAGTCTCATCACTGGATAACTCAATTTCTGTAAGGAGACATTCATCAAGCATGGAAATAAGAGCCTCCTGATCCATATCACAACCGAGCAAGACGATCTCCTGTCTGCAATCTCCGTTACCGGGTTTCCATACCCGTTCGATATGACTGCGGTCTTCGGGCCAATAACTGCGGGGGAGTGCTGCCCAAAATATCCACCACACTCATGCCTGGATATGGAACCTGCCCGTGACCAAACACCGGACATTTTAAGCCGAGTGGCCAACCAAAATATACCTTTTGAGCGAATTACCCCTGGCCAGTCCTTTTGCAAAAAATCAAAAAATCGTTGGGGATGAAAAGGAATACGCCGTTCATAGACAAAGTTAGTTATTCCGTATTCCTCGGTCTCCGGAGTATGCTCGATCAGTGACTCAAGCCACCCATCGTGCTGGGATGCCCGCTCGGGGTCGTACCTGCCTGTTCCCAAGACCTCATCAATTGGAATCTCTGAATTAATCGTATCAAAGATTACTGCCTTTGCATTAAGAGCCCGGATCATACCATGCACCAGATGGAGTTCATCGGGTGTGATAAGATCAGTCTTGTTCACCAGAATAACATCCGCGAAGTCTATCTGGTCGGAGAGTAAATCAACAATAGTACGCTCATCTCCCTCATCCACTTCCTGTCCGCGATCCGTCAGTTGTTCTGTAGTGGAGTAATCCTTTAAAAAATTCGGGGCATCCACCACGGTGACCATGGTGTCTATCTTTGCAATTTCTCCAAGAGAAGAACCGTGCTCATCCTCAAAAGTAAATGTCTCCGCTACGGGCTTAGGCTCGGATACACCGGTCGATTCGATAACCAAATGATCGAAACGATTCTGCCTGGCAAGTTTGCCAACCTCAACGAGAAGATCTTCACGAAGAGTACAACAGATACAACCGTTGGACATTTCAACCAACTGCTCCTCCGTTTTGGAAAGGGATGCATCACCATTACGAACTAAGCTGGCATCAATGTTTATCTCTGACATATCATTGACAATGACTGCCACTTTTCTCCCGTCACGATTCCTCAGAATATGATTCAGTAAAGTGGTTTTGCCAGAACCAAGAAATCCGGATAAGACGGTGACAGGAAGTTTAGCAGGGGCATGCATGAAACCTAGGAATTGCAGAAAGTAGATTCCATCATATCCAGGCACTCGACCCAAAAGGATGCATTCATCGCATCGTAGCGCATAGTGTCGGGACCGGTTTTGGTCGTAAAAAGAATGTTACTTGGCTCTTCAACCAGTTCATCAAACAGACGATTAAGACAGTAGCCATGAATTT
>NZEN01000066.1 GCA_002689665.1 Opitutia bacterium | reverse complement strand
CGGAAATGGACCCAAAAAGATCGCATTACTTTTGGACTCGGAATTGAAATCGTGGGAGAAAGAGAAATACCCAAATATTTCAGGAGTGCTTATTATGGGAGAATCTCAAAAGTTTTTGCGAAAAGGGTTGGTGCTAACTTTAAGGAGAGAAAACAATCGTTTGAAGCTTGGAATTAATTTAAGAAAAGCAAAAGCTATGAATCTTGAAGTTAGTTCAAAATTACTGAGTCTTAACAGGGTTGTTTTTCAGGAAAACTAGTCCTTGATAGCCCAATTAGTAAGCAAATTAAGATTTCAGTTAATAACATATTCACATTTTTTGCTTTTTTATCGAACGTTTTCCACATATCTCCTATCTACTTATCTTATGGGAACACGCAGTGGTTTGGATGCCCCTTAGCTTTTCCCAAAAAGTAAACATACAAAACACGAGGGAAAAAGGATGAATATTACATATAGAGAAGCAAAAAGAATACTGGCTAAGCAGGAAGAAGCCCGTGAAGTTATTAATAGTTATCGGGGTATGGAGACACTTGGGAAGCGTTTACAACTCAACAACAATAAGGAACTTATTTTAAAACTCTTTGAAATCGAAGAGGATGAATCAATTATCGAAGTTTTCACTCATCTAAAAGCTCTTTACGAAGAGCAATGGGGAGACGCAGAAGCAACAGCTCCCCCGGAGTCGCCAGGTGAAATCATTATGGCAGAGGAAAGTAAACCCAAGACCCATTCTAAATCCAAAAAAGAGGTTGCTTCTGAAGAGGTAGTCGAAGCGTAAAGCTGCGGAAACCTTCTATGATTATCTTACTTACTTCTAAATTCTTAAAGTAAGTAAATTTTCTTTCAGTTTTGCTTGCATATTTTTCTCTCCGTTTGAAAAGTGTAGACATCATTTGTGAATTTAACTGGAAGATACCAAACAAAACAGTGTCTGTCGGGGAGCATTCTGCTGTCTCATCCTAACCTGCAAGATCCGAATTTTGCTAAGACCATAGTGTTCCTTTCGGCACATTCGGATGACATGGGTACGGTGGGAGTGATTCTTAACCGCCCCCTTGATCAAACCCTTTCTGAGCTGGATAATCAATTCAAGGTAGGATCTTTTGGCAGCACACCCGTTTTTGAAGGCGGACCTGTTGAAAAAGATAAATTGATTGTTGCAGCATGGGANTGGTTGGATTCTCCGACTTCTTTCAAACTNTACTTCGGAATTGATCTTGAAAAAGCTGAATCCCTCAGATCAGAGAATGATAAGATCAATATAGCATGTTTTTTAGGGCATTCCGGTTGGTCGCCTGGGCAATTGGAAGACGAATTGGAACAAGATTCGTGGATAGTGTCTTCTTTAAACCACGATTTGTTTTCAGAAATGGACCAAAAGAGAAAAATGTGGAAGAAATTAGTCGGCGGTATGGGAGATGACTTAAAACTGCTTGCCGATGCCCCTGATGACCCTCAGGTTAACTAGTTCCAATACTGATAAAATTTTTCCACTTTTTAAACTAGAGAGAACTTGGCGCTTTGCCTGCTAATTGTCTTACTTCCCTATATGACTTTTGTCAGTAATCTAAAAACAAACTATGAGTAAACATAAGTTAGAATATATATGGCTCGACGGGTACAAACCTACCCAAAGCCTACGAGGTAAAACGATGATCGTTGAAGATTTCAGCGGTAAGCTTGAAGACGCTAAGCAATGGTCTTTTGACGGTTCTTCCACAGAACAAGCTGAAGGTGGCTCATCTGACTGTCTCTTGCAACCCGTCCATGTCATTCCTGATCCAGACCGTTTTGGAGGTGATGGATGGCTTGTAATGTGTGAAGTACTCAATCCTGATGGAACTCCACATGAATCAAATGGTCGTGCGACCATCGATGATGACGATGACGATTTTTGGTTCGGTTTTGAACAGGAGTATACACTTATCGATTTAGAAACCGATTTACCATTAGGGTTCCCTAAAGGTGGATACCCCGGNCCACAAGGACCTTACTACACNTCCGTTGGTGCNAGNAATACAAAAGGCCGTGAATTGGTGGATGAGCATTTGCACATTTGTCTTGAAGCAGGGCTTAATGTCGAGGGTATCAATGCTGAGGTGATGATGGGGCAGTGGGAATACCAAATTTTTGCTAAGGGAGCTGCCAGTGCAGGTGACCAAATTTGGCTTGCTCGTTACCTTCTTGAGCGAACTGCTGAGACTTACGACATTGCTATCGACCTTCATCCAAAACCGATACAAGGTGATTGGAACGGTTCTGGTATGCACGCTAATTTCTCCAATGGACCCATGCGTGAAGAGGGTGGCGAAGAGTTGTTCAAGAAGATCTGTGAAGAGTTTGGAAAAAACATTGACCGTCACATCAGTGTTTACGGTGCAGACAACAACAAGCGTTTAACCGGACTCCACGAAACACAATCGATTGACAAGTTCAGTTACGGTGTTTCTGACCGTGGTGCTTCCATTCGTATCCCCGTGGGTACGATTCAAGATGGATGGAAGGGGCGTTTGGAAGACCGTCGGCCAGCATCGAATGGCGATCCTTATCGAATTGCTGCGGCCATTATTAAAACCACCAAGGAAGCTCTTGCTTAACCTTGTAGGTTTTACAATTTTTGAAAAAGGCGATGGAGAAATCCATCGCCTTTTTTATTTTCTTTTTTTCATTACAACAACGAATTCATCTTCATCACTTTTGATAAATCTAAGCACTGCATAATGATAAGTACTCTGTTGGTAAAGTTTGGTTTTTCTATTTCCATGTTGCACCCAAGCTGCTTCAACTGCCTGGGCTTTTTCACTTTGCAGCCTACCTGTTCTCTTTACATCGCCTTTTGTGCCGTGAGTTGCAACATATGTCCACCCGTCATCTTTCCACTTATCGATCAAATCTTCTGGGTTTTGACTGCAAGCCGCTAAGGCAACAAGAAGAGTAAATAATGAAAATAACCTAAAGTTCAAAGTCATTAGATTGCAGTGTCATTTTAAAATTAAATCCTTCCAGCCGGGCGTTTTGATTTCTGGAGTTCCTTATTAAACTTTTCGCCAAGCGATTTTAGCCGATTGGTAATCTTTGGGAACTTATCCTTAACATCATTGCTCTCTCCTATATCAGAATGAAGGTCGAATAAGGATAGACCAATCTTCGCATGCGTATAATTTGTGGGGATGCCTCCGGTACCTCCAGGTTTTCCAGCCATGGTTCGATAACCATGAGGAAAGTGAAGTTTCCATTTCCCCTGCCTGACTGCTTGCAACTGGTTGCCATAGTAAAAATAATAGGCTTCATGAGGAGACTTTCCGTCACCTGTTAGTAGGGCTGAGATGTCTTTCCCATCAATATGGTGTTTTGGTAGATCGGCCCCAATGCGTTTCGCTATGGTTGGTAACAAATCTATTGTCATGGCTGGCTCCTTACACTCAGAATTGGCCGGTATAGTTCCGGGCCACCAGGCAAGAGTGGGTTCCCTGCATCCTCCATCGAACATAGTGCCTTTGCCTTCCCGTAAGGGCGAAGCAGAACCTGCATGGTCGCCATAGTTTAGCCATGGTCCATTGTCTGAAGTAAAAATGAATAGGGTATTTTCATGCAGGTCGTTTTTGCGAAGTACTTTCATGATTTCGCCGACCGACCAGTCCACTTCCATCATCACATCTCCGAACACGCCGGCACCACTTTTTCCTTTAAATTTATCGGATACATAAAGCGGGACATGCACCATACCGTGTGGAAGATAGACAAAAAATGGATTATCCTTATTTTTTTCAATAAATGAGACGGCACGCTCCGTGTATTGGGTCGTAAGCATTTCCTGATCTTTACCGCTTACCTTTGGGTTGATGACCTCATTGCCCTCAATGAGAGGTAGGTGGGGCCATTTTTTTAGTCTTTCTTCCATTGGCAGATGTAGAACTCCAGGGTGAAAGGGCCACATGTCGTTGGAGTAGGGTAGGCCGAAATATTCATCAAACCCGTGTTGTTGTGGCAGAAATTTTTGATGATGACCCAAATGCCATTTTCCAAAACAAGCCGTGGCATAGCCTTTCTGTTTGCAGATTTCGGCGATCGTAATTTCGTCAGGATTGAGTCCGATGTTTGATTTGGGTCCAAGAGCACCATTGATCCCGATTCTCACATTATAACAGCCGGTTAAAAGGCCTGCCCGGGACGCGGAACACACCGCCTGTGTAACATAGAAGTCAGTGAATTTCCGTCCTTCTTTTGCCATCTGATCAAGATAAGGAGTCGGGTAGGCTTTTGCACCAAACGCACCAATGTCGGCATAGCCCATATCATCCATAAACATGATTACAATGTTGGGAAGTTTTTTCGCAGAAAGAATGGTGGCAGAAAAAATAAAAATAAAATTTGCAATTAAGAGTTTCATGGGCGTCATTGAGTCGTGGATGTAAAAAGGATAAGCGAATTTTATTCGTCCTTAAAATGACTTGGCAAGAGTCTATTCAATCTTGTCGTAACCTTCTTGTAACATTCTGTCTTTGTTTTGAACGGATGCTAGTTTTTTTGCTTCTAAATCAGCAAGGTCAGAAACTAATAGCCTCTGCGGGGAGGCTTTCAACACAAACCAATAACGCAAACGAAAGGAACTAAACATGTTGCAATACATGAAGTGGGAAATCAATCAGCAGGGGATGGCGGATTCAGTATCCATCCGGTCATCCAAGCGAGCGGAATCCTTAGTTCGTAAATTTTATCAGGTAATCAAAGGAGTAAAGGAGGCAGATTCCCTTTGGTTCTGGGAGACACTCCTCAAATATCGACGAATTCCTCCCTCTTAAATTTGGATTAGTTTTTCTTGGTCTACGAAAAAAAATCGGATGGAATCTACTAACTCGTAAGAGTTAAACCTCCGCCAAGAATAAAATTTTTAACACGAAGCCCTTCTTCCCTTATTCAGGGAGAAGGGCTTTTTCTTGGGAAGGGTTCAACATTTCCTTTCGCAAGCCTTCAATGATGCTTACTGGAAAAGATTTGGAAGCCCAGTCTACCATAAAGTTGGGGATCCTGCCCCCCGGATCAGATAAATTCTCAAAGGTTACCTGCATACGGTTTCCTTCCAATGGGTCGATCCTATATCTTGTGTAGGATACCTTTGCTCGCACATTAGCACTAGTAGGTGCCTTCGGGTGGTTGACCGACTTCATTTCAAGCAAGATTTGGGAAGGGCCAACCCTTGATACGATCGACTCGAAAACAATTTCACGATTCTTTACCGGCCACATCGCATCGATCTCCTGTAAAAAGACGAAATGAAAATCTGATTTTTTTTCCAGTAGCTTTCCCTCGTCCAAATCTTCAATCCAAAATTTCCAGCGTTTGGGGTTATGAATGATGCCTACCAGTTTTTCCGGTGTACCTTCGATAATACCGATACCCTTGAATGCAGTACTTTCCCCTACTTCCTTGCGATATACCTTTACTTCTTCTCTCTCTCTTACAAATTCCCATCCCTCAGAATTATTCTCCTGACCATGGGAGAGTGGTAGGCTAAATACATAAAATATGATAAATAAAGTGAGGGAGAAAATATTCACAAATCAGGATAGGATAACCCTTTACATTGCCGTTAATAAATTGGCAAGTTATTCGTAAGAATCAGAGGCGTAATTGAAGATATGAAAGTCCCTGTCGGAACGTAAGAAGAAATACAACCAGTTTGCATCTTCCCAACGGTAAACAAATGGAAACATATCCCGTCGCGTCCACAGCCATCGATGCTCTTTCGACCATATCCATAAAGAATCATCTTCAATTGGAGCTGCGTAGAGCCACCCTAGGTGTAGGTGATAGAACCATCCGTTCTCGTGCGGGCGGAATGTGCCCATCGCGGAATCGATCACCCAGCCATCAGCATCTGGTCTCTCATTTCCCCACCAGTTGGCGTATGATTGGTTTTCATCCACCACGAGATTATCTTCATCGATGATGGATTGGTTACCGTCAAGAATCGTCTCGTTACTGTCGACAGTTTGATTGCTATCGTTGAAAATTGGCTTGGCTGTCACCACAATCTCAAAAGTTTTCTCAATCGAAGCATTCCATTCATCGCTGAGTTTCACATTGATCAATAAGGCAGGGAGGGCTCGCTCGTATGGAATGGGTTGAACGGTAAGCAATGAGTAATTCGCATCAATCATGAAAAGGTCGTGATCCGTATCATTGGTATCCACAAATTGAAGTGCTAATGACGCATTTACATCCGGATCATTTACCATAAATTGTCCTACTACGGTTCCGGCAGTAGAGTTCCACTCAACTACCGAACCATTCAAATCCAGTAAATCGGGAACCAGGTTTGCTGTCGAATTAGCATCCCTTGGGTTCGAGCCGTAGCCAACCTCATAGGTATCAGGGAACCCATCGTTATCATCATCCTTGTCATAGAAATCTTCGATACCATCGCTGTCTAAATCTTCCACGATATTGAGTAAGGGTATGGTAAATGTTCGCTCGATCGAAAGATTATGCTCATCAGTCACGGCAACTAGGATCGAATAGTTTTGATCATCGGTCTCGTAATCGAAAGTGCGAGTAGTACGTAGACTGTCATTTTCATCGATGATGAATAAATGATTATCGTTCGATCCATTGCCATCGACTAATGAAATCGTAAGCGTGGAGTTGGCATCCGGATCTGTGGCGTTAAATTCGCCAATGATAGAGCCCGCCGCGAGGTTCTCAAAAAGTCGGAGATTATTCAGCGTGAGCGAGGAGGGTTGGGCATTGGGTACGGATTCATGATCAAACGGATCGGTTCCTTTCGCAATTTCTTCGCTATCGGAGAACCCGTCATTGTCATCATCTGGATCGTAAAAATCCTCAATGCCATCACCGTCATTATCCTCAATCACATTGTTTACGATTATCCTTAGGCGTTTCTCGTCATACTCGCCTTTTCCGTCGAGAACCCGCATCCAAACGATGTAAATGTTATCAGCATTTTCGTCCTGCGGATTTTCATAATCGAATTTTGTCAAACTGTAGGAAAATAATCCTGAGCTTGCGTTTAAATTAAAAAGATTACGATCCCCACCTGCGGTCTTGAAGTAACTAAGAATATCATTGTCCGGATCGGTGGCATTAATTTCGATATTGAGACCGCTATTTTCATTAATCGTAATATCCTGATAAAGTTCTCCGTTGATCTCTTGATCCCCAATATGGGTAATCACGGGAGGTTCATTCTGATCGATCAGATTTATCGTGAAGGTCTTTTCGAGAGATGCATTGTGCTCATCTGCTACCCGTACCCGAATGCTATAATTGGATTCATTGTTTTCGTAATCAAAGACCGCTGCCGAAGTAAGGGTGCCGTTGGAATCAATAGCAAAGAAAGAGTTTCCCCCGGATCCATTCCCATCCACAAATTTGTATGTGTGAGAACTGTTGGCATCTTGATCGGTCGCGTTAAATTCGCCGATTTCGGTACCCAACGGTTGGTTCTCTTTTATCCGAAGAAAAGCGTAAGCTGTAATGTGAGTCGGTCTCTCATTCATATTAATAAGATCTACAGTAAAAGTCTTTTCGAGAGATGCATTATGCTCATCTTTGGCAGATACGCGAATATTCAGGGTACTGTTAGCTTCAAAATCCAAAATAGAAGCTGAATTAAGGGAAGAGTTCTCATCGATGAAGAAAAGATCGTTGTGTTCAGATCCATTTCCATCTGTTAAGGAGATGGTGACTGAAGAATTAATGTCAAGGTCGACTGCTGTTAATTTACCAACGGCCGTACCGCTAGGCATATTTTCCCAAATTTGTGAGTTACTCAAAATGATGGAAGAAGGTGCTCGATTTGGTGACGAACTTGCATTCAATGGATTTTTGCCAAAGCCCAACTCATGACTATCAGAATAACCATCACCGTCGCTGTCTACATTGTTTGGATCCGTACCAGTATCTGTGGCTGAAACATAGACTCCCGTATTGGTTTCCACACTATCAGGAAGACCATCCCCATCCGAATCGGTGAGGAGGGTTACGGTGAGTATATTTGAGTTTCGAATCGCGGTGCCACCGGGTACCAGTTGCTCGCTTCGGTTCGCCTCCATCCCCAGTTGATACTCCCGTAAGTTGGAAAATCCATCTCCGTCGAAATCTCCGGTTGCAGATTCTAAAAGGTCGCCAAAATTCCTGATTTCAAAACGGTCGGGCAAGCTGTCGTTATCATCATCTATGGATTCATCGAGATACAGCCCCAGACTCATGTCTGAAAAGCTAAGTATGTTTGAATTTCGAATCGAAGTGCCCCCACTGGTGATTTCTTCACTCCGGTTTGCTTCCATCCCCAGTTGATATTCGCGTAAGTTGGAAAATCCATCCCCGTCGGTGTCATCATTCGCACCATAGTCGAACCGATCAAACTGTTTCAATTCATAGAGATCCGGAATGTTATCATTATCATTATCTGCATTTTCTCCTAGCCACAAGCCGAGGCTACGGTCAGCAAAATTCAATATGTTTGAGTTTCGAACGGAGGTGCCACCCATTGTTACCTCTTCCGTCCGGTTGGCTTCCATGCCTCTCTGGTGTTCAATTAAATTGGAAAATCCATCCCCATCGGTATCTCCATTTGAATTTTGGGCAAGGTTGCCAAATTGCTTGATTTCGTAGCGGTCGGGCAGGCTGTCATTATCATCGTC
This sequence comes from Opitutia bacterium, assembly GCA_002689665.1. GTDB lineage: Bacteria > Verrucomicrobiota > Verrucomicrobiia > Opitutales > Seribacteraceae > Seribacter. The sequence goes on along the minus strand of NZEN01000066.1, from coordinate 5,442 downwards.
TGTGGATTCATCGAGGTACAATCCCAGGCTTCTATCTGCAAAACTCAGGGCATTGGAATTTCGGATGGATGTACCCCCCTCTATATTTTGATCCGCTTTAATCGGGTTAAGATTTCTCTGGTATTCCAACAGATTTGAGAACCCGTCCCCATCCGGATCGCCGTTTGCAGCCATTGACAAATTACCAACAATTCTTTGCTCGTACCAATCGGGCAGGCCATCTACATCGGTATCATCAGTGGTTTTGAAATATCGGGCGGTGTAGGTAATGTCGACTGCCCCAATGGTTACCTGTACGATTTCGCGTATGGTTCCATCGGCAGTTGCCAAACGGTTGCCATTGCTCTCCCAGTATCCAAAGCTGTACTCACCGTCCACCTCGGGGGCGACCAAGGTTCTAAGCGTTCCTGTATCCGCACTCTCCTGCTTGGCCACAATTCCGGTCGGGTCCGAGAGCTCGGTTACCGTCACTGCCCCTTGCAACCCAATTTGGAGCAGGAAAACCGACAAGAGAACCCATCCCTTCAACCAAAGGATCGATCTCATCGCTCTGGATGGTATACGAAACACAAGAATTTCCTGCGTCTCGAGTTCTTAGTTCTTAACCGCCCACCAGTAACGCCCGGAAGTATGCTCGGTATCAAATCCCCATGCATTCACCTTGCCCGGTAAATTGATAGGTTTAACCTGGCTGTTCGGCGTCCATTTTTTAATGGAGGATCCCGGCACACCCGCCTCGCGGGCAAGGGTCAATTGGGATGCATTTGCGTCGGTGTAGCCAAGGGAATTAAACATCTCGTACCTTCCCAAGTCACTCACCTGACGATTATTCTTAAAAAGGACTTGCTGCATCCCACTACCTGCCGTCACTCCAGTTGGCAGTTTTGTGATGATCACCTTCCCGTGCCCGATATTCGTACCGGATGCTTTTGTACCATTGGCATCCGCGTTGAAACTTTTTCCTCCCGCGGGGCTGTTTGACCCTGTACCGTTTCCTCCGGAGTATCCCCCTCCGCCGCCTCGATCCTGGTCGCCTCTACCAACCCTTGCTCCACCTCCACCACCAAAGCCGCCCAATGCTTGATTGTTTCCATCGCTACCCCCATCTCCACCATTAATAAATGATTTACCTCCTGGTGTATTTACTTGATGTAATAGCCCAGCTCCACCACCAGAGTCGTTTTGATAATAACCAGCTCCACCACCTCCTGAAGTCTCTGCATTGCCGTCAGCATACGTTCCTTTCCAAGCTGCACCACCAGCAATAATAATAGGAGTATTATCTAGCAATGTCACAAAAGTTCCACCCGATCCACCTCTCTCCAGCCCTTTCTGCCCAACTAAGATTTTTAAAGTTTCACTTCCGTTAAAATCAAAAACCCCTCTGCAGTAAGCTCCTCTTCCAGATTGATTCCCGGCAAATCCGCTTCCTCCCGCTCCAGCAACTTCGATCATGTATCTTCCCGCAGTAGGGACATCCCAAAGCTGGATACCCTGATGGACTCCCATGTTTACATTTCCTTCCAAATTAGTTCCCAGGTAGGATCCATTCACATCCGCCCAGGTCGGTCCGTATCTCCCGGTCGCTCCGCAATTGGTAAAGACATAGCGGACTGCCCCTGCTGGAATAGCTGCTACTTGATTGACCAAGTTATTGTCACCGTCCAATTCTACCTCTCCGGCAGCCAGTTCATATTTGTAATGAGTCTCGAAGTCGGAATCCTCAAGCGGGGATCGGGAAATGGTCAGGTTTCCATCCTCAGTTGGCAAAGTTATGAAATGTAAATCGACCGCAGAAGCCGCCCGGCGGGCATCTCGGCAAAGGACTTGAAATTGAAAAGTACCATCAATTTCTGACCAGTCCGCTCGTGTATTCCAAGTCAAACGATGCACCTGATTGGTTGGGAGCAGGGCATTGATTTTGGAATCCGTGCCTTCAGTAAGAGTGGGGACAAACCACTTGGATGTATGGCTGAAATCTCCCCCAACCGCACCGAGAATGGCAAATTTTGCGGTTGCATCATCCGGATCAATGATTTCGACATCCATATCCACCAAATTGGTCCCGGTACGTTGGGTCACGGTTAGGCGGGGCAGTGGTGGGACATTTCTAACAACAGTCCCGTGTGTTCGGTAGGTCCTTGTCCAAATATCGATGGTATTGTCTCCCCGTGCGATCACCAAGTCCCCATTCGGAGTAAAGGCAGCACACTTGTCGTAGGGTTGGGAGATTCCACTCATGCTGGAAACTTGCGTATTGGACAAAAGGTCGTAAAGTCCTCCCCTAGCAACAAAATATAGGTTATCATTACTAATAGAAAGTTTCTTATTTTGTCCCCCACCCGATAGTTTTCGAATTTTAGAACCGTTACTATCAAAATGGATGACTCCATATCTATTATTCTGTATAAGAAAACTATTATCACTCGCGATCCTAATGGAGGTGTTTCCCCAGTCAAAGAGTGTTTCGTTTAATGTAGTATTAGTTACTGTTTTCGTAATATTTCCATCCAAATTTAGAATTTGAAAACCATTTTTAATACTTCCCGACGAGTGACTTATATAAAGATGATTCAAATCACTAATTGCTAAAATATTAATTCCGGAATATGACTTTAGCCAAACTTGCGAACCGTTCGAATCCATCTTGATCAATTGATTAGTGACGGTGGCATATACATTACCATTGCTATCGAGTGCAACATCCTTGCAACCGGTCAGTCCGTTAGTGAACTCTTTGACCAGCGTCCCGTTCTGTTCATGGACCGCAATCTTGTCGTTCCCGGCGATCCAGATCAAGCCGTCGTCGGATACGATCATATTTTCCGCTCCGCTGACTCCTCCCCAGCTCTCGGACTTGTACCAATTGTCCTGCGGGGCAGCGTAAGCCGCACAAGCTAGGTAGTTGATTAGAGTAAAAAAGATTCTCCTAATGTAAGCATTCATATTCTAAAAAGAATTAGTTTTTGTAATTAAAATTTTTTGGGTAACCTTAGTTGATAGTTTATTAGAAAAACCTAATTAATCATTAGCTGAAAGCAATCATTTGTTACCTAAATATTCTTTTTTTTAAATTTTTGAACACTTGCAAAGCTTGCCCAATAATCAATAATAGATTCCATGCTCGCCTTTATTCTCTTATCCAGTTGTGTCATCTGTTTTTTTGCTTACCGGTTTTACGGGAAATTCCTCACGGATCGTTGTAAATTAGATGACGAGCAGACAACCCCTGCCTTTGAAAAAGAGGATGGCGTGGATTATTCCCCGACGCGAGCATCCGTACTGTTTGGGCACCATTTCTCCTCCATTGCGGGGGCTGGGCCGATTGTGGGTCCAATTCTGGCGGCGATGTATTTCGGTTGGGGCCCCACCTGGGTATGGATCTTGGTGGGGGCGATCCTTGTGGGCGGCGTGCATGATTTTGGCAGTACCCTCATGTCAGTCCGTAATGGAGGCCGTTCCATCGCCGATACCATGCGTGGATTGGTGGGGGAGGGAGCCGGGAAATTATTTATGGTTTTTGTGGTGCTCGCCCTGGTGTATGTGATCATTGTATTTCTTGATCTCACCGCCAATACGTTTGCCAAGCAACCAGCGGTGGCTACGGCATCGGGCTGGTTTATTGGAGTGGCGGTAATTTTTGGGTTTCTGATGAGGAGTGGCAAGTTTTCCCTCGGACAGCTTGCCTTGATCTTTTTCCCNCTGACTTTTGCCGGGCTNGCAGTGGGGCATTATTTCCCCATGGTNGAGTTGGATAAATCATTATGGATATGGCTGACCCTTGGTTATTGCTTTGTCGCCGCAGTACTTCCTGTCGGACTCCTCCTNCAGCCGCGTGATTTTCTAAGTGCCGGNTTTCTCTACGCNATNCTTGGAGTNGGGTTGGTGGGNATGTTNCTNTCCGGGGAGACCATNCAAATGCCTGCATTTTCAGGCTGGGAATCNGATAAGCTNGGNATGCTGGTNCCTTTTCTNTTTATNACNGTNGCTTGTGGTGCATGCAGCGGGTTCCACAGCATTGTGTCGAGTGGCACGACATCCAAACAGATCAAAAAAGAAAGTGATGTGCGCCGGATAAGTTACGGGGGAATGTTGGTGGAAGGCGTACTTGCGGTTTTTGCAATGGGATGTGTAGCCGTCCTTACCATGACCGAACGGGAAGCAGGTGGNACTCCGGTTGGTATCTTTGCNGCGGGNGCNGCCAAGTTTTTNGGAGCTGTTGGAATNCCCGTTCANTTGGGAGCAGAGTTTGCNATGCTTGCGATCAGTACCTTNTTATTGACCACTTTGGACACCTGCACCCGATTAACCCGATTTCTGATTGAGGAGTTATTTTCCTGGAGAAATGAAGCCAGCCGTTATCTCGGTACGGCGATGGCACTTGCTTTGCCTTGCCTGTTGGTCTTTCAACAATTNCCCGGAACCGATGGTACCNTGCAACCNGCATGGAAAGCAATCTGGCCNCTATTTGGAGCAACCAATCAATTACTCGCTGCTCTCGCTTTGCTTACCTTTGTAGTCTTTTTGAAAGCATCCAAGGTGGGCTATGGATTTGCCCTGCTTCCCGCCGTGGTAATGATCGTGATGCCGATGACAGCTCTCGCTTTGATGGTACAAAAATTTGGAATTTCCACCTTGCTTGGAGGAACCGCTGCCGCGATGTTTCTGCTTGGATTCTTCCTAATGGTCACTTCGTGGCGAAGACTTACCCGTTCTGAGGGCGATCAGTTACAGACGGAAGCCAGCTAACTAAATTACATTCGGAGGGGGAGCTTCCTCTTCCGCTGATTCTCCATTTATCTGATCAAAAGCCGCCTGTATTGCATTTCCCAGTTTTTCGGGCGAGCAGGGCTTGTTAAGAATCTTAAACAGCTGACCTGACTGAAGTGCCTGGGAACCGCCGAATTCAAAGTCGGCATGCCCGGTTAGTAAAATACAAAGGGTTTCAGGACGAGCCTCCTTGATTTTCCTCATCAATGAAGCACCATCCATCACTGGCATTCGCATGTCAGAAACAACCACGGCAAAAGGTCCTTCATTACGTACCAACTGCTGGGCTTCTTCTGGTCCGTTGGCGAGGGTGAGGTTAAATTTCCTCCCCAGATTCAGTTTGATCCCCTTGAGGATCGATTCTTCATCATCAACGATCAGGACTTTCTCACTCATGATGATGATTGGAACAACCGAATACTGACTATGCAAGAATTTCATGATTTTTCTGTGAAAATTATATTAAAATGAGAAAAATTAATGTGTGGTTGTGCTATTCAATTACCAATTCTAATAGGATTTCGAATTTAGCTGTTACAATTTTCTCGATTCGATCTAGAAAGTTGAGTAATAAGAAGAAATTAAGTTGCCCGAGTGGCGGAATTGGTAGACGCAGCGGACTTAAAATCCGTTGGCCGCAAGGCCGTGGGGGTTCAAGTCCCCCCTTGGGCA
>NZEN01000065.1 GCA_002689665.1 Opitutia bacterium | reverse complement strand
ATGTTTTATAGAGCCCATGAATTCAATCAGAACATCAGTGGATGGGATGTTTCGTCAGCGATAGCAATGGGTCAAATGTTCTTCCAAGCCTATGCTTTCTCTAGTGCCAACAAAGGTTTGATCCATGAATCCTTCTCATCCAACCCGAACTGGCCCTACGACTGGAGAGATTATGTCTTGATAGATGATTCCAATTTCCACAGTGCGGTAGATTTATGGTTTGATAATCAGGCGGAAGCCAATGCCACCTACGGGCACATTAGCGACTGGAATACATCAGCGGTTACGAAAATGGGAGGAGCTTTCAGGGATAGGACTGATTTCAATGAAGATATAAGTAATTGGGATACCTCTAATGTTACAAATATGGGATTCATGTTTGCTGGTGCTAGGTTATTTAATCAACCGATAGGTGCCTGGAATGTTTCTTCGGTGTCGTCTATGGAGAACATGTTCAGAATGGCTCCTATGTTTAATCAACAGATTGGCGATTGGAATACTTCTTCTGTTACTAAAATGCAAGGAATGTTTTACAGGGCCAATGCATTCAATCAGAACATCAGTGGATGGGATGTTTCATCAGTGATAGTGATGAGAGAAATGTTCAAACAAGCCGAGGCTTTTTCGGATGCCAACAAAGGGCTCATTCACAAATCTTTCTCATCCAATCCTAACTGGCCATATGACTGGTCTGAGTTCGTAGCAGATAGCAATCAAACAGCTCCACCCACGGACAATAACCAGACGCAACCGACTTCACTAGATAACAACCAGACCAAGACGCAACCAAGTTTGCCTGATCATAATGAGACCAAGCCTGAAGTACCCGCGGACCACAATGCAACCCATCCACCAGTTGTAGATAAGAATCAAACAACACTCCCACCAATAAAGGACTCCAATAAGACGACAATCGATCCACCAACATCGGAGTTGATCGTCCTCGCACCAATGGTTGCAACCTATGGACACCAGCGGGATGAAAATAATACGATCACCTTGTACGGAAAAATCAGAAGCGATGGGAATGGTACCATCAAAGAGACCGGGTTTTATATCCGCACATCGATGGATGGAAATGATACCGTTCTGCTTGCCGACAATCATTCAAAGGATGATTTCTTTTCGATTGCGGTCTCTTCAGGTGATTCATTTTATTTCCAGGCATTTGCCGGGAATGAAAAGGGAGAAACGAAAGGAGCATGGAAAAGGGTAGGTGCGACTATCCAGAGTTATCCAATCGATGGAGTGGTGGAAACCGGCGACGGTTGGTCAACTTCGGAGTGGTTTGGAGACTTCCGGTATTTTGAAAATGGATGGGCTTATCATTATGGACTGGGGTGGGTATATCTTAGTTCTGATGAAGAAGACGGAATCTGGCTGTGGCGAAAAGAGCATGGCTGGCTATGGAGTAACCAAGCAACCTGGCCATTCCTCTGGAGTCACGCCAGTGGCGACTGGATCTACCTGCTCATTCGTGAAAAACAGGACTCGGTCTTTTTTGATTATTCCACCGGTCGGTACGGGCAGTAAAACTAACAGGTCCAAGATTATTTAAAAAAAACCAAAGCTCATGGATGAGATTTTAGATGTTCTAAGTGATCTTAAAATCAACCGTAAGCTAAGTTCCGAGGCAGATAAACTTTTCCAGCCATTCATTGGGACATCAGGAGAGTTGTCTTTTTCCCTGATCGATGCGAATACAACTTATTCAACTCGCCTGGGAGAAATTTATAAAGGAGGCAAAACCATACTGGCGAAAATTGCAGGTACAGAATTGGAGTGTTCTATTCTTTGTGCTAAAGATAAAATCGAATGGGTAACCGGGCTAGGAAAAGGGGATGAATTTAACTGCCTCGTAAAAGTACTTCAATTCGACAAACTTTATCAACGGGCAGTTTTTGGCCAATATTTTGAAGATGATGAGTTAGGGTTATCGAATCCTGAGCCTGTAGTTAAAGAAAATTTGAAGGATGATGGTTATTCTTCCCAAAATCTTAAAATTAATGAGACGGGTGCCAACTCATTGAATGAGGATCTCGAATGGGAAAGATTTATGCTTTTGAATCTTTTAACCGAAGCGGTACATCGAAAACCAAAGGTCTTCGGTGCAAATTATTCAGCAAAACTGCTGGTTAAGAAAAGTAAAGACAGAGAAGATTTACCCACCTCAGAGAAAACAAAATCTGATTATGAGCGAGGGCAGGAAATTGTCAGGCATATTTACCGCTTTTCGGGAGGTGTACTTGCAATGTTTAGTAGTTTTGTTGGATATATGACTGATAATCATATATTCAGTTTTATCGCCTTCTGTATTGGTCTTTACCTCCTTTTTCCAGCTATGAAAAAGGTGAAAAGTGATTATAAAAAGGACAGAAACGGGAAATACTCCATCCTTTTCATTTTCTTCATACTCATCCTTTTATTTACTGTGGAAAACCGAGTTGTAAGCGGCCTACTTTTGGGAGCAGCAGGCTTCTTTCTATTTACTTTTTTTAAAAAAAAGTTCGAGGAGAATTATAAAAAATACTGATCACTTAATGATTGAACTCATTGAACTAAGATCGACCGATTAATAGAAGAAATAAAATAATACCTATACGCGATACCACTTTTTGCGGCGTTTGCGATCGGTGAGCTTGTTGGCCTCATCATCGCCCACAAATACTTCCTTCTTTGGATCCCAGGTAAGTTCGCGGCGCAGTTCATATCCGATATTGCAGAGCTGGCAGAGGGTGGCTGTCCGGTGCCCGGCCTCGGCATGAGCTATGGGTAGTTCTCCGTTGTGGATACAGTCGAGCCAGTCATCGTGATGATTCTTGGGCTGACGCAAGCTGACGGTTCTCTTGTAGTCATTTATCAAATTTTCAGGGTCCGATTTCCAGGGTCCGCGGTCCACCCAGATGGTTCCTTCCGTACCATAAAAAATGGTGCCTCCGCGCCAGTCCGGCGTGTTTCCATGAACGACTTCAACTCCATTGGCGTATACCATTTTGAGATCGTGCTCGCCTTCCTTGGGAGGAATCACTTTGACGGGGCCAGTGTTGTCTGCATCCATGGCCCATTGTCCGATATCGAAGTGATGGGCACCCATGTCGGCAAGTCCGCCATTGCAGTACTCGCGGTAGCGACGCCAGGCCGGGAAGTGGTTATGCACATCATCGGGGCAGAGAATCTTATTAAATCCACGCATAGGTGCCGGTCCAAGCCAAGCATCCCAGTCGATTCCTTCAGGGGTTGGTTCCGTGGGAAGATCGCAGGGCTTAGGGGGGCCACCGACGCAGACACGTATCTTTTTGAGTTCCCCAATCGCTCCGCTCCGTACCATTTCCACAGTGCGGCGGAATTTCCCCCCGTATTCAGAGCGTTGCTGGCTACCGGTCTGGAAGACGATGCCGTTTTCCTTTACGGCATCGGCCATGGCCCGACCTTCTTTGATAGTAAGGGAGATTGGTTTTTCACAATAAACATGTTTTTTGGCACGGGCTGCCCGGATGGTGGCCTCGCCATGCCAGTGATCCGGAGTGGCGATAAGTACGGCATCAAGAGATTTGTCCTCGAGTAGTTCCAGATAATCATTGGTGATCTTTAAACCCTTCCAATTGTCACCCGGGGTGCTTTTGGAGTAGTGTTTTTCAATCAGATCTTTGGTATGCTTTTTCCTTATATCGGCTATTTCCGCAAAACCAGTGACCTGTGCACGGGGATTGCGGATCAACTTATGGGCATGTCCCCGTCCCATTTTTCCAGGCCCAATGATTGCAATATTGATGCGATTGTTCGGAGATGAGTCACCCTTGGCTGCCCAGATTCGGGAAGGCAAAATAAAAGGAGCGGAGGCAAACGATGCCTGTTTGAGGAAGGATCTTCGATTTGTCATAGATTGGGCTGTTTTTTTAAAAAGTATATTTTCAGTAATTAATGATTAAATTTGGGCAAACCTTACCAAGATTTTGAAAATTTAAACCAAAGGTCAAATGGTATGCAGACCTTGGAACAAAAAAGATTAAAGATCCTCGGGGGTTAGTTGCTCAGCATCCTTCCAGAGATGCTCAAGTGCGTAGTTGTCCCGTTGCTCTTTAGAAAAGAGATGAACTACAAAGTCGATCGCGTCCAAAATGAGCCATCCACCTGGATGAAACCGATCTTTGGATAAGGTTTCTATTTTATTTTGCTTAAGCTCCGCTTCAAGGTTGTTTCGGAGAGCTTTTAGGTGTGGGTCGGAGGTGCCAGTTGCGATAATAAAGCAATCGGTAAGAGGAGATTTATCTCCAAAATAAAGCAATTTCAGATCTTCTGCTTTTTTGTCGAGAAGAGCTTCACAAGCGATGTGAAGATTTTTGCGGAGTTCGGATTTAGTCTCAGGAAGAACGGTGCTCATAAGTCGCGATGGTCAAGAAGCTGGTGGTTTGTCATATATGCGAGAACAGATTGTGGGACATGACTGGAAATACAAGTGCCCTGATTGATGTGTTGTCGGATTTCAGTGGATGAATGCGGGAATCGTTGATTTCCCAAAGGGTGAATTTTGGCAGATGGAAATTCTTCGGAGAAATCTTGATTATTTTTGGTTCCGTTTCGGTTGAAAATGATGAGTGGAAATTGAGCAAGAATTTCCTGATGGAATTTCCATTGATCAAACTTGTTAAATTGATCATCTCCAAGCATGAGAAAAATTTCGCTTTGCGAGTATATTTGCTGTGCGGATTGCAGTGTATGGAAAGTGAAACAGGTTTTTTGGGCGAGAATTTCCACATCGTATGCCACGAACTCCGAATGTTCTTGGGCCACGGCATTAACCATCGCGAGCCGATGGACTGCTGAGAAAAGCGGTTTTTGATCGCGCAAAGGAGCAAAGAACGCAGGACAGAGTAGGATTTGCCGGAGGTTGAATTGCTTAACCGCTTCCAAGGCGACCGAGACATGTCCCTGATGGATGGGGTCGAAGCTTCCTCCAAAGAAACCGATTCGGGGCGTGGAATAAGTGGACGGTTCGGGCATATTTGAATCACAAGGAACGACCCTCGGATTTATCAAACAGGGTAAACATGCGACCTTTTCGGAAATAGGTGACTTGACCGGAACTTGATACCACCAGGGCGAGGGAATCCGTCGTCTGGGTGATCGCGGCCGCAGCTGCATGTCTCGTACCCATGCCACCGGGTAGATCAATCTCGTCCGCTTTTGCCTGAATTAAGCATCCGGCTGATTCGACCACGCCATTACCCTGTACGATGAATGCACCATCAATCAAGGCGAGCTCTTTGATAGTTTCATCCATGAAGGGATTGAGGATATTTCGATCCTCTTCGGCGTAGCCATGAAAAGGATTGAGAATCAACTGTTTGGATCGCTTAATCACTTCTTCGTGATCACCGAGCACAAACATGGCACCGATCGATTTACCTTCGCGACCGGCCGTGGCCAAGTCTGTGGCAATCGCGGTCAGTCGTTCCAGGGATTCAGCAGCCACATCTGTCGGTAACATTTCATCACCCTGTCCGATGACTGATTCAAATTCTTCATCTACATCCACGACCAATACGGTATCAAGTTGTCCGCTGTCGGGTATCCCTCCCACGCAGCAAACACGATCTTGAAATCCAAATATTTCACGGGTTAATCCCAGTAGGATGGCTGCCCGAAGTTGAGAAAGGCGGGAACGGGAAAGGGCCCGTACGGCCAAGGTGGCATCGGCCCGGTGATGAGCCTGGTCCTCTTCCGTTACCCCTTCGCCGGCAAGAACCACCTTGAAATTGGGGAATGTCATGCGTGGAGCAAGAGTCGGTGGAAAGACATCGGTGAATACAAGTATGGTGGAGCACTCAGCGGCCTTAGCTATTTTGGCAGCTTCATCGGTGAGGAGCTTGTTAAATTTAGTTCGGCGGCGGGCAGGTCGGTCATCGGTTTCCGCAAATGCATTCCTGACGGCATTTTTGAATTCGTTTTTGTCACGGGCCATCCATAGCTGGTCCATGACGGAATTATCCTGAAACGCACGGGCGAGGGCGGCGAGAAAGGAAAGATAGTTTTTGGCCTTCTCGTTGGCTAGAAGAAGAAAAACAAAGCGAATGTCTTCATAGCTGTCCTTGCCTTCAAATGTCAAACCTGCTGGGCATCTGCCGACAGCAAGTGCGTATGGCCGCTTCATCGGTACCCGAGCATGGGGCAGGGCAACTCCTTCCCCGATGTAGCTGGTAAGGGATTTTTCCCTTTCCACTAGCTCTTTGAGCACTTTTTTCCGACTGGCAGGGGTGGTTAATTGGGTGCCGAAAGTATCAATCAGTTCAGAGTAGGCAGATCGAAGATCTCTGGAGGACAGATCTATAATCCGGGAATTTGAGATGTACCGATCAATTCTCATAAATCAGCCGATAAGACGAAAAGAAGCCACTGGCTTCAGAAGTTGGTACCGTAAATAAACTATTTTTCCCACTTAAGGGCACCACTTTTAAGTTCGTAAATTAATCCAATAGCAAGGATGAAAGTGAAAAACATCATGGGTCCCAAAATGGGAATACCTGCCGCGACCAGATCCCGGTGGGTGAGAACCCAGGGTATTAGGAAGACCACATCGATATCAAAGAGAATGAAGAGCATGGCGGTGATGTAAAATTTTACCGAATAACGGGTCTCGCCTCCGACTTCGGATGCAAGGCCACATTCATAGGGAGAATCCTTAATTTTACTGTGTCGTGCTTTTTGTCCGAAAATGTGACTAGCAACCAAGATTCCCGCACCCATGCCAACCGCTAGGAGTATTTGTATTAGAACAGGTAAATAATCTGGTAAGGTCACAACTATTTACTTGAAGAGAATATTTAGCTGAGGCAAGTTCAATCACTAGCAATTAAGCTATTTCTAGTTGATTGAGCTATATGGAATGGTTTAAGTATTAGAGTTGAAAGTTATATGTAACAAATTTAATCACTCCGCTGTATGAATTCAGTGACAACAAGAAAAATAAGTTTATAATTATGAATGATCAAAGACTTGAGCTGAAAGAACCACTAAAACTTAAAAATAAAAACAGAGGTTTCACGCTGGTAGAAATTCTAATCGTTCTTGCTTTGATCGGTATCGTCGCCGGTTTAGCTATGCAAAATCTCGGAGGTATATTCGGCGGTGGCAAGGAGAAGGCGGCTCAAACATGGGTTAATGCTACAGGTCCTGCCTACATTAACAGTTATCTTGCTCTTGTTGGGAATTATCCAACTACTCTTAATGATCTATTATCCCCACCAAGTGGTGTGACTCCTTTTGTGAACAAAGCCTCCGATTTGAATGACCCCTGGGGTAAGCCTTATCAATATACTTTACAGGCGAACAGCTTTGAACTTTGGACGACTAGTCCGGAAGGAAAAAGACTAAGCAATAAAGATCCCTCTAATTAATTCTTTAAATTTTGCGAAAGCATCCAGTAGCTGGGTTTAGCTTAATCGAAATTCTTATCGTTTTGGCTCTGGTTGGGGTTTTGGCTGCAATCGTCAGTGGAAACATAGCAGGTTTTATTGATGGATCAAAAGTCGAACCACCTAGTAGAGTTCTCAAAAGAGCAGTGCTTGAAGGGATCTACCTCTCGAACGAACGTAAAAGAGAAGTCAGGTTAAGTTACTTAGAAGAGAATGCTTCCTTTTTAATCTCAGATCCACAAGGAGGGATTTTAAAGGATTTCAAAATCTACGAAGAAATATCTGAGGATATTCAATCCTCCCCAGAAAAAATCCCTCGGGTTTTTTTCCGGGCGATAGGACCAGGGACTGGCGTGGATGGTGAGGAAACTGATCTGGAAGATGAGCAGTTAGAGTTGGAATCAATTCGTTTTCATGCAGGTTGTTCAACTCCATTTACGGCTGAAATCTTATTCATGGAGAAATCTGACACCTTATATTTTGATCCATTCTCAGGGTATGAGTTAAATCCCGATGAGCTTGATTTATGAAAAATAGAGGTTTCATGCTTATTGAAGTACTTATTGCATTGGCTCTATTTGCGCTTATGGCAGTTTATCTGGTTGAGGGTGCTTTTATCGGATCAAGAACTATGCTGCAAATGAAAGCCAGCCAAGAGCTTGATCATGATTTACTCTGGGCCAGAAGTGAAATTTTTCGGGAGGCCAATTATGAAAAGTTAAAGGAAGGTGGCGAACTTGAGACGGTCAATATAGGTGAGATTGTTTGGGAGGTGGAAGTAGAAATGACTGATATAGTCGATTTATACAGGGTACTGCTCACTTTATCCTGGGATGGAAACAGTGAACTTGGAATCGAGAGCGGTGAGCGAGATTATGTGATGCTACTTCTTCGACCAATCTGGATGAATCACAGCGATTTCAAGACTGAAAGACAATGGTTGTTGGAGGCAAAAAGCGAAAAGATCAAGGAGCTCAGAGATGAAGGCAATATGAGAAATGTGGACAACATCTTAAAAGTTAAGAAAAACCTTTAATGAAACACAGGCGGAACGGGTTTACTATGGTAGAAGTGCTCCTTGCTCTGAGCATAGGTAGTCTCGTGCTTGTCTCTGCAACAGCCCTATTAATTACAATCGCCCAATCTTGGGCAAATCGTCCAGCAACTCGTGATGCATTTTTATCTCATGTTAACGGGGTATCCAATTTCCTTACTATTATTCTAGAGGAGGCTAGCTATTCTATAACATCCAAAACTGGCGATCCGCTTATTGATCTCAAACGCCCCACTGGCTTTTCATCCACCGATGACCCACTGATTCATTTTTTTGTAAAGGAAGCACCGCCATTGTTTTATAACCCTCACGGACCGGCCGTTCGTTTGCACGCCTTCATTTATCCCGATGAAGATGAAGGACTATCAATACTTTGGTTTTCGGAATTAAATGAAATTGAAAAAAATAAAGAAGGTGGAATTGAGTTAGCCGAAGAGGATGATCTTCGAAAAACTCTCATAAGTCCTTTTTTAAAAGAAATGTACTACTGTTATTATGGATCGGAAGATGATGGTAAAGACGACATTAAAGAATGGGAAATTAGTGAGCAGTTGCTAGAAAGTGAAAAGGGGGAGAAATTTAGATTACCTACCCAAATTAAATTAGTTTTTCGATGGGATGAGGAAGACTTGGAAAAGACCATTACTATTGCAATTGATAAACCGATTCCAAGTGGAATCGAGGAAGAGCCTAGATGAAAAGCCATACGAAAGGTAAAAAAGGCTCAATCTTGGTTTTCGTATTGGGGTTACTGGTCTTGCTCTCCGCTTTATCAATCCGTTTGATTAAAGAAACTACGCAGGAACTTAGGCATGTAAGTCAATTTTACCGTAAAGATGATCTGCGGATTTACGCTTACTCATGTTTGGACTTGGTCGTGGGAGTAGTGAATGAATGGTACATGACTGAAGGATATATAAAACCAACTTGGCACTTTTGGGATCCCCTGCGGTATGCTGATAAAATGAGTCCCGCCATGTTCAATACAAGTGGAGAAAAAGGTGACGGCACCAACCCTTTTGAATGGGAGGCCACTTTATTGGATGAAACTGGAAAAGTGCCGCTCTTTAAAATACAGGATGGGAAGTTATCCAAATTGTTTGCTGCGATGATGATTGAGGATCAGTGGGGTAATTATGACGAAGAAGAGGGGAAACCTTTGCTGGATTCTTTTAAAGATTGGCAAGACTCTGATAACGAACCAAGGGAAGAAGGAGCCGAGGATGATTTTTATGAAAATCTTGATCCTCCCTATTTTACGCCCGGAAGGAAAATTTATTCATACAATGAGTTCCAGATGATCAGAGGTTTTGGTTTATCTTATGATGACCCTGATGAGAGCGGTATTTTTTATGATAAATACGGTTTCGAAACTAAGGAATTTAAGAAATTTAAGGATTCTTTCTCGTTTTACAACGAAGACAAAATTAACCCATTCAGTACCACCGAATTTATAGTTCGTTTTCTTGCAGACTTTGATGAGTATTTGGTTGAGGAACTTCTTGAGTTACGGAGATCAGGAGATTCTTCTGATTTAGATGAATATTACAGAAAGATAGAGCAGTTGGCTAACAAAGCAGGATTAACATTAACCCCAAGGATCGATTTTTTAAGAATTGAAATTACAATCAAAAAAGGGAAGTCCGTATTCAAATTGCACGCAATTTTGGAGATTAATATAAATCAAAGCACACGGGGACAAACCAACCAGAACAAAAAAAATGTATTACCGCGAAGCAAACTGAATTTAGGAATGAATTATCCATTCCGTATTTTGGCTTTGAAGGAAAATGAGAATTTAATCGACTGAAACACTGATTGGAAGTAAGTTACTTTCAATCAGTGTTTTAATACCCTTAAGTAATAGTTAAACTTTAAATCAATGGCCGAAGAATCTCAAAAAGATTCCGAATTGGAATTGTTAGAGTTAAGAAGTTTTATTCTTAGAATTCCTGGTGAACATTTTTTTTGCGAAAGTGTTGATATCCCCGCATCCCTATCTACTCATGAAGACCAGAGCGAGCAGGAGGTCTTAGAACAGTTTGTTGGCGAGTTTTTTGACACGAAGACACTTTCTCCATATCCCCAAGACCAAGTGGCCTGGGGATATTACGGTTCATTAAAGGAAAAGAGGGTTTTTATATTTGCCTGTCCTCTTGTGAAACTTCGGCAGATGGGTTGGCAAGCAATTGACATTTTTCGCCGGGTTTTTCCATCCTTTGTGTCTGTTCTAGGAAAGAGTTTTTCCAAGAACACGATTCTTTTTCTGATGGAAGACAATACGCTAAGCGTAATTACTTACCTTGCTGATTCCAAGATCCCCAGTTCATTATTCTCATTACCTGTTGAAAGTGATGATGAAGAGTCTTTGAAAATTGCCCGCGGTAAACTACTCTCGTTGGTAGATTCTGATAATTATGATATTTTGTCTGATGTTTTGGTAGCTGGAGAAGTTGATCGTCAGAAGGATGGTGTTTTTAAATTTGAACACGAGTGGCTGCAAGGTGATGACCCCAGTCTTGATTTGGAGCAGGATGTTTTCATTGATTCAGAGGAGCTATGGTCCATCGATATTCGTTCTCCATCTTTTAAGAGAGAGGAGAGAAAGCGCCGTAGTCAGAGTCGTGGCAAATGGCAGGCCACAAAGATTTGGAGTTTGAGCATGGCTGCGACCCTTATCCTTTTTCTAGGACTGAAAATTTTTGGAGTTAAGCTTCAAGATCGACAAACACTTGCCTTAAATATGGCGACTGAAGTTCCTTTAGTAATAGAGTCGAGAAAGCTTTTGGAAAAATTGCAGCAAAATAAACTCGGTGGCATCGATCCATTCGGTTCGATTGGCAGACTATATAGTCATCTTGGTGGAACGGCCAACAATTTAGATGTCTGGTTTACATCCGCTCATTTCGAAAGTAGAAATGAGGTTCAAATCAAGGGTGAAGGTAAAAACATCGAATCCATCAATACATTCATTGAAAATATTGAAAAAAACAAAGTTGCTACCCTTATGCTAGATCGAGGAGGAGACGAGCGAAGAAAAATTAGAAGTGCGGGTGGAAAAACATCTTTTGAAATGGATATCGAATTAATTGAAGATACCAAAACAAAAGAATTAAGTTCCGTGCCAAACTGAAAAGGGTCATGAAATATATAGAGAATTTATTTTTTGGACTAAACGCAAGGGAGCAAACTTTGCTTGTCATTGCTATTTGGTCTGTTTTGGCAATTTTTATTTTTAAGATTTTGGGTAACTCCGTAGAGACATATGAGCAATGGGAATTAAATGAAAGAGTTATTTCAGGGCATAAACAAATTCTCAGTTTAAAGCCATCGATAGATATTGCACTGGAACAACAAAAGACCGACCAACAAAACAAAAGCTACGATAAGAAACAATTAAGTAATCTTGCCTCTCGACTAGCTGACCAAGTGTTTCCTCAGAGGGACTACCGCGAATTGGATTCAGACGAAAGAGAAAGATACAAACAACACCGAGTGAGAATTAAATTTGACCGGGCAAGTTACGAGGATGTAAATGAATATGCCGCTTTAATACGTGCTGAAAGCCCATACATGTTTTTAAGTGAAGTGAAAATTGAGCCAAATTACCCGCCTAAAAACCGACCTTATGATCCCACGACTTTCGACGCTTCTTTTGAAGTTAGTTCAGTAGAATTTCTCAACCCATGAAACATATTTTTTTTACAGCATTTACATTTTTCACCGCAAGTATGGTCTTTGGCCAAGTGCCTGCAAGTGACGTTGATAATGTAGCTCCTTCACCAACACTACCTGATGCTCAAGTACCGAATAACATTCCTGCTGCAGAAACCTTTCCGGATCCAGTTTTGCCGATCAATCCATTGTCCGATCCCAATGAACTATCGCTAATTGATGGACTGGATGAAGAGTTTGAAGTCCTGAAATTAAGAGATCAGGATACAAATATGATTTTGGACATGATCCAGCTGATCACAGGCAGGTATATTCTCAGACCTCAGAACTTACCTCAAGTAAAGATTACATTTGATAGTATGACCCCACTTACAAAACGGGAAACATTAATGGCAGTGGAAAGTTTGTTGTCGATGAATGGTGTCGCGATCACCAAAATTAATGACAAGTTTTATAAGGCTGTTCCGGCTCAAGGCGTTAATGTCCATGTGCCCATTTGGTTGGATGGACCGGCTTCCATCATAAAACCAAGCCAAAATATTTATATCAAGCTATATAGACTCGAATATACTCCCGTTGAGAAAATGAGGGAAATCTTGAATCCATTTGCAACACCCAATGTCTCATCGCTGCTGACCTTCCCCCATGCTAATTCCATTATGATTACTGATGCCTTAATTAATCTTCAAAGGATGGAGAAAATTATTGGTGAGACAGATAAACCCATGACTGAATCAGAAATCGACATCGAAATTTTCACAGTCGATTTAAATTACACAGAGGCCAAAGAATTCTTGAGTAAGTCACTTAGCCCAATCCTTAAAGAAGGAGGTTTATTAGCAAATCGATTTCAGGTGCCACCTCATTTTCAGGCCCCAGACCAAGGAACAAAGCTAACAGTCGTTTGCCACATGAAAGATGTGAGCATACTGCAAAAAATTATAAAATCATTGAATGTAGATAATGCCTTGGAAGAGCCTAGAAGTGAATTAATTACTCTTTATCATGCCGATGCAGAACAGGTTTCTGATATTTTACAGGGAATCATCGGTGCTTCAACCAAGAGCATTTCGAAAGGCAGTTCACCAAAATCTCCTACTCCCACTCCAAAGCCTGCGACAAATACTATCTCCAATTCAACAAGTTCCAGTGGAGCTATAAATGGAAACTTTAGTGAATATGCACAGGTGGTGCCTGACCCTCGTAGTAATGGAATCTTTATCCATGGAACTGACAAAGATATACAGATGGCTTCTGATATAGTTTTGCAGTTGGATAAGCCGTTGCCTATGGCTCAAATTGATACCATTTTTGTAATGGTTGATATCAGTGAGGGCAGCAGTAGTGGAGTCGATTCTTTTTTCAAAGATTTACAGTGGGCTAAAGAAGGTGGTATTTCCAGAACGATTAATGAACCAGGACCTGATGGACTACCTGATACCGATGACGATGTTCAAAGCACCGAAATTTCTGACGCCCAAAATGCTCTGGATGGCGTCCTTCAAGTCCCATTGCTTGATTCAGCAGTCCCATTTCAATTGCAGAATTGGAAGCTTACTCAAATTAAGTGGGATCAAATTTTCTCTTTAGCCCAACTTCGTAATGATGTGAGAATTTTTTCAACTCCTTCCTTAACTGTTATTCATGGAGGTAAAGGAACTGAAAATAACTCTGCAAGTGATCGTAATAAAATTGAGATTAGGGATACCCGATATGTAGGTCTTCCGGTTAATAATTACGGAAATGCCAATTCGTCCACGCAATTACAAGAGATTGAAGCTAAGACTGAAATGAAAATTAAAAATCCCAGAATCAAATTAAGGGATAAGTCGATTGAAAATTCGAGAGGTACTATTTTTATGTCAGTTGAAGTTTCTGCGGAAAAATTTGATGAAACCACGGCAAATGTTTATGAAGGGCAGAACTTGCCTGGCAAAAAGACCAGGACTGCAAGTACCGACCTTGCGGTTAACGATCAGGAAATTATGGTAATTGGCGGATTGCGGGAAATTCAACTGAATAAGTCGGAGTCTAAATATAATCTTTTAAGCAATATCCCTTATATTGGGGAGAAGTTTTTTACACCCAAATCGGTCAAGTATACTCCAACTGAATTGATTATATTTATAAGACCAAGACTGTTTGATCCAGAGTCTACTGATAGGAGTGTCGAAAATACATTAAGAATCGATCAAACGATGCAGCAGAATTATTTTCCCACTTTCACATCTCCATCAGGCAAATCGTTAGGTATTCCTGATAAGGCAAAACCATCCTTGAGCGATGAGAAATCTCCAGTACCTGACCTTAAGAACTTTTAGTGATTTTTTTATGAAATACCTAAATTGGAGTGCGTTTTTATTCATCACATTATCACAATGTGTCATAGTATTTGGACAAAATCCTTTTTTACGCCCTGGTTCCAACAAACCAAGGCCACCTGTTATTTCAAGACCAGCACCTCCTCCTCCTCCGCCGAAACCGCAGAATACCAACATCGAATTACGAGGGTTTTTTAAACTCAAAGATGAATGGTATTTTTCAATATTTGATAAGGCGAAAAACAAGGGAGTTTGGCTGAAAAAAGGAGAATCATTTCAGGATGGTAGTGTGAAGATAGAAGGGTTTAATCCAGAAACTGAAGTTTTGAAAATGGAAGGAGGTCTGACTCTTTCGTTAAAAAAATCTGAAAACAAGATACTTCAGGTTCCAAGCGGCATTCCTGTCCCAAAACCAAAACCCAACACCCCCGCCAATATAAATAAAGTAAAGTCTCCTACTAGAATAAACTTACAGGGAAATCGCACATTAACCATT
Source organism: Opitutia bacterium (assembly GCA_002689665.1). Taxonomy (GTDB): domain Bacteria; phylum Verrucomicrobiota; class Verrucomicrobiia; order Opitutales; family Seribacteraceae; genus Seribacter. Next base: position 23,505 of record NZEN01000065.1, on the reverse strand, counting down.
CCTCCGCGTGCAAAATTGCCTACCCCGGCAAAGTAGTTTAATATTTGAGATAAACCATGTCTATCCTTCGTCCGAAATTTATCACCAGTACTTTTTCTTCCAAAAAGAAAAAGAGGAAAAAAGGAGGTGATAATTCCTCATTCCATATTGAAGGATTACAGAATAAAAAAGTACCTGTTGAGCAGGAAGATGTAAGTGATAGTGATAATGGTCGTAAGCCAAATGACAAAGATCAACCCAAAGAAAAAAAGGATTCAGGGCTAAAGGAAAAAAAGTATGAGGTATTAGGTGATGATCCGGGTGCAAGATTTGACTGGTGGCCAGATTTGTCAGACTTGGATCGTCTAAATATTCAAAACGCTCCACTGGAAGATCGGGCCCGATTGCTCTCGGCCAAAGTTTCTATGAGTATAGAACATACGATGCAGTCGATTTCAGAAAGAAAAAACTTCCCACTTCTTGATGATTTTTTACTCGCTGAAAATCCTACTAGGAACTTTCCATTACGACTAATTCATGCATTTAGCAGTTTACCGGTTGAGGTAGAGCAGTCGCCAATCCATGAGGAAAAAGTAAAAGTGCTGTGTGTCGATGATGATGAATCTATTTTACGAGGGTACCAATTAAATTTGCGCAAATACTTCGATCTCCATGTCGCGAAGGGGGGCGAAAGTGGGATCGAGATCTTCAAGAAAGTAGGCGGGTTTTCTGTGGTATTGTCAGATATGAGAATGCCTGGAATGAGCGGCTCTGAAATGCTTTCTGAAATAAACAAATTAGATCCCGATATTGCCAGTGTTTTGATCACCGGACATTCTGATTTCGATACTGCAAAGGAGGCCATTAACTCAGGGAAAGTATTCAAGATTTTGACAAAACCTTGTTCCTCTGAGGAATTGATACAAACTCTCAAGGAAGGAAGCGAAATCCACCAAAAGAAGTTAGTGGACAAAGTCAGTCATACAAAAGATGACGGTAAGATTCATTTACTTACAGTTTGGCCTCCAACTCCTAGAATGAGTAGATGGGTATACGCTGTCTCTGGAAGAAAGCCAATTTGGTACCTTGGGCTACCTGAAATGGTTATCGGAGCGATCACTGAAAACTTTGGTATTGGATCAGATAGTCTCGATGATTCTGACCTCGATGATGAAAATGAAGAGGATACACAGGATGATTTGGAGGATCAGAATGCAGCGATCATTCGCTTTGTGAATGAAGTGGTGCAAAAGGCAATTGTCGACCGTGCAACTGATATTCATTTTGAGCCCCATAAAGATACTCTTCAGATAAGGTATCGTATCGACGGTCAGCTAGTTCCTGTTCGGGTTCCTGATAATTTAAGAAGTTTTCAGGATGCGATCATATCCAGGATTAAAATTATGGCCGGTATTAACATTTCCGAAAAACGGAGGCCTCAAGGTGGCAGGATTACATTTTCTCATGGACAAAGTGATCTGGATATTCGGGTCTCCACTTTACCTACGCTTTACGGGGAAAGTATCAGTTTGCGTCTTCTAAACGAAAAATCTCAACCTTTATCCATGACTGAACTTGGCTTGTTGCCAAGAGATGAGAGCAATATTGTGTCTGTACTAGAAAAGCCTCACGGGATAGTGTTGGTTACAGGTCCCACCGGTTCGGGGAAGTCTACATCCCTCACAGCTTTTATACGTAAAATACATAAACCTGAGCGTAGGATTATGACAGTTGAAGATCCTGTCGAATACGAAGTTGCTGGTATTAACCAAACCCAAGTTAATTCTGAGATTGGTTTCAATTTTGCAAGTGCTTTGCGGGAGATACTCCGACAAGATCCAGACGTAATCATGGTTGGAGAAATTCGTGACCGTGAAACGGCCGATATTGCAATTCGGGCCTCCCTTACCGGTCACTTAGTTCTTAGTACCTTGCATACTAATGATGCTCCGGGTGCCATCACCCGATTGGTTGATATGGAAATTGAACCTTTCTTGATCGCATCCTCGGTTGAGATGGTGATTGCTCAGCGTTTGGTAAGAAGACTTTGCCAGGAATGTTGCTTGCCAACGAAGATGACTGAGAAAGATTTGTTAGCTTCTTTATCTCTGCTCGAAATTGACCCAGCAGAAAAGACCTTTCTGGATAAGGTAAAAGACGCTAAAGGGTGTCCGAAATGTCAAAACTTAGGTTATCGAGGTCGCGTTGGAATCTTTGAACTTATGAGAATGAGCGATTCGATTCACAGTCTTGTGATTAAAAGTGCATCCGCTCCTGATATACGAGAAGTTGCCCTGAAAGAGGGAATGAGCACCTTGCAAGGAAGTGGATGGCAACAGATTAAAAGAGGTTTAACTACCTTTGATGAGGTAATTCGTTATGCTGATGGTGTTGTGGAGGAAGAAGTTTAGTTTTATAACCCGCAATCACCTAAATTGATAAGAGTTCTGATATAATCTCTCCATGCGTGAGTTCACATATGTAGCAATCAATAAAAGGGGGAAATCTTCCTCCGGTAAGCTCCTTGCCAAGAATTCCAAAGAGGCAAAAGAGAATCTGCAAGTTAAGGGACTCACTCCTTTAAAATTAAAAGCAGTAGGTAATAGTCAAAATGGGCAAAAAAAAGTTGCAAACGAATCAACAAATAATCAGTCCAAAGGGAAAGTAATTGGTAAGGGTAGCCAAAAGGGTGAAAGATTAGGTTTAGAATTTCTTAAACGACTTCACGAGCTTCATAACAGTGGAATGCCAATTGCAGAGTCGGTTAAATTGTTGAACCTCAGACTTTCAGATCCTTATCAAAAAGAAATAGCGGGTAAATTGTGGAAAGAATTAGCTGAAGGACGAACGCTCTCAAGAGCTATGCGCCTATTGCCACAGTATTTCTCTGAGTCTTCGACTTTTGTTGTTGAAGCAGGTGAAGCAACAGGAAATTTAGCTCCTATTCTCGCAAAGATTATTCTTCACATTGAAGAGAAGCGTGAAATAAAAAATAAAGTTTTGAGCAGCATGACCTATCCTGTTTTCGTCGGCACAGTCGCTTTTGGGGTAGTTCTTTTCTTCTTATTTTTTCTCCTGCCTCAAATTGAGGAAATGCTCGATTCTTTGGGTGGGGAATTAAATATGATGGCCAAGGTTTTGATTAATGGTTCCAATTTGGTACTTACATTTGGACCTTTTGTATTGATTGGAATTCTAGTTGGAGGTGGAGCTTTATACAGATGGAGTAAATCAGATAAAGGCGGAGTTCTTTTCGATCAGAATTTACTTCGCATTCCTCTTTTTGGTGACATTTTCTACCTTTCGGAAATGTTCCAGTTAAGCAGTTTGTTATCTACCTTAATATGGAGTGGGATTGGATTGACTGAAAATCTGAGGCTCTGCGAAAAAACAATCAAAAATCGCTTTTTGAGAAGTCAATTCAGATCTGCACGAGCCTTAGTTAACGAAGGAAAGTCACTTCCGGATGCACTTAGGAAATATAAATTTATGCCTCTGATGCAATTGGATGTGATCGAAGTCGGTGAGAAAACTGGAAATTTAGGTAATAGTATAGAGGATTCCAGTCGCTCATTTAGAACTAGATTAACCAAACGAATCAAGGTCATGACCACACTTGTTTCTGGATCAGCATTGGGTTTTGCCTTCTCTTTAGTAGCAATTGTTGCGATTTCTATTGTCACAAGTATTTTTCAGGTTAGTAAAAGTATCAGTTACTGATTATTAATGAATAAAAATTATCTTTTACGCCTTTGTTTTATAGCTAATTTCATTTATCTTAGCAGTTGCTCTGAGGATAGTTCACCTCTTCCTAAAAGTGACCAATCAGTGTCGGAAGGAAAGGTTTTACTCCGTAAGGCACAAACCGGCAAGCAGGCATTAGAGGATGGTTCAACTTATACGGGTGAATTGATGAGGGGAGAACCGCATGGGTATGGAAAAAAGGACTTTCCACAAGGCGACGAATATGAAGGTCAATTTCAAAAGGGGAGGGCACACGGTCATGGCACCTACAGATTTAAGCAAGATGAATTGATTGACCGTTATGTTGGTATGTGGGCAAACGATAAATGGAATGGCTATGGAACCTTGGTTTTGACTGATGGGTCGCGAGTAACAGGGCAATGGATAAAAGATAGATTGGAATATGGCGATTATCAAGGTAGTGATGGCTCTATTCGTTCGGGAAAATGGCGCGGGAATTGGGACTTTTTAGAAGAAGGTTTTTCGAGAGATTCGTTTGGGGCTGAATATAACGGGATATTTAACTCTGATGGAAGTTACAGGTCAGGTTTTATAAATAACCCGAACGGTGATCTTTACGCCGGTGAATTTTTAGCTAATTCCTACCATGGGAAGGGGATTCTGGAAAAAGTAGACGGAACTCTGTATGTGGGAGATTTTGAGGATGATCAATACTCTGGCAGTGGGATGCTATTGAGTAGCGATGGATCAAAATACACGGGGCAATTTTCAGAAGGTTTGCCCAATGGGTTTGGGATCGAAGAACAGGTAAATGGTGTTCGATATTTTGGTACTTGGGCAGATGGACTGAAGGAGGGTGCGGGAACCGTAGATTTTGGTAACGGTGCAACTTATATCGGTGTTTTTAAAAATGGATTTGCCTTAGATGGAAAGTATGATTGGGGAGATGGGCGGGTGACAGATTCTTACCAAGATGAAACAGGCACTTGGCTAGATCGTTAAATCTTCGAAGATAAGAGGGCAAATTTTGAAGGTTGCCAAGATATTCGCTTTTCTCATTATAAAATTCAAACATGACAAGTGAATCCACTATCCGCCTGAAGTTCTGGGGAACAAGAGGAAGCATTCCGTGCCCAGGACCAGATACCGTTCGCTACGGAGGTAATACAACTTGTTTTGAGGTTACTTGTGGCAAGCGTAGAATCATTATCGATGCAGGAACGGGGATCAGGCTTTTAGGCAAAAAGATAATGTTGGAAGAGGGAAATTTGTTAAACGCGGATCTCTTTTTTACCCACACTCATATGGATCACATTCAGGGACTCCCATTTTTTGCTCCTCTTTACAATCCCGAGAGTGATGTTCGGTTACATGCAGGACATCTGGGAGATCAGAAATATGATCTACTTGGTATTGTTGGGACGATGTTGATGAAAGACCCCGTTTTTCCTGTGCCAAGTGCCCTGATTGAAAAAGCCTGTTCTTTTAATGATTATCCCTGTGGTAAAATTTTTGACTTGGGAGACGGAATTATTATCAAAACCGGTAAATTAAACCACCCGAATGGGGCTTGTGGGTATCGTATAGAATATGGTGGGAAGTCACTGGCTATTTGCACGGATACGGAGCATTATGAAGGTAAGTTGGATGATGAAGTTCTGGCACTAGCTGAACATGCAGATGCTATGATTTATGATTCTGCTTACACCGATGAGGAATATCCCAAGTTCAAGGGTTGGGGTCATTCTACTTGGCAGGAAGCGTTAAAGATTGCGGAAGCTGCCAATGTAAAAAATACATTTTTGTTTCACCATGATCCTTCTCACAGTGATGATCGTATGGATCAAATCGCTGAGGAGGCAGCGGCCATTAATGCAAATGCTAGGCCCGCTGTAGAAGGAGAAGAGATTACTCTTTAATTTCTTCTCAAAGATACCCTTTTTAAAGGCAATACAGGGCTAGTTGCATTTAGGTCATACAGCTGGGGTGCATCAGGGAGTACATCCACGACTTTTCCCGTACCTTTTTGAGTGACCACAATGCTTTTTGGCTTACTGTGTAGAAGAACATTTCCTTGCCCAAAAATTCTTGTATCAAGAAATTTCAGTGAATTTATTTCAATGCTCTTATTTCCATGGTGTAAAATACGTGCTCGGTCAACGGGCAGCGACTGAGCCCAAACGGGGCCATCATTCATAACCAATAGATCCAGGTTACTTACTTCCTGTCCTTTAAGAATTACCGGACCCTTCCCATCCTGCCTGACGGAAAGAGAATCGACCGAAGCATTCTCCAGATGGAAACGACCACTGCCTGTCGTGTGAATTGAAAGTTTTGGAGTTCTAATATCCGTCACGGTCAGGTTGGCAGTTTCATTTAACCGTAATTCAGAAAGTTTTTCAGTATGAATAATAATTTCCACTGGAAATATTCTTTCAGCTCGCAGCTTAATAAATGGAAGTCTGCGGCTGATGTCATAGGTGTTATTTGCATCGATAAATAATACCCGTTCCCGAACCGTGAGGGAGATGTTATCCATTATCTCAGAGTCCGCAAAAATTAGTGCCTCTTCATTTCTTGGACCAGGAGTAACAAAGACATCAACCGCACCATTTACCTCGATCTTATCAAAATAGAAAAGCATCTGACGCTTTTGGGTAAGTTCTCCTAATAAAGAACTTACACCCACCCAAAGAAACAAGAGGAAGACAACGAACGGTCTATTTTTTTGATCTGAATTTTCGACGCTTACCATATTTAGTTTTTTTGTAACCCCCAACCGCTTGGCTTTGAAGGCTTTTTTCTCCACCCTCACCCCTGAGGAAAGCGATTTGGTCGCGAAGCAGGGCTGCTTTCTCAAATTCAAGCTTTTTGACTGCTTCAATCATTTCCTTTTCTAGCTCTTTGGCGAGTTTCTTCGCATCCTTGGAAGATACATCTTCGGCGACAGCCAAATTGTCTTCTTCCTCTTCTTTCTTTACCCGCAGGCTTTCCTGCACTGGCCTAATGACACTACGGGGTGTAATGCCATGCTCCTCGTTGTATGCAATTTGCTTATCCCTGCGGTACTGACAAGTCTCCCAGGCTTTGGTTAAAGATTGAGTCATAACATCAGCGTAAAAGATGACTCTGCCTTTTTCATGTCTTGCTGCCCGTCCCGCTGTCTGAATTAAGCTGGTTTCACTTCTTAAAAACCCCTCTTTGTCGGCATCCAGGACAATGACTAATGCAACTTCGGGAAGATCTAAACCTTCCCGTAACAGGTTGACTCCCACAAGAACATCAAACTCTCCGGCTCGCAGGTTTCGTAAAATTTCAACTCTTTCAATGGCATCGATATCAGAATGCAAGTATTCTACCCGAACATTATGATCACGAAGAAAATCAGTCAGGTCTTCTGTCATTCTCTTGGTTAATGTCGTGACCAATACCCGGAAGCCTTTGGCTACTGTTTTTTTAATTTCTTGAATAGAATCTTCGACTTGTCCCTTAATTGGGCGCCTTTCCATCTCTGGGTCAAGTAGACCAGTTGGGCGAATAAGTTGTTCTACCACAATCGAAGAACGTTCTATTTCAAAAGCAGCGGGTGTAGCCGATACATAGACCGTCTGTTTGGTGACCTCCTCAAATTCGTCTGGTTTAAGAGGACGGTTATCAAGAGCAGAAGGAAGTCGGAAGCCAAAGTCGACTAATCGTTTTTTGCGGGAATAATCACCATTATACATACCCCCTATTTGAGGAATGCTAACATGGCTTTCATCGATAAATAATAGAAAGTCATCCGGGAAGAAATCAATCAGACACCAGGGACGCTGACCTGGTTTTCTCTTGGACAGATGACGGGAATAATTTTCAATGCCGTTACAGAACCCGATCTCACGAAGCATTTCCAGATCATATTCCGTACGCATACGTATTCGTTGTGCTTCGAGGAGTAGGGCTTCTTTTTCAAACCATTTAACCCGTTCATCCAATTCGTTTTCTATGGCTTTGCAGGCTCCCGCAACTTTATCCTTTGTTGTTACGTACTGATTGGCCGGATAAATCCGGTAATTTTCAAAAGTTTGCAAGGTTTCACCCGAAACTGGATCAATTTCGCGAATCGCCTCGACCTCATCACCCCAAAACTCCACGCGGATGGGCTGATTCGCATAGGCAGGGAAAATATCCACGACATCTCCACGAACCCTGAATTTTCCGGCTTTGAGTTCTACATCATTGCGGTTGTAGAGGCTGTCGATCAAGCTCTCCAAAAGAATGTCTCTTTCCAGTTCCTGTCCGACTTTGATTTCTATGGATAGTGCCCGGAAATCATCCGGAGACCCAAGCCCGTAAATGCAGGAAACACTGGCGATTACAATGACATCATTTCGACTAATCAGGGAACCGGTTGCCGCGAGTCTTAATCTTTCAATTTCTTCATTTATGGACGAATCTTTTTCGATGAAAGTATCAGTTGACGGGACATAGGCTTCGGGTTGGTAGTAGTCATAATAACTCACGAAATATTCCACCGCATTTTCAGGAAAAAATGCCTTGAACTCAGAGTATAACTGGGCTGCTAATGTTTTATTATGAGATATAATCAAAGCAGGCCGTTGCAGTTCCTGAATCATATTGGCCATCGTGAAAGTCTTTCCTGAACCGGTGACTCCGAGAAGGGTTTGTTTTTGATTACCCTTACGAACTGAGTCCACCAATTTTCGGATAGCCTCGGGTTGGTCCCCCTGAGGCTGGTAGTCAGCTTGTAATTTAAAATCCAAAAACTTTACAATTATACCTGGTTACTTGCCTGATGACAAGGACTCGTAATAACCAGACTCGCCTTCGGACTTACCAATAATGACTGCTGCACAGCTGTCTCCAAAAACATTGATTGCGGTACGGGTCATGTCCAAAATTCTATCGACCACATAGACAATACCAACTCCCATGGCTATACTCTCTGGGGGGAAGCCGACAGCCTGAAGAATTACGATGATTGCAACCAGACTGGCGGAAGGAATACCTGCCACACCAATCGAAGTAAGAAGTGCCATCAGGACAACCGTGAATTGCGTCACAAAGCCCATTTCTACTCCGAAAAGCTGTGCTAGAAAAACCACCACAACGCATTCAAATAAGGCGGTCCCGTCCATATTAATAGTAGCGCCTAATGGAAGAGTAAAACTCGTAATCTTGTTCGATACACCGGCTCTTTTTCGAATGCAATCCATGGTCAAAGGCAGAGTGGCCGATGAGGATGCGGTCGAGAAAGCGGTCAAAAGAGCGGGAGCCATTGCCTGGTAGTGGTTCTTGAAATTAATTTTCCCAAGAATCCATAAAAGGAACGGTAGCACGACCAACGCATGAATCGCTAATCCCAGGAGAACAGTAACTGCGAATTTGCCCATGACCCCAAGAGTTTCAAAGCCTACCTGCATGAGGGTAGGGGTGACTAACCCAAAAACACCAATGGGAGCAAAGGAGATAATTAACTTTGTAATTGAGAGGATTACCGCGTTGAGACTTTCCCAAAACGCAACTTGCGTCTCCCGTGCCTTTAGACTTAAGCGTGACACAAAGAATCCAAAAAGTAATCCGAAAAAGATCAATCCAAGTAGCTGTCCTTCGGTGGCTGCCTTAAACAAATTCGAAGGCACCATCCGATGGAAAATTTCTACCAGGCCTTGAAGTCCTTTATCCGCATGGTCGATCGCTCCTTCAATCTTGGCTGACTGGCTTTCGGATGCACTGGAAAGCATTTTTTCCCGAACCTTATCATCTACAATACCCGGATTCATCAAATTAACGCAGAGCAATCCCGTGCAAACNGCAAAGAAACCCGTAAGGGCATAAAAACNAATGGTTTTTAGACCTAAACGACCAAAGCCCGCCTCGCTTCCGATTTTGGCAACCCCACAAATAATCGAGGTTACTACAAGAGGAATAACTACCATTTTGAGCCCATTTAGAAAAAGTGTTCCGATAAAGAGACAACTTTCCTTCAGCCCAGTAAACCAGGCTGGAGGAGTCGACTGCTGATCAACGCTAAGATTTGACCATAGTCCAATNATAAAGGAGAGAATAAGTGAAATGAGGATTTTCCAGTGTAGCTTCATTAACCTCTANTCTTGATCAGATCTTCCAAAATGGGAAGGTCGATTTCATCCAAGTGATCCACCACTAATGCAGCCCCCTTGTCCAAAAGTTCTTTTTTCGGATTAGTGGTGGTAATACCGACAGGAATCATCCCTGCATGCACGGCGGCTTCTATTCCATGGGTGCTATCTTCAAAAACGATACATATTTGTGGGTCTTTGTTAATCAATTGAGCCGCCTTCAGAAAGACTTCAGGATCGGGTTTCCCCCTGCTCACATCTTCGGAGCAAACTGCACCTGCAAAAAATCCTATTAATTTATTTTGTTCAATCGCCAGTTCGATATTTTTTCTTTCGGTTGAGGTCCCAACAACTAGGGGAATTGAATGACGATGTAGTCTGGTAATGAAATTTCTGCTACCAGCAATAAGTGGAATTCCCTCTTTTACTCCAAGCTCCCGGTAGATTTCCTCTTTTCGGTTACCTAACTTAATAATCTCCAACTTATCATCACTCCAACCCAGCATCGACCCGATTATCGTTTCGTTTCTTTTGCCAAACCCTTTTTCGAAATGATCCGAGGGTAACATTTGATTGATTTCCTTTGCAAGGATCTCCCAACTCTTCTCGTGGAGTACAGCTGAGTCAATGACTACTCCATCCCAGTCAAATATCGCACCAATCATATGCTTTAGTTTGCGGGCAAGAATCAGATCGCTAAGGATTTGTTTTTCATGGTATCAGTTTTTTGAATCTGTTTAAAAAACCGCTTTTGTCTTTCTCATCACCCTCCTCTAATTCGTCAGCTTGCGTGGCATTTTCATCTTTATTCTCTAACTCTTCAGTAATAGTTACTGGTCCTTGCTCAGNGCTATCTACGGCCATTTCCAAAAGTAAAACCGAGTTATTGCCGTCATTCATCTCGGCGGAAGAATTAAGTTCATCATTGAGAATGGTTGAATTATTTTCGAAAGAGGAGTTATCATCCTGAAAGTTATCTAAAAAGCCGGAACGTTTGGTTTCTGATTCTGTAGGAATTTCAGGAGTGCTGTTTTGGTCCAAAAAAATGACCGGGGTTGCTCTCTCCGCTAGAATTTCATTAAGAAGATCTCGAGTTTTAGTCACTTCAGAGTGATCAAAACCAAGTAATTTTTCCTGTTTGGCTAGAACATCTCCAAGCTCTTCCATGGCTTCTTCCTTCCGTTCTGCAAGATAATGGAGTTTTCCGATCCTGTATCGAGTTTGTAGGGTCATGGGATCCAGCTCTCCCATGATTCTAAGCTCAATAATAAGAGTTTCGTTGCTTAACTGAAAAGCATCCACTTGCTTGCCAGAGTCCAAGTATAAATCGGCCAATTCATTCATGGCCCTTAATGTTTCTGGGTGCTCGAGCCCGTTTTTACTCTTTAAACGGGTATAAACCGTGAATTGAATTTCTTCCGCTTCTTCGGGTAAATCCTGGAGTCTTAGAATTCGAGCAATGGCCTTGAGTGTGGATAGGGTTTCCGGATGTTGTTCCCCAAGCATTCTTTCTTTTGAGTCAAGAATTTGTTCATAGAGGTCAAGCCCCCGAGCAAGATCTTTTCGTGAAACAACGATTTCAGCGAGTGCATCCATCGCACCCAGGGTATCGGGGTGAGTATTGCCAAGAATCTTTTCCATCGATTCGACCAAGCTCTTCGATAATTTTTCCGCTTCATCGAGTTTCCCCCCCTTTCGTAATGCTTCCACCAGAACTTGTCCGCGGATTAAGCTAACGGAACTTTTCTCTCCCAGGCTAAGTCTTGAACGCTCGAAAACATTCCGACTCATGCTTTCAGCTTGAGCAATTTTGTCACGCGAGAGAAATATTTTAGCTAGTTCATTCATGCATTTCAGCATTCGAGGATCTTCAGTACTCCGATTTTGGTCTCGAATAATAGTCAGAGCAGAAACACATAAATTTTCTGCCTTCTCGACTTTTCCAATTCGGCGATAGACGGTAGATAGATCGATTTTAGCATCGATCACCTCATCATGATTCTCGCCCAATTCTTGCGTTTTTCGCTCAAGCAATACGGCCAGCATCGGTTCAGCCTGCAAATAATTTCCCAGGGCTTCATGTACAAGAGCAAGTTCGGTCTGGGCTTCACTTTTTGTCTCCGATTCGCCTTCAAAAAGTTCGATTGCCCGTTCGAGTTGTTCCTGAGCCTTGTCATATACACGAATGGAACGATAAGTCTTTCCTAAGTAACTTCGGATATTAGCTTCCATCTGTGGTTCAGAAGATAATTCGTCTGCCCGTTTAACTCCTTGATCTAGCATCGTTTTAAGGAGTTCCGTATCCATGCCGGAAGTGTTTTGAGGATCTAGCGAGAAAAACAGGCTTTGAACAAACTGATTCACAATTTGAGTCTCCGCCAGGTTTTCCTTTGCCTTTTGACTTTCCGCAATAGCACTCATCTCCGCTTGATTAGCATTTTGCTTTTGTACAAAAGCATAGGCTGCGAGTCCAATACCGGAAAAAGCAAAAAGCACAGAAAAGGCGGTGATCAGAGCAAGTTTTCGCTGTCTGGCAATGATGTCCCGTTGTTTGATTTCATCCAATCCCAGGCCGAGCAAACCTGCCACAATTTTAAGAACGGCATCCTTTTCNCCATCGCCAGAGTCTCGTAAATCAGCGGCCCCGGGTTCATCCATTTCATCGATGAGCTTTCCGGATTGGTCGATTTTTCTCCTGACCGCTAATGGTAAGCACTCCTCACCTTTGGAATGGGTCAAGTCATCTGCCATAGGTTCCCCGTCCAAGATCAGGCAAAGTATGCGATCTCCCTTGCCCATTTGTTTGAAAAGACGAATTTCTTCATTTACCCATCTTGATTTCACCGCATGGGGTGAACATAGAACAATCAAATGGGAAGAATCTTTGAGAGCCTGTTCAATGATAGAACCTAGTTGGGCTGAACCGGGCAATTCATCTCGGTCGCGAAAAATTGGATAGAGCCGCGATGGAATCTTGCCAAATTTACCTTTCTGACCGACTAGGTTTTTGGGTACGGAAAAGCCCTCAAGCTTTTTTCTTAACCACCTTGCTTTTTCTTCATCTTCGTGGGCGTAGGTTATAAATGCCCTGTACTTGAAAGAATTTTCCATCGCTTAAGTAATCATTAAAACCAAATGACTACGGAAGCAAGGTACATAGCATACCATGCACGAAAAGAGTGAAAAAAATCTCTATTATTATTTTGCGTAAGTAGGACTTAGGAAAAGTAGCAATNGACTTACTTTTCAAAAAGTGCGTTTGCACGATCCCAATCGACAACATTCCAAAAGGCACTAATGTAGTCTGGTCGTCGGTTTTGGTAATTCAGATAATAAGCATGCTCCCAAACATCAAGACCGATAAGGGGTAGACCTGTGTCGTCTGCAATGCCTTCCATCAGAGGAGAGTCCTGATTAGGAGTTGAGGTGACTTGCACAGAGTCACCGGATTTAATCAACCATGCCCAACCGGAACCAAAACGGGTAAGGGCGGCTTTGGTAAATGCATCTTTAAAAGAATCGAAAGAACCAAATGCGGATGTGATGGCTTCACCCAGAGACCCGGAAGGAATTCCTCCACCGGATGGAGAAATAACTTCCCAGAAAAAAGTATGGTTGGAGTGTCCGCCTCCATTGTTACGTACCGCTCCGCGAATGCCTTCCGGTAACTGAGAAAGATCTGCTATCAATTCATTGACTGGTTTCTCGGCTAGGGTTGTGTTTCCTTCGAGAGCAGCATTTAGGTTATTGATGTATGTTTGATGATGCTTGCCATGGTGAATCTCCATAGTTCTTGCGTCAATGTGCGGCTCAAGTGAATCTACAGAGTATGAAAGGTCGGGTAATGTATGTGGCATAATAAGTAAGTTGAATTAAAACATCCCATACAAATCACCTGTCGGTAAAGGTCAAGCTTGCTAGGTAAATATGGAATGATTATTCCATGTTTACCTTAGATTCTTGTCTGCGTAGATGGAAAAAAGCCTGGGTAAGCTGGAGGCATTGTTCTTTCATTATACCCTTATGAACGATGGGCTTATGGTTCGATCTTGGGAGCTCATGCAGCGAAGTGGCACCTCCCATAGCTCCCATTTTTGGATCTTCAAAGGCATAAAAAACTTCCCTGACCCTTCCAATGATAGTGGCACCTGCACACATTGGGCAAGGCTCTTTAGTAACATAAAGCTTACATTCATTCAGTCGCCAATCACCGATTTTTTGGGCTGCCATGGTAATGGCAAGCATTTCAGCATGAGCGGTGGGGTCCTTACATTTTCTAGTTTGATTATGAGAAGAGGCGATCACTTCTCCTGTTGCATCCACAATCACTGCCCCTACAGGAACTTCGTCATTTTCCCAAGCAGTGATTGATTCATTGTACGCGAGTTGCATGTAGAATTCGTCATTCTTATCCAACTGGGATGGAAAAAGGCGTGGAAACGGGCACTCAGTGATTTTTTTCATTTTTCTTGGGAATTTACCTTAAAGTATTCGCAAGGAATCTTGACTTGAACGAACAACATGGTGTGATAGGTGGTTTAAATAATTTATGTCAGAAGAAGATATTGTCGAAGTAGAAGGTAAAATAACTGCAGTACTACCAAGTACTATGTTTCGAGCCGAGCTAGAAAATGGTCATCAAGTCCTTGCCCACATTTCGGGCAAACTGCGAAAGCATTTTATCAAGATTACGGTTGGTGATATNGTAAAGATGGAAATGAGCACTCAGGATCTGGAGAAAGCTCGTATTGTTTATCGTTTAAAGAACGCTGAAGTGAACAGAAATGCTCCAATACGAAGCTACGGTCCTAAAAGTAAAGGAAGGTAACATGAATATTATTGAATCAATAGGAAAAACTCCCCTGGTTGAGCTGCAAAAAGTAACCAAGGGTCTCGACGCACAAATATTTTTGAAATCAGAATTCTTTAATCCTTTGGCGAGTGTTAAAGACAGAATTGGGGCAGCGATGATTGAGGCTGCCGAAAAAGACGGTTCGCTTACCCCTGAAAGTGTGGTGATCGAGCCAACTTCCGGTAACACGGGGATTGCTCTGGCCTTCGTTTGTGCTGCCAAAGGCTACAAATGCATTTTAACGATGCCTGAGACTATGTCGAAGGAGAGACGCCTGCTACTTCGTCTTCTTGGTGCTGAAATTGTACTGACTCCCGGCCCCAAAGGGATGGGAGGTGCTATTTCTAAGGCCTCCCAGTTGATGGAGAAACACGGGAACAATGCTTTTATGCCCCAGCAATTTAATAATCCTGCGAATCCTGAAATTCACCGTATAACAACAGCGGAAGAGATTTGGTCTGGAATGGAAGGGCAGGTTGATTGTCTGGTCGCGGGTGTAGGTACAGGCGGGACCATTACGGGAGTCTCGGAAGTTATTAAACAGAGAAACCCTGATATGAAATCAATCGCTGTTGAACCGGCCGAAAGCCCAGTTATCACCCAAACCCGAAATGGGGAAGAGGTTCAACCAGGACCCCATAAAATTCAGGGTATTGGTGCGGGATTTGTTCCTAAAAACTTAAATTTGGATATTGTTGATGATGTTGAATTGGTAACCAGTGAGGATGCCTTTGAAATGGCGAGGCAATTAAGTTTAGAAGAAGGAGTCCTAGGAGGTATTTCTACTGGAGCCACGGTTACTGCGGCTCTTCGTATTGCAGCTAAACCGGAGATGGCCGGCAAAAGAATTGTAGTGATTGGAGCGAGTTGTGGTGAGCGTTATCTATCGACTCCGCTTGCGGCCAAAGCCGCGGCCGAGGTAATGGATGCGGTAGCAGAAGAAGATTAATTTTTCCGACTTATTCTCCTCCTTTTGGGAGAAGACAGCATTTTGAGGTTACTTGTCAGACGAGTTCATGCTGCGAGTGTTCGGGTCGCTAGTTCTGTGGTTGGTCAGATAGATCAAGGTTTGCTTGTTTACATCGGAATTGAAAAGATAGACCAAGTGACAGATTTGGAATGGGGTAGTAAAAAAATCCTCGGCCTACGTATATTTGATGATAACGAGGGCAAGATGAACTTGCCGGTTCGAGACGACATGGGAATACTCGTTGTCAGCCAATTTACTCTTTGTGGAAACCTAAAAAAAGGGTACAGACCTTCATTTAATAAAGCGGCACCGCCATCTCTAGCGATTTCACTCTATGAACAGTTCCTGGAGATTTTAGGTAATTCTTTTGGTGGAAGTTTGGAGACTGGGAAATTTGGGGCTCACATGAATATCGAAATGAAAGAGGACGGTCCGGTGACGATCTGGCTTGATTCCCAAAATAAGTCTTATTGAAAAATGGACCATGCTTTGCTCGGAAAAGACTTTTTTAACCGACCGGTAGTGCTGGTTGCCCGTGAGCTTTTGGGAGCCAACTTGTGTGTCAGTAAAAAAAAGGGCGAGGTTGTCAAAATGACCATTAGTGAGACGGAAGCATACGATGGAGAGGAGGATCTTGCTTGTCATGCGTCCAAGGGTAAAACCCCGAGGAATGAGGTTATGTATGGCGAAGCAGGTGTTATTTATCTTTATTTATGCTATGGAATGCATTGGCTCCTCAATATTGTGTGCGAAAGAGAAGGTTACCCCTCAGCCGTCCTTTTGCGGGGAACTCTGGATGTCAACGGACCTGGACGACTAACCCGAAAATTGGGAATTGATGGAAAATTAAATCGCAAAAGAGCCATCCATTCAAATGGTCTTTGGTTTGAAAGAGGAAATGTGCTAAAAAGGCAGATTCAATCGGGTCCGCGTATCGGTGTAAATTTTGCTGGAGAATATTGGGCGCAAAAACCCTACAGATTTTGGTTTTCAAAAGCTAAATCTGGTGCTTAATTATGATTATGCCCAAATTAATTCGCCAATGGTTGTTCTTATCGTTTGTAGGACTAACAATTTTGGGCTGTCGCCAAACCGCGAAAAAAAATGATTATCCAGTGATTTATAACGCATGGAATGCTAGGTACCAATACAATCCCCTAACACGGGAGATGCAACCGGTGGTGGATAATCAAACGATTGGGCGGGCGTGGTCTAGGGATGAATTTGGCCGATTGAATTCGATGTATTTCTTCTCAGGAGTGAATGGACGTGACGAAGATCTTTTACATACACACAAAGTAAAGCTCGATAAAAAACGGGATCGCCAATGGGAAGATGAGAGAGAAGCAAGGATTTCCCAGATTAGAGAGCAGATTGCTCTTAGGGAATCAAACGAAACAGATCAATCTCAGCAAGTGGTGGAAGCAGTTCCTGAGGAAGATGGTAATGCCGATATGGATGCTTTTATCCCCATGTCTACTATCGAATTTACTCTACCTGATGCAACTGCCCCCAGTTCAGATATACCCGGGATACCCTTGGATGCTCCCGCTGAAGGAGCAATGGAAGAACCCTCGCCTTTCGCTCCGTTACCTGCTTTGCCCTGATGCTTAAACTCATTTTAAATGGACTAGCCATACTCTTTGGACTCGTGGCCATTTGGTACATGTTTTCGTTGAAGTCGAAATTGAAAGATGAACAAGCGTTAATTCAGCAAATTCTCAAGGAGAGAGATACTCTATTACAGGAAAAAGAGAAGTTTAATAAGGAACACGCTACGCGTTACGGTCGGGAAAGAATCAAAAATCAAAAACTGGAGGAAGAAAAATTTGAAGCAACTGTTGAGCAGTCAACCCAACAAAAAGCCAGAGACGAGTCAGCATCAATTATTGCCGATTTAGAAACTGCCATTGAAGAGAGTCAAAAATCAAGTGGAGAAGTAAAGCTGCAGATAATTAAGGTGAAAAAAGAATTCGATGAGTTAGAGGTAAAACACCAAGCAAATATTGCCGAAATTCCAGCGATTGAAGTAAATAAGAATAATTTATTAAACAGTACGCAAAATTTGGAAAGTGAAATTCAGGTTCTAAATGACTCTTTAGAGAACTACGAGGCGGTTACCAAGATACTTAAGGAGCATTTTGATCAAACAACATCTTCCCTTTTTCGCGATAAAACTTCCAGGAATTGGTTGGAGAAAGGCGAATATATTCGACTTTCTTACATGAAGATTGATCTTAATAATGGTCTCCTGGGATTACCCGTCGGGCAGGAGGATGGTGTTCTTAAAGACAAATTATTCGCCATTCGAAGTAACGGGGATGAGATTTGTAAGATTAAGATTACTCATTCAGAACTGAACCAAGCCGTGGCTTCCATCATCCCGCTACTTGGTAAGCCAGCCAAACTTCTTACTGTTAGCGAATATGATCTCTATCATCTTTAGAATTCTCGCATGGAGTTCACTGGTTGCGGCGGGTGTTCTATTTTTCATTAACCAAGAAGATTTTGTGTCATTTAGCTCTAAAATTAAGAACGCAGAAAACTTAAAAAAGGATGCGAAGTTTGATCTTGAGAGTGATCAAAATAAATCATCCGATTTGATTAACGGAATGTTTCGTGAAAGAGGAAAACTCAGGCTAGAAATTGAGGAGACTCAGGCAGCCGCGGAAAAACTTAAAGAGGAAGCAGAAATTATCTTACTTAAGGAGAGCGATCTTTCCGCAAGAAAAACTAAATTAATTAAAGAATTAGAATCTGTTCGCAAAGAGCTTGCCGAACAGACTGAAAGGACTACGGAAAAAAGAAAGCAGGGAGACCCGATTCGATTGGAAGTAGAGAAAGCTAGGTCAGAATTAAAGGAAATCGAAGAGCAAAACAAAAAAGTCAAATCGATGCGAGACCAACTAGATGCCGAATTGTCAGCTTTACGAACACGCAGGGAAGTTGCACAAAGGTCCTACCAAGAAGAAAAGGACAGTCTTTTGAGTGAAATTGAAAGACCCCCTTATCATTATTTTGGTGATGAATTAGAAATCGATGTATTGAGCGTTTCTCCATCAGGGTCAGGAATTTTTATAGAAGATGGAATAAAGTCTGGGTTTCGTGATGAATTTAAATATCTAGCTTACGAACAAAATGAACCTGATCAGCACTTTTATCTAAAAGCGTCTTTAGTTCAGAAAGAGCTTACATTTCTTGAGTTTGATCATGATTATCGCGAAAAAGCGTCCTCTTCCATACGGCCCGATCAAAAACTTTTCTTGATTCGCACGGGCGATTCGAATACTACAAATGACTAACTTGTTTTACCCCAACCCCAATACCATTTCTAAATGAGCGACTCCGAAGAGCAGCCCTCAGATGAGGAATTGTCTGAGTTAATCGACGACGAAGAAAATACCGTTGATTCAGAGTCTGGTGAGCCCGAAGGTGCGGTGGAAGTTGGTATCCCCCCGGCGGTTGATGACGAAGGTGATATTGATAGCAGTGAAGAAATGTTTTCCATGGACGACTTTGACTCGTCTGAAGAAGTGGTCGATAACCCTATCGAAGAAAATATTGCCCCCGATGAACCTCTTTCCGAAGAGTTGGCTCCAGTTGAAGAAGGTTCTGTTGCGGAAGAATCACCTTCGGAATCTAGCAGTAAAGCAACAGTAGATGATATTCCCGAGACCAATGGGGCAGGTGGTGTTGCTGAGTTCAGGAAAACCCTTTCCAATCTATCTCGTCAGCTTGAAATCGACCGCTTGGCATTTCTGCATCAAGCTATGAAAGATCGTGGGGAGAAAGTACCAACACTTTCTCAAATCGCGGCTGATATACAGGGAACCAAACCTTTGGCAGCCAAAGGTGATTGTGATCAATATGGAGGCCGTCCCACTGCTCGCTTGGAGGGATGGGTTTCAGGACTTTCTTTTGGTGCGAGCCGCCGGGCGAAAAAATTTAATAAGTAAGGCTTTTTGCAACTGAGCTACCGAACAATTTAAGGTGAATTGTTCTTTTATCATTCCTTCTTACAACGAAGAGAAATTCCTCCCTCATACAATAGAGGCAATAACTACTGCCATAAAAAAAATAGGCCTGATTAGTAACTGGGAGGTTGTCGTGGTTGATAATAATTCAACAGACAATACCGCTGCGGTTGCTAAAGAAAAGGGGGCAGTTGTGGTACATGAACCGGTTCGACAAATTGCCAAAGCAAGAAATGTTGGAGGTCGTTATGCTAGCGGTGATTTTCTTTTTTTTGTCGATGCAGATACAATCATATTTACTCGACACATCGAGCAGGCGATGAATGCCCTGATTGAGGATAATTTCTTTGGAGGCGGGGCCTTAGTTGAGTTTGATGGTCATCAGAACAAGCTTTTTCTCGGGAGATTTATTCCGTCCTTGTGGAATTGGTTATCGAGGACTTTTCGATTGGCGGCAGGAAGCTTCATTTTTTGTCGAAAAGAAGATTTTGTCTCATGCGGAGGTTTTCCTGAGACCATGTACGCGGGTGAAGAACTGGTTTTTGTACGGAACCTCAAGAGATTAAAGCGAAAATCCAGGCAAAAATTTTTTATTATAACGGATCCTCCGGTTATTACCTCCTCCAGGAAACTGGATTGGCATGGAAATTGGCAGATGACTTTTTACTTACTTATGCTCTTTTTTTTCCCTTTTGCCGTGCGTTTTCGTAAGCTCTGTTGGTTTTGGTATGAGAGACCTTAAAAACGGTTATTCAGAATCCATTGGGTAGATTAAGGGCCATTCTTTGCGAATTTGATCCATCTGTTTCATGATTTCCAAGCTTTCGTTCAATGGCATAATTGGACTCTCTTTTTTGCCTTCCAACCAGAGAGTGCCAAAAGATTCTGCTTCATAATTAAAACCATTACCTTCAAAAGGCATTTCTACGGTTTCATGTTTGTCACCGTTCGTTTCANTAAAAGTCATTTTCTGGGGCTTCCAACACTGTTTGTGGATACGAACATTTCCGAGAGTTCCTGCAAGAAAAGCCTCCTGCCTGGTTTCACACTCAAGGGAAGAGAGGAGCATAGCCAAAGCACCTGTGGGATAGCGGAAAATCCACGCTGCTTGTTCGTCGACTCCGGTATCTCCCATATTTGCTAGTGTTTGCAGGGCAGAGGGTTTACCTAAAACCATCGAAGCCAGAGAAACTGGATAGATTCCCAAATCCAGCAAGGAACCCCCAGCCAGTTTGGGATTAAATAATCTTCCATCAGGATCTTTTATTTTCGGTAAAAACCCGAAGTCTGCGTGCAGGGTTCTTATTCCGCCCAATTTCCCTNCTTTTAACCAAAGCCTTAGCTTATCCATGAGTGGNGGGAACCGGGACCACATNCCTTCCATGAGCAGAACATCCTGTTCCCTTGANACCGTTANCATGCTTTCCACTTCTTTGGCATTCACCGCAAACGGCTTTTCACACAGTACGGCTTTTTGATTTCTCATGCACAGAATCGCGTTTTCCGCATGGGAAGAGTGGGGCGTGGCTATATAAACAGCATCCACCTCTTCCGATTGGGCTAATGCCTCATAATTTCCAAAAGCATGGGGGATATTCCATTCCTGAGCAAAAGCTTGGGCGTTTTCGAGATTTCTGGAAGCGGTGGCACAAAGTTTACCGTTCCGGGTAAATGGAAGTCCCGCTGCAAACGCTCTGGCAATTCGACCGGTACCGATAATTCCCCACCTGACAATTTGATTATTCATTTTAGATTTATTGATACGAGTTTTCTATCTATAAAGCGTTTCTGAGGAGTTGACGAAAAATTGTTTTTGAGCGATGGTGGAAGTCTATTATGCGATTACCTCGGAGTAAAAGAAGATTTTATGCTTTGGCGTTATTTGTTTGTCTGTGTTATTTTTTATCAAGTTGCGAAATAAATCCGCTAGCTCCTAAGCAAAAGAATTCCGATGGAGAAAAAAATTCAACAGAAGCTTTACCCGTGATCTCAGAAATTGCCCAGAAAACCTTAGCACCAGCTTTCGAATCAAAAGAATTGGAAGCTTTTATTTTGCAGCAAATGAGAATGCTTGAAGAGCAGCTTGCTGAAAGGCTTGCCAAGATTGATCCCGCGGATACCGATCAAATTCAGCAAATTGTGCAAAATGAATTGGTTTCTTTTCTTAAAGATAAACAGGATTTAAAATACCAGTTTCTTTGCGATGAGAATGAAAGATGGATTTATCGCTGCAATCGGATGACTGGAGAGATCGAATGTTTTAGTATGTCTTCCAATAAGTTGCGCTTGCTTTCCAGTACGCGTTGATTTGTTATTTGATTCATGAAAATTAATTATAAATCTCCAAGAGTTGCCGGGCTTGCTTTGGGACTTTTTTTGGTTTTATTTTTTCAATCCTGTTCCAAAACTAATTATAAACAGGAAATTACAGCAGAGCAGCGTTTAATTCTTAATCCTCCCTCGATGGTAGAAAAGCTATGGCTTGCCCGACACCACTATGATGAGGAGAGGAGACTTATTGTTCCGAAAGTGGGTGGTTCGCGATGGGGAGCCGTTCAGGAATACACCGCGGACGGAAATTTGGTCTATCGTGATTGGTGGGTTCGCAATTTGAAAGTGGAAGATTTAGAAGCGGCCCCTTCGACCGAGATTGAAGTGGTCAGGGAAGAGGATACCAGTGCACGACCTCCGGTTCTTGGGATTTCAGGAATCGATACTGATCAAGACGGAAACGGCCCGAGTGAAGAACCCGTGATGGTTGAACAACCCGAAGCAAGCACAACTGATCCTTTCGTCGGAGATTCGCCTGCAGATGATCCTTTTGCTCCGGTCCCCGCAGTAGAGGGTGCTCTTCCTGAAATGAGTGACCCTTTTGCTCCTTTACCGGATGCAGGTGAAGTGGAATCAATGCCTGCCACTGAGGCAGATCCCTTTGCACCGCTTCCCAGTCCTTTCTAAACCTTTGTCTTAGTAATTACGAACCCCTGCGTCAGAAGCAAAAAGAGGGGGTGGCTCGTAATCATCGTTATCATCAGATAAAATCTCTTTGGAAGCTTCGGTTGAGACTTCTTTTTCGGTAGTTTTTTTGATTCTCTTTAGAGGTGCAGGGGCAGAAATCGGTTCAACATATTCCGGCTTAACCTTGGGAGGTTGCAGGTCAAATTGAACGGAACGTGCCTTCTTTTCGGCTTGGGCATTACGAAGCCAAACGCGACTAACTGAAACTTCAGCATTCTCATTCACGAGTTTGCGAAGATCGCGAAGAGAAATGTTCTCATAGCAACCAGCCCCTTTGGTTTTGCCGCTACCAACTTTTCTTGGTGTCCCGTCTTTGTTTAAAGTCACTCCCATGATCTCTATACAAAGATTTATCTGTTTTCGATCAACTCATATTTTCTTTGTCATGGAGAGCAAAAATTGAATAAATTTCATAAATGAGTAATAATCCTAAGGTTAAGACAAAAATACCAGCCAAAGCCAAGGTACGGGCTGCACAAGTTAACCGGATGCAAAGAAGTTCCGATGAGATGGGNAAGTTCGATAATGCGTCTGCCACNTCCGTNCCCATGGCAATTGCCGCACTNGTGGGATTGGGTATTGAGGTGGTCTTNTACCTTTTCCTTTTTGTATTTCTTTTATCTGATAGTACNCAGATCATTTATGATTATTTTTATGAGCGTGGATGGGTGCCCTATGTCTTGACCTACTTGGCCTGTTGGTCCTTCGCTATACTTTTTTTCAAACACAGGAAGCTCAAGAGTCAGCAGAATGTGATGCAATTTAAGCTTCTACCTGAAGACATTTCTCAGGATATTAGGGAAGATAATTTAAATGAATTTTATGCCCATATCAAGAGGTTGGGCTTTGAACCGCAGCAAAGCTTTCTTCTGACTCGGATTCTTCGGGGGATTGAGCATTTCAGTG
>NZEN01000006.1 GCA_002689665.1 Opitutia bacterium | reverse complement strand
ACAAGGGGACTGGGAAAAAGAGAAAGTCGGTGAAACGAAGGACGAAGGGGTATGGGCAAGCTTTGACTTTCCGGATTATCGGATGCGGTTTGAACTTTCGCTTGAGGACAATGGTTTACGCGTGATCAGGATTAGCCTGCGAATGAAAGGAAAAACAGTACTCCGTACCCTGAAATTACAAAAAGCAAATCCCCTGCTTGTCCGACAGTAAACCTTGGGAAAGTCTTATGGTTGGAAAGGTTTTTTTGGTTTTACCCATTGTATCGCTTTTTTCGCAGGCTTTTCCAAGACATCAATGGTGGCATCCGAGACGACTTTGACTGGCTTTAGGGTCAGATCGGTTGCTAATTTGACTGGTTTGGTAATCATTCCACAGGAACTAACAAACAACAGCGTTCCCAATACAAAACTTGTTTTCCAACAATCCACACTAAGATTCTAGTGCATATTATTAGATTTTAAAACTGCAAAGTAGGTGCTGTCTTTGTAGCAAAAGATAAACGAATGATCCTAAATTTATAATAAATGAGGGTACGCGGGTCAATCCGAGCTTTGTCTGTCTTTCCTTTTACGATTTGCCCATGGCTCGGTACCCGTGTTTTATGCGGGCAAGGTATCGATCGATGGGGTAAACTATCACGGAAAGCTCAAGTTCATGTTTGCGATCTACACCGCATCCAACGATCTATGGTTTGGGACAACGGAGGCTCTGCCATAAAGGTGCCCGTGACCAATATCGCTATTTGGTTCTGCTTGGTGGTTAGGGAATGCGACCTTTGCACGACTCCCTGTTTCATGTCGAGACACGATGGATTGCCGCGTCCCTCGCTCCGCTCCCTCCTCGCAATGACGATGTGAAAACTTCACCGATTCACTTCCTTCGTGGTTAAAAAAATACCAACTTAGTGTTTGGATGATTACTTAAAAGCTTGTTTAAGGAATGGTGCGGGCACTCGGGATCGAACCGAGGACACCAGCTTGGAAGGCTGGGGTTTTACCACTAAACTATGCCCGCAAAACCAACCTCTAATAAATCCAACAGGGATGGTATCGTCAAGGTGAATTCAAGTCAGGTGGACTTGATTCCCAATGCCTGGCAAACTTCGGTGTGAAAGAGGTCTGAGCCTACACGGAATGGACAGGATCCCATCGATGGGCTGAATCTCTTGAGNGGAAAGGCCGGTTCGTAGAGAAAATGAAAGGAGGCTCCGGCACCTTCGCAGATAGGGTAACCTGCAGCACAATCCCATGGCTTTGATCGATATTCCAGGCATCCATCCAATCTTCCGGTAGCCACATTGGAGAGGCCTACAGCGGCAGAGCCGGGGCATCGGATGCGCCAAGTTTGTAATGCATCGTGCAAAGCATCAAGTTCGGTTGTGGGGATAGGGAAATGCATGCAAAAAGTGAGCTTCTCATTTACTAGTTCAGTGCTCGCTTGAACGGGGTTTGTCCCTTCAATCGCCCCAAACTCTTTGCCTCCCTGCAGTAAATTATCCCGCCCATAATCATAAATAAATCCATAGACTGGCATGCCATGTCTCAGGAGTCCCAGCGAAATTCCGCACTCCGGTACACCTACAGCATAATTATTGGTACCGTCTACTGGATCAAGTACCCAGGCAAATTCAGCATGTAAAGGAAGGGGTTCTGGAGTTTCGGCAGATTCTTCTGAACAGTAATCATCGGAAGGGAAAGATTTTGCTAGCTCAGCAAANAGTTCACGGGAAATGGTCTCATCGACTTCTGTGACTCGGGTGCCGTCTCCTTTCCATCGGCTCCTTGCATTTCCAAAATTTGTGCGAAAATAATCCACCTGTCCAAGAACAGCGGCGTGACCGGCAAGAATTCTCTCCTGNAAGGAAGAATCAGCGTGGGAGATGTNGGGAGTCTGGTTGCTTANGGATCGATCCATTTACCTTCTTCTTGTATGAGATCGACCAATCGGTCAACCGCATCGTTTTCTGGGATGGCTGATTTTACACGATTTTTTCCAACATAGAGGTCAATTTTCCCAGGTCCGGAACCGACATAGCCAAAGTCTGCATCAGCCATTTCGCCGGGTCCATTGACAATGCATCCCATCACCGCAATGGTAACGCCCTTAAGATGACCTGTGGCTTCTTTGACTTTTTTGGTGGTGCTTTGTAAATCAAACAGGGTTCGGCCACAACTTGGACAGGCCACAAATTCAGTTTTGGAGATTCGGGCACGGGCACCCTGAAGCACATTGTAGGCAAGGCCACGATTACGGTCGAGTGAGCCGAGATTTTCCACCGAAAGCAAATCNCCAATCCCGTCGCAAAGCAGGGAGCCAGATAAAACGGAGGCATCCAGCAGTCTGGCTGAAAAAAGATCGGCGTCAGGAAAGAGTCGGTCTTTTTCACGATTACGAATCCAAAGAGGTAGTTGAATTTGTGACTTAGCCAGGAATGCTGCGAGAAAGCGGTATCCGGCGACGGTATGATGATCCTGTGAAGGACAAAGAGTGATAATTGGTGCTTTGGGCGAACAGGCAAGGAGGGAACTTGTGCCGTCGCTCAGTTCTTTGGCAGGTAAAGAAATCACCGGATGATGCCCTGCCTGGTCGCAGAAAGCAAGAAATCGGGCCAGGGTAGCTTCATCATCAAACCCGGCAGTCGGGTGCCATGCAATAGGAACGCATCCAGATTGGGCGCGAGGTAGCTCATCATCCAATTCGCGTTCGTCCTCCACAATAATAATGGAGATGGCACCCACTAAGGATTCAGCCAGGGTTTGAAGTTCCGGAAATTCAGAAGATGTTCGGACTCGGATAATCAGTCCTTCGACAGGTGCATCCTTTGATTGAGTCTGCACCTGGGCGATTTCCTTAATAATCGCTGCCGTATCTCTNGTTGGAAAATGAGTGGAGACTAAAACGGATGGAGGATTTTTATCTCCGATGGAAAGATGGGGCTGACCCAATTTTAGTTCAGGGCAGGTTCGTCGGGAGAAAATGTAAGGATCAATCGTTTCATCTAGATTTGGGATGGGAGATTTAGGCCGGGAAGACCACCACTTCTCTGCCCGCTTTGCTAGATCCTGAGCTACGGGGATTTCGGCAACCGGATCTTCCGTAAGGGAAACCCGAATGGTATCGCCCAATCCATCGAGCAAGAGCGATCCAATCCCAATTGCGCTTTTGATTCGAGCATCCTCCCCGTCACCTGCCTCAGTCACGCCCAGATGCAGAGGGTAGTTCATGTTTTCCTCATTCATGAGAGAGACCACCAGGCGATATGCTTCAATCATAACCTTGGGGTTACTCGATTTCATCGAAAGGATGATGTCATTATAGCCATGGGATTCGGCAATCCGAATAAATTCCAGGGCTGATTCGGCCATTCCGCGAGGCGTGTCCCCAAAACGGTTCATGATCCGGTCGGAAAGAGAGCCGTGGTTGGTACCAATACGCATGGAACGGCCGAGTTCTTTGCATCGCAAGACGAGGGGAGAAAATTCCTCGTGTAGTCGATCCAGTTCCTCTTCGTATTGGGAGTCGCTGTACTCGCGTACCTGAAACTTTTTCCGGTCTGCATAGTTGCCAGGGTTGACCCTGACTTTTTCGACATGCTTGGCGGCTTCCATTGCCGCATTGGGCATGAAATGGATATCTGCAACCAAGGGGACATCCACTTTTGCCTTTCTTACAATTTTTGAAATCTGGGCAAGGGCTTCGGCTGCACGGATATTGGGAGCGGTGATGCGGACGATTTCGCAACCGGCTTCAGCTAGTTCGATAGTCTGGCGGGCGGTGGCTTCAATATCGAGGGTATTGGTGGTAGTCATCGACTGAACCCGCACCGGNCGGGTACCGCCAATAATGACTGACCCTACTGAAACTTCACTGGATTCCCGGCGAATGGATTGAAAGCGCGAGGCGCAGTAGGTGGACGCCATACCCAACCCTGCCTAGGGAAAGATTCGCTGCACATCAAAAAAGGTGACATACAGCATAAAAGAAAAGAGAAGTACGACGAAGAGCATTTGAGCACGCTCGAGAAATGCGATGGGTAGAGGTTTGCCCCTGACTTTTTCAATGGTGGCAAACATCATGTGACCTCCGTCCAAAACAGGGATAGGCAGAAGGTTGAGGATGGCGAGGTTTACATTAATGAAGACCACAAACCACAGAAGCTTTTTAAATCCAATTTTGGCAAAAACACTGAGGTGATTAACAATACCCACGGGACCACTCATATTTCGAAGTTTCACATCCGATTGTGGGCTAACCAGACCGGTGAGGGTAAGATACATGTCCTTTACACGCCGTACAATCAGAGTGAGCGGATTTGGGTAGGTTGTGATGGTTTTATGCCTTGGAGTGAATCCAATTAATTTACGACTTATGATGCTAGTGCCACTTGCAATTTCTTTTTCAACGGGAACGATGTCATAAGTTTTTTCCGGTCCTTGCTCGCCACCTTTACGAACGGTGAAGGCGATGGTTTGATTGTTTTCTGTTTGGCTGAGGTAATCCACCACCTGATAGAAGGAATGAATCGTTTGGCCATCAATGGCAATCGGCTGATCGCCCACTTCCAAGCCCATCTTTTCTGCGGGCATGTCTGGAGATAATTCTCCTATGAAAAAGGTTTCTTTAGGCCCAATTCCAATAATTCTCATTTCTTCTGGGCCGAAAACTTCGGGATAGATTTCAAGTTCCTTCTCTTGGCCATTTCGGATGATAGTCAGGTAAACCAGCCTGCTTCCCTGGGCAGTTTGTTCCTTACCAGTAACGATGCGGTTTTGAATATCCATGAAGTTTTCAACTGGAGAGCCATCGACCCGAATAATTTCGTCGCCAGCTAATAAGCCGGCTTTTTTGGCCGGACCCGTGACTTCTTCTCCTTCGCTGACCAGAGGATTCCAACGTTCCACAGTATCGGCGACATATCCTACCTTAGTGGTCAACTGGGCATCGGATACATCATATCCAAAAAAGTAGAGAACGCATGACAGGGCAAAAGCCAAAAGCATATTGAATACGGCTCCCATGACTGAAACCAATATCTTATCGGTGTAGGAAATCTTGGGGAGAGGCTTTGGCTTTGCTTCTTTTTCATCTTCATCCTCATCCTCGTCGTCGTCGGTATCGACATCATCCCATTTGAAATTTTTCCCATCTTCTTCGTGGTTGGAATTTTCATCAATTTCTCTCCGACCTTCCAGGCGTCCCATGTCAACCAGTTGGGGCAGGGCGACATATCCCCCGAATGGAATGGCGGAGAGACGGTATTCCACTCCATTCCGGGTCCAACCGAAGAGCTTGGGCCCAAAACCAATGGAAAAGCGCAGAATGACCAAACCCCGTTGGCGGGCCGCAAGAAAATGACCCAATTCGTGTATGAAAATCGTGAACCCTAAGGCAAAAAGGGCGACAAAAATGAAAGCGAAATCGTAAAGAATGCTCATGAGAGTGTACCGATTACTTCCGTCGCGATGCGACGGGCTTCGGAATCAAGAAAGAGTAAGGTTTGAAGGTCATTTTTGTATGGGTGAGCATATCTAGACAATGTTTCGTCAATAATGTCAGAGATTTGCGGAAAGCCAATACGATTCAGGAGAAACGCTTCGACTGCGATTTCATTCGCAGCGTTGAAGACAAGGGGGGCTGAACCACCTTGCTCGAGACTTTCCTTCGCAAGGCGGAGGCACGGAAAACGATCAATAGAGGGCGGTATAAATTGTAAATCAAGAGGTTTCGAGAAATCGAGGGATGTATGTACACCTTCTGCTCGTTGAGGATAAAGAAGGGCATGTTGCAGGGCAAAAGTCATGGAGGGAGGAGAAAGCTGTGCTAAGCAACAGCCGTCTATAAATCGAACCATGGAGTGAACAATGCTGGTCGGATGGATCACGACTTCCAATTTACTTGGAGGCAGATCGAAGAGCCAGCGTGCTTCAATAAGTTCGAGCCCTTTGTTGGCCATGGTCGCGGAATCAATGGTTACCTTGTTTCCCATCGACCAATTTGGGTGATCAAGGGCTTGCTCAATCGTTACATGTTGAAGCTCTTTGATCGGTAATTCCCGAAACGGACCTCCAGAGGCAGTAAGAATGATTGAATCAATGTCGCGCTGGTTTTCACCCTGAATACATTGAAAAATGGCATTGTGCTCACTGTCCGCGGGTAAGACCTTTACCTGGTTTTCTTTGGCGGTTTGCATGACCAAATCTCCTCCGAGCACCAAAGACTCCTTATTGGCCAAGACGATATTCTTACCTGCCTGAAGGGCAGCCAGGGTGGGACTCAATCCACTGGCCCCAACCACGGCAATCACCACAAGGTCGGCATTGTCAAGGGATGCTAAACTTAAAAGTCCATTAGTAGAACGATCTAATTTGGTTGCAGATGGAAAGTTTTCTGCTTTGCCGGCAGCTTCTGGTAGGTAGGCATGGGGCACATTGAATTCAGTTGCGATTTGAGCAAGTTTTTCTGCGTTAGAATGAGCTGAAATCCCAACTAATTGAAGTCGGTCGGGATGCTTGCGAACTACCTGAAGCGTGTTTTCACCGATGGATCCGGTCGCTCCCAGAAGAACGATCTTTTTCGGTTCGGTCACGGTTTAATAATCTGCAAAATAAAGTATCCGGTAGGGGCGGCCAAAATAAGACTATCTGTAAGATCTAGCAGACCTCCGATTCCGGGTATCGCACCACCAGAGTCTTTCACACCGGCTAGTCTTTTAAGCACGGAAGCAATTAAATCGCCAATCACCGCGGCCAATGCTATTAGTAATCCCCACAAACCACCTTCCATTGGAGTGAATGAGCAGACGGATAGATCGGTGAGGTTACCTGCATACTCCGAAATTAACCAAGGGATGAGCGCTCCAATGCCGGCGGAGGCAAGAAAGCCACCGAGCAAGCCTTCGATTGTTTTTCCGGGGCTGATGGATGGAGCCATTTTCGTGCGGCCTATTGCTTTTCCAACAAGCAGGGCTCCCATGTCACTGAATTTCGCTACGATTACAATCCATAGGCAGAAGAATAGACCGAAACTCATGCTTACGGCCTTGGTGCTTTCAGGATCGGTTTCCAAAATCCTTACAAAATAGTGAAGCAGGAAAGGAACATAGAGAAGTCCGAAGAAAGTGGGCATTAAGCGTTTAATATACATACCCCGCTGATCCTGGGGGAAAAGAACACAGGCTGAAGAGGTAAAAAGAGCTCCTACAGCGAGAACATCAATTCCATACTCAGGAAAGTAATAGGATATGGGGATCATGCATCCACCAGTGAGCAGACCGGAAAGACGATTGGCTGCAAAGCCGAGTCGGCCGAGAATGGTGTAAATTTCAAAAAGGGTGAGCGTTGCACACAGGTTGAGAATCCACATCGCCCCAATTTCGTCCATTGCGTAAACAATGCCTGCGATGGAGCTCCAGAGGAAGAGTGAGGATATGGTACGAATGATCATAATAGCTTGGGCAAGAGAAGCTTGTTAGCTTGATTGAAGGCTGAAAAGTTGTTCGCTGGTTTTTCCGAAGCGTCGCTCTCTGGAAACATAATCTCTCAGAGCTCCAATAAATGCGGTCCGGTCAAAGTCAGGCCAGTGGAGGGGAGAGACATAAATTTCCGAGTATGCGGCTTGTAGAAGGAGGAAATTACTAAGCCTAAATTCGCCGGATGTACGGATGATCAGATCTGGGTCAGGCAGGTCCCGGGTTTGAAGATGTTGGGAGAAGTCATCCCATTCAGGCTTTTGTCCGATATTTTGGTCAGATTGAGAGTAAGCATGGATGGCGTCGAGTACTTCCTGCCTACTGCCATAGTTGAGAGCAAGGGTCAGGTTCCAATCAGAATTATGTTTGGTTTTCTCTATTGTTTCCCTGACAATTCTATTAGCAAATTCCGGTAAGCCATCGAGGTCTCCGATAGCCCGAAGGCGAATCCCGTCGCGTAGCATGGCATTAAGCTCTCTCTTGAGGAATTCTTCCAGCAGCCTCATGAGACCGGATTTTTCTTCCTCGGGCCGGTTCTGGTTTTCGGCACTAAATGCATAGAGCGTGACATAGGGTACACCGATTTCGCGGGCTGTGTTGACGACACTGCGGACATTCTCTACCCCATTGCGGTGGCCAAATAAACGAGGTCTTTTCCTCGATTTTGCCCATCGTCCGTTTCCGTCCATGATGATAGCCACATGCTTGGGTAGCTTGTTTTTTTCTTCTTCTGTAAAATGTTCTTCGACCACTCCTTTTATCTCAACGGGTTACGGACGAATTGACAACGAGGAAAGCAACAACTAATTGAGAGAAGTATGATGATTCCACTTTCCGAAGAAAAAATATCAGAAAAAATTAAGGAATTGAATGGTTGGACTTGGGAAAATAACTGCCTGAAGAAAAAATTTGAATTTTCAAACTTTCGGGATGCTATGACTTTTCTAGTAAGAATTTCTTACGAGGCGGAAGGCATGGATCATCACCCAGAAATATCAAACTGTTACAACCGAGTAAGTCTATCCTTAAACACCCATGATGCTGGTGGAAAAGTAACCGAGAAAGATTTTTCTCTGGCCTTGGCAATCGATCGTATAAAGTAGAAGAAGCTTTTTACCCCTTTTTCTTTTTTCTTGGTTCGCGTGGAGCACGAACCAGAGGACGGGTGTCCTCAGGAACTTGATAGAGTTTTCGAAGTCGGGTTAACTCATCTTTAAGTTCGGAAGTAATCTTTTCGTATCCTTTTTTACCGTAGAGTGAATTCAGTTCATTTGGGTCTTTCTTAAGGTCGTAGAGTTCCCATCCATCGAGCATGTAAAAATGTATGAGTTTATAACGATCGGTTCTTACCCCATAATGTCTCCGAACGCTATGGGCACCGGGGTACTCATAATACTGATAATATAGAGATTTTCTCCAATCCTTTGGTTTTTTACCTTTCAGTAGGGGCACAATTGAGGCTCCCTGCATATCCTTGGGGGACTTCACTCCGCAAATATCGAGGAATGTCTGTGCGTAATCGAGATTCTGGACAAGATCAGCATTTTTACTTCCAGCTTGGGTTACTCCAGGCCAACGCACAATAAGAGGAGTACGGAATGATTCTTCATACATCCATCGTTTATCATACCATCCATGCTCTCCAAGATACCATCCTTGGTCAGAGGAGTAAATCACCACGGTATTCTCTGCCAAACCGGTTTCATCCAGGTAATCAAGCAAGCGTCCTATGTTCTCATCTACGGAGTCAATGCAACGAAGATAATCCTTCACATACCTCTGGTATTTCCATTTGAATAAATCATCACCTTCGAGATTGGCTTCTTCGAGAGCTTCATTCTTGGGCCTGTAAGCCGCGTCCCACTTGGTTTTCTGTTCTGGTGTGAGATTACCGGGTGCTTTAAGTTTTAGATCGCTTGCGGATAGATGCTGATCAATGGTCATTGCCTGAGTCGAGGCAGGTTCCAGTCGGTTTTTGTAATTATCCCGTAGGGTCGTGGGTTCTGGGATTTCGACATCATCATATTTTGTTAAATATTTGGGGCCCGGTTGCCAGTTTCGGTGAGGTGCCTTGTGCTGGCTCATTACGAAAAAGGGTTTGTTTTTATCCCTACCGTTTTTAAGCCATTCGAGGGTGACATCGGTAATGACATCGGTGGTGTAACCAGTAATCTTTTTGACTCCTTGTGCTGTGTTCATCGGCGGATTGTAGTACGGTCCCTGGCCTTGCAATACTTGCCAAAAATCGAAGCCTGTCGGATCGCTTTTTAAATGCCACTTTCCAATCATTGCAGTTTGATAGCCTTTATTTTGTAAAAGCTTGGGAAAAGTTTGCTGTTCGCCATCAAATCTCTGGCCGTTCGTAAGCTGTCCGTTCAGATGGCTATGTTTCCCTGTGAGAATGACAGCACGACTGGGAGCACAGATCGAGTTGGTAACAAAGGCACGATTAAAAAGCATTCCATCTTTGGCAATGCGGTCAATATTAGGAGTCTTGTTCCGATTCGACCCATAGGCGGAAATAGCCTGATAGGCATGATCATCAGTAAAGATAAAAAGTACATTCAATGGTTTTGACTCTAGGGCAAAGACTAGAGCAAAGAGAGACAGATGAATTTTAATCATGTTTTTGAGCATGAGATATTTTGTTCATCATTAAATTTACCTTGGCAATTGGAAAATGCGGTATGAAATGCATTTAGTGAAAGAAAGAAAAAGGTCAGAAAAGTGAGTGCAGATTCGAAAGATCGGCCATTCAGGGTTGTTTGGCCGCTAATGATTTCGCAAACCATTGGAGCCTTTAATGATAATGCAATGAAGGCGATGCTGCCGCTGATGGCAGCGGTACAATTCGGTAAGACCAGTATGGACAGTGTTAATCAGCAGGTGTCGATTCTTTTGATTATTCCTTTTGTTCTTTTTGCTCCAGTTGCCGGTTGGGTCACGGATCGTTTTTCCAAAAAAAAAGTCATCGTCAGTGCCTTGCTAGGTCAGTTGTTTGGATTAGGGATTCTGGGGCTCGCTTTATACAATCAAAGTCTTGAATTTTCATTGGCTGGTTTTTTTATTCTGTCGGTTCAGTCAGCTTTTTTTTCTCCTGCAAAAAAAGGAATTCTCAAAGAGCTGATCGGAACACAGAGACTCGCCAAAGCCGTAGGTTTTATGGAAATGCTGGCGATGGTCGGTATACTAGGGGGAGCTTTTGCAGGAGCTGTAGTTTTTGATCAGATTGTTGAGTCCCGGGGAGGATGGACTGCCGCCCTGTTCGTATGTGGTTTCATTTCTTTGCTGGCTTTTTTCTCTTGGCTTATTGCATGGCCTATTCCTGAGACAGGAGTCTCTGGGAGTAAACCATTCAGACCATCAGTTATAATAAATCATTTTCGTGACCTGTTTTACTTATTGATGAGGAAAGAATTAAGGTATGCAGCTCTAGGAGATGCATGGTTTTGGGGGGTTGGTGGATTTTTTTATCTCGTACTTGTTAAAATCTCAGGGGAGGTGGTAGCGGGGAAAGTGGGTATGGGTACTCTTTACGGTTTCTGGTTCTTATTGTTAGGAGTCGGAATCATGGTGGGAAGTATTTTTGTTGCTTATTTGAATCGTGGCCGAATCGAGATCGGACTCTCTGCTATAGGTGCTTTAGGTATGCCGTTAGTATTTATGGGATTCTGTTTATCTGACCCTTTATCCCAAGTCTTTAATGGTTTATGTCTGGGTCTTGGTTTTTTTGGTGCACTTTTCTTCGTTCCACTGAACGGTTACATTCAGGACCGAGCTCAGGAGAATGAAAGAGGTCGAGTCTTGGCTGCTTCCAATCTGCTGACTCAGCTTGTTGGTATTTTAATGATTCTTTTACATGCGTATCTATCAAATATACTTGGGTTGAGTGGCAAGGTGGAGCTCCTGGTTATTTTGATACCAGCNATGGTAATTGGACTAGTGACTCTATGGAGTACATTGGAAGATTTTTTCCGGGCATGGTTTCACATGTTTCTGCGTGTTTTTTACAGAATTAATATTCTTGGGATGGAGAATTTCCCAAAAGAAGGAGGCTGTTTGCTTGTCTGTAACCACCTATCCTACGCCGATCCTGTTTTTATCGGAGCGGCTTTTCCTCGAAAAATCCGCTATTTGGCTTACTCAGGTTTGGCGAGTTCCTACCTTTTAAGATTTGTTTTCCGATTAACTCAAACCTTAACGGTATCACCTGAAAAATCTCTCAGCAGTATTAAAGAATCGGTAAAAAGGCTTAAGGAGGGACTCCCTCTCTGTGTTTTTGCTGAAGGCGGAATCTCTCGAACTGGGTTGGTTCTCCCATTTATGCGTGGCCCCATTCTTTTAGCCCAAAAATCGGATGTACCGGTGATTCCCGTCCATTTAGACGGGGTTTGGGGCTCGATTTTCAGTATGAGCCAAGGATGCTTTTTTAAAAAAATGCCTATTTCATTTCCGTATTGCGTAACGGTAAGGGTGGGGCAGCCATT
This sequence comes from Opitutia bacterium, assembly GCA_002689665.1. Classification (GTDB taxonomy): domain Bacteria; phylum Verrucomicrobiota; class Verrucomicrobiia; order Opitutales; family Seribacteraceae; genus Seribacter. The sequence goes on along the minus strand of NZEN01000006.1, from coordinate 10,886 downwards.
TACTCCGGGGGCAATTTCTCAGGTTGCATGTCAAAATGCAGTTATGGAACTTGGCCGCCTTTCTTTTACTGAACGACTGAAGAAAAAACTTCTTTTGAAAGATCTGCTGAATAAACAAATTTTTAAAAGAAGAGACGGCCTGTTTTTCCAGACAGAAGACGGGACACAAATTCTCCACACGGATTTCGTTAGGATGGTCCGCGGGACTGGCGAAGAGTACCCTGTTTATTTAAAAAGTTGGATAGAGGATATCAGGGGCGTCATCGAGGGGAACCAGATAAAACAAAATGTAGTTTTAAGTAATTGGATGAGATTACAGGAAACTCATTTCTGGGATTATCAGAAAATAAAAGTTATGAAGGCTGACGAGATCTGGCTTAAGCAATTTTTACCGTGGGCAGGAATACTGTGGGGGAGGTCCGTTTATGATCAGGGCGATTCTTACCTGCTAGTCTCGAAAACGGCCCCGGTTTCCTCACCAATCATAACCCTTTCGGGCCTTGCAACGAAGAAAGGTGGCGTCGTTACATTGAATGCCTTGAGTGATTCACTTACTTTACCTGAACAAAATGAAAGTAAGCAGAAAGTTTATAAAGAAAATACGGAGGGGCGATTGCTGGTTGGATTCAGTACTTTTGAAAAAGAAGGGGCTTGCTATGTTGTGGGATTACCAAATGAGGATGAGGTTAAGATCAGCGGCTTTGACGAAGAAGGTTTCGTACTCTCCTCCTGAGCTTATTAGATCAAAGCTTTTCCTTTTTCTCTGCTTCTGATAGTTTCAATGTATCACTAGTTCCTTTTCTTTCTTATGACAAATTTTCTTTCTGAATCCGCTTCTTTTGCCGAACTTATTAGGCAGTTGGAAGGATTATCCGTTCTTGTGCTCGGCCATCGACGGCCTGATGGCGATTGCATTGGGTCCCAAGTGGCTCTGACTCGGATTTTGCGAGCAATGGGAATCAATGCAATTGCAGTCAATAATGATCCTGTACCCCGCACGCTTCAAAAATTTGTGGGCGACACACCCTTTACAGATCCTCAAGGGATAGAGGCAGGAGATTATAAGATTGTGACGGTTGACTGTGCCGATCATGCACGGGTGGGTGATGAGTTGAGAAAACGCTTTCCTTCTGTTTTTCTTAATGTGGATCATCATGTCTCTAACACTAAATTCGCAGAACATAACTTCGTGTTATCCGATGCATCAGCAACGGGTGAAATTTTAGCGAAATTCTTTTTTGATTCGGGTCTTGAGGTCGATCAAACGACTGCGGATGCTCTATACTTAGGGATTTGTACTGATACGGGCCAATTTTGCTACTCTGGCACGAATGCGGCCGTTTTTGAGGTTTGTCGAAAACTTTGTGAATCGGGTTGTAACCCATCTACAGTGGCCCACGAGTTATATGAAAGGGAGAAGCCCGGCAGGATTCAACTTTTGCAAAAGTTTCTTGCCAGTTTTCGAATGGAATTCAACGACAGCGTTTGTATCGGAAGTATTCGGGGAGATTTTTATCAAGAAACTGGGACCAAACCGGAAGACGCAGAGAATTTCGTGGATTATGCCAGATCCCTGGAAGGAGTGGAGATCGGAGTTTTGGTTGAGGACCGAAATGGCAAATTAAAAGGTAGTTTTCGTGCAAAGGATAAAAAATACCGGGTTGATCTGCTTGCTAAACAGTTTTCGGGTGGTGGCCATGCTTGTGCCGCGGGGTTTAATGTCGATGTTCCCTTTGATGAGTTTTATCCCAACTTGGTTAACTCCATTGGGGAGCATTTAAAAATAGCCCAAAACGGAGGATTCTAGATGGGATTACAAGACCCAAGTTTTGAGGGGATTCTTCTGGTGGACAAGCCATCAGGTATCACATCCCATGATATCGTTGATAGACTGCGCCGGAAGCTAAAGATGAAAAAGATAGGCCATGCGGGCACTTTGGATCCATTAGCCACCGGTTTGATGATTATGCTGATTGGAAAAGCAACAAAAGTATCTCAATTTCTGATTAGCCTGGATAAAGCTTATGAAGGAACCTTTAAACTCGGTGTAGAAACAGACAGTCAAGACTCGGACGGAGAAGTAGTGGAGACAAAAGATTTACCCGAGAATTTATCAGAAGAAATTATTGGAGATGCGATGAAGGAATTTCTGGGCGACCAGTATCAGACTCCACCGATGTTTTCCGCAAAAAAAATCAACGGAGTCCCTCTTTATAAAATGGCCCGAAAGGGGAAAACCGTGGAACGAGAGCCTCGCGTTATCAGAATTAACGAATTGTCCCTACAGCGATGGGATTCTCCTGAAGGAAGATTTTTCATGGATTGCAGCAAAGGGACCTATGTTCGTACCGTTTTCCATGATTTNGGGCAAAAGTTGGACTGCGGAGGGCATCTTACNTCGTTACGCAGGACTAAAATCAATNATTTTTCAATCGAAGGGGTTCCTACTCTNGANGAGATAGAGACNATGGGCACTGGAGAGTTTCAATCCTTGTTAATTCCAGTTCGTGAAGCCGTACCGGCTCATGTCCTCTAGTCTATGGGGATTTTTTCCTCCATTGAGCAATTTGGGGAAAAGTTTACCAGGCCTGTAAACTTGGCTCTGGGGATGTTTGATGGTGTGCATCTTGGCCATCAACAAGTCTTGACTGCTTCGCAAGTTCACGCCCGCGACATTAATGGGGTATCCGTTGCCTTTACCTTTCCTCTGCATCCGGCAAGCTTCTTGCGACCAGAAAGTGCGCCTCCTCTCCTAATGAATGCAGAGCAAAAAGCGAGAATGCTGCATTCATATGGAATGGATCATGTGATTTTAAGAGATTTCGATGATGAGCTTGCTCATGTTTCTTCAAGTGATTTTGGCGTTTTTTTGAAAGAAAGAATTCCTTCGGTGGAAGGTTTAAGCGTCGGCCAGAATTTCAGGTTTGGAAAGGGTAGGGAAGGNGATTCATCCTTTCTTCAAGAGGTGGGTGAAAAAATGGGTATGNATGTCCAAGTAGTNAATTCCAAAAATATGGGAGAGGTTGCGGTAAGTAGTTCTCGAATAAGGGAGGCTTTGATTGCTGGTAAGATTGAAAATGTTAATCAGATGCTGGGTAGAAATTATCGTATTTATGGTTCAGTTTTTCCCGGGAAGAAAATGGGGCGTTCGATTGGCTTTCCCACAATGAATTTAGATTGGAGTCCTGAAGCTCGTCCTGCTTATGGGGTTTATGCCGGTCAGGTTAAGAATTTGAATAAAGGTGTGGTTCTTCCTGCTATTGCCAATTACGGAATGCGTCCCACTGTCGAGGATGGAGCAGATTTACCCAAATTAGAGATTCATATCTTGAAAGATCTCGACGAGAGAGATTGGGGCTACGATGCAGAAGTTGAAATGTCTTTGGAATTCTTCATCCGATCTGAATCGAAATTCAGTTCAGTGGAGGAACTGACTGGACAAATTGGAAAAGACATAAATAAAGCCAAAACATTGCTTTCAATCCCATAGGTCACCCTAGAGCTTTTGCAAACCAGGAGACCAGCAACTGGTCCTGCCTCCGATTTCTTCTCTAATCAAGGGCACATTGGTCTTGGGGCAAAAACCACCATTTTTCCATCTTACATGAAATAGCCACCCTTTGGGTGGGTCGCCACCATGTTTACCAACTGAATTCATGGCTCCATTCGCTACGAATTTAATTTGCGTAAATAACTTTTTGCGTACGGCAGAGCTTATTCCTGCACATCTTTGTGCAGGGTGGATATGAGCTCGCCATAAAACTTCATCGGCCATCCAATTCCCCATGCCTTGAAAGTATCTTTGGTCGAGTAACAGAGCTTTAACTGGTCTTTTTGAATGGCGTTTCATTGCATCATCGAGAATTTCCGATTGAAACTCTGAATCAAGCATGGAGAGTGGTAATTCACTCCACCAACTTGGAGCTTCTTTTCCAGTATGCAAACGGAGGCGACCAAATTGTCTTGGATCCCGAAAGATGAGTGTTTGTTTCGATTGAAGAAGAATTAATGCATCTTGCTTACAATGCTTGTAGGAAGAGTTTTCTATGTGAAGGCTGCCGGTCATGCCCAAATGAAGACCAAGCCATCGGTTGCCACTGAACTTAAATAGCATTTGTTTTCCATGAGTCGCCGAAGAAGTAAGCTTCGCCCCACTTAGTTCGCTCATTACTTGTTCTCTGGAAAGATCGCGAAAGACGCGGGAATTAGGATTGGTGTAGACCTCTTTAACAAACTTTCCAATACCGGGGTTCCACTGCCGACAGGCATAGGCAACTTCAGCTAATTCAGGCATCCTTCCATGGAGTTATGGCTAGAAGTTTACTTCGAGTTAGTCGGTCTTGTTTTCGATTTGTTCGAATTTCAATAACTTCAATGCCGCGATCCCGAGGTTTTATTAGTTTTTCAATGATTTGAGACCATGAGGATAGCAGAGAATAATCTACATGGAATGCTTCGCAAAGGCTTGATAGCTCAAAGCTTTGTGGAGTGGCGAAGCATTTTTCAAACTCGGGCTCTTTTGCAATTGGTAAGTTTTCGAAAATGCCCCCACCATCATTATTGACGACGAAAACAGTTAAGTTTCCCTTGAATTGATTAGCAAACAGAAGTGCATTCGAGTCGTGGAGGAAGGCAAGTTCACCTGTAAGTAGAAAATTTGGTACCGAAGTCTCTTGGGCCATGCCCAAAGCTGTACCCAATGTTCCGTCAATTCCATTTACTCCACGGTTCCCGAAAAGTCGGCGTGATGAAGTGCTTTTTTTCCAAAACCACTCAAGGTCACGGATCGGCATACTGTTTGCAACAAATAGGTTGGCATCGTTCGGCAAGTGAAGGGAAAGAAGGTAGGCAAGTTTGCCCTCAAATGCTGGGAGTTCCTCTTCAAATGCCCGGTCTAATTTAGCTTGAACCTCTCTTTCTCCTTCAGTCCAGTATTCGGTCCATCCTTGTTCGGGGGGCGGTACACTAATTTGCTCCAACTGATCGAAACCAAATTGAAAATGTTTACTTTCCGACTGAATCGGGTCGACATTGATTCCTCTTGGTTCAATTACAATTCTTAGAGCGGACAAGCCTTGGATCCAGATACGAAGTGTCTTGGATGTAGGCAGCGGACCCAGTGTGATTATCAGATCAGGCTTACAATTTTCAACAAATTGAGGATCTCGTAAAAGATTTTCATATCGCAAGATTGTGTTGTTTGAATCGCTCTGACGGGTGGAGGAAAGTGAGTCGCAAAGTACCGGTATCAATGGATTCTCAAGCCAAGGTTCAATGTCTTTTTTTGACACATCTTGCCCGGCAATAATGAGGGGTCTTGTAGCACTGGAGATTTGCCCGGAAATATCGATGGTTGAATCAGGATAACTGATTTCTATGGATGGAATACTGGGATCCTTGAGTTCCTTATCTATGCTAACGGTAGAAGCGGGCAGGAATGGTTCTCGGAATGGGAAATTTAAATGAACGGGCCCTGGATTTAGTCCAGTTGCTTCGAGAAAAGCAGTATGAAGAGCGGTGGTAATGTGTTTTTTGAACGCTTCACTCGATTGCGGAACATCCAATTGATGAAATTGTCGAACGAAACTTCCAAAAATATTTTCCTGGTAAATGGTTTGGCCAGCTCCACAGTTTTGCAATTCGGGTGGGCGGTCCGCGGAGAAAAGAAGAAGTGGCGTTCCTGCATGGGATGCTTCCGTGATGGCAGGAAACCAGTGAGTGAGAGCTGAACCTGAGGTACAAATGAGCCCAATTGGCTCATTCTGCTGTTTACTTTGGCCTAATGCGATGAAGCCAGCACTCCTTTCGTCGAGGACGGGTATTAACTGGATATTCGAACATCTTTCGATTCCAATAATTAGAGGGGTGGAGCGGGAGCCAGGAGAGAAATAGATCGTTTTGAGTCCTAGGTTAGAGAGACCTTGGGCAAAATAAGCACCACAGAGGAGGTTAGCGTGGGCTATTTCGTCAGTCTTTTTATTCACGATTCGGGAAGCGTAGTTCTTCCCGTAATAACTTCAAGCATTGCTTGTAATTTCCAATCTGTCTCCTTTTTTTCCTGAGCCGGATTGGAACCGTCTACTAAACCTGCACCAGCATAGAGAGTAAGTTTGTCGTGAAGAATTTTTCCGCAACGAATGGGAACAACGAATTCGCCTCTGCCCCGGTTATCGATCCATCCAGTTACGCCGGAGTACCAGGTGCGTGGTTTTTGTTCAAGTTTACTGACGAGAGGAAGTGCAACTTCACGAGGTGATCCGCCCATAGCCGGTGTCGGATGCAGAGCCGAAAGCACTTCAAATGGATGAATGCCATTCACAGGTTTTGCTGTCAAAGGAGTCTTAGCATGCTGAAGATTCGCAAGCCTAAGAACTCTGGGTTTCCCTTCCTTGCAATTCTCAATACCAATGGAAGAAAGTCGTCTCAGAATACTTTGGATCACCAACTTGTGTTCGAGAATTTCTTTTTCCCTACCAAGAAGCGTTTTCCCCCAGTGCGCATCTTTTCCTGCAGACATCCCCCGGGGGGCAGAACCAGCCAATGCTTCCGTTTCAAAAGAGTTTCCTGTTGATCGTAGTAAAGTTTCGGGAGTTGCACCGACCATTAGTCCATGACCGGGCTGAGATATGCAAAATGTATGACAGTCGGAGAATTTTTCACGAAGGAAATGAGCAATGGAGAAGGGGGGGAGGGGGGAATCTGTGCTGAAAGTGAGTTGTCTTGATAAGACTACTTTGGATAACTTTTGTTTCTTTATTTCAGTCAATGCTTTTCCAACTGCCTTTTCGTAGTCATAATTTTCTACAGGAGAGCCAACTTTAACCTTTTTGGGATCACTGGCGGTACGACTGTTGAAGCGTACTCCTTTTATTTTGGAAATATGAGCTTTAAACTCATTGATGATATTTTCCGAGGACGATTCGGGGGTTATTTCTACATTGCAAATAAGAAAGTTATAGCCCTCTTTTCGAAGTACTTGCCACTTGGGTAAGAAGATTTCCAAAGGTGGAGGCAGGCTTGGGTCGTCGTAATCGTTTTCAAAAGTTGCTGACAAAAAGAGAGTGGGACCAGTTCCGGCAATTTTATGGTCCCCTGCCACGACTGTTTTACTAAAGATGTCATCTGCCCATTTCTGTGCTTTCTGAAATCTTTGTGATCCTGAAAAGCGGGAGACGCTTAAATATTCTCCTGCAGCAATAGAGAATTCATTTCCGGGCTTTTCTAAGTAACAGGTAGGGACACCTTTTTGGTGAATGGTTTCTAAAACTGCAAGAGGGTCCGAGTAGTCAGTTTCAATCGTAACAGAGAGGAAATGCTGATTGTTTTCTCTTTGAGACCGTGAAATTAATTCTTCAACATAATGATACAGGTCCGTTGATTCATCACAGAAAGAAGGAGGCAAAACGGGCGATTTTAAGCTCATTTTGATGCTTCGGAAGATTCCTCGACATTTTTATCGGGAAAAAGAGGGTCATAACCGCCGGGATGCATTGGGTTGCATCTCGCTATCCTTGAAAGTGATTTGGCGATGGCTTGGTGAAGCGGTAGGTGTTGAAAGCAATCCAAACTATATTCTGAGCATGTCGGGTAGAACCTACACCTGGCGTAAGGACCGAGAATTAGTTGTTTGACGGGTGAGAACCAGCGATAAACTGAGATTGCCATAATGATAGGTAATCTAATGGATTGAGAAAATATATTTGGTGATGAACCTGACACACCTACATTCCTATTGGGATTCCTGCACATGGGCAAAACCGTCACATTGAATTTGCTTCAAAAAGAAGTTTACTCCGAGTTGTCAGAGGTACGTTTTTTTGGCAGAGCCTTGGTTCTGACTTCTGTCGAGATTTGCTCGATGCAAGCTTCCAGATCGCAAGTTCCGTCCAGTTCAGGGTTGTTTCTTGAACGGATAGTGACTTTGCCTTCTTCAGCTTCTCTCTTACCAAGAATGATCATGTGAGGGATTTTTTCGTTCTCAGCTTTGCGAATTTTTGCACCTAGCTTTGCTGCCTGACGATCAATCCCTGTGCGGATGCCCACATTTAAGAATTCCTTGGCACATTGTTCGGCAGAGGTTACTAAATCATCATTCATGGGCAAGATTCTTACCTGTTCGGGAGCTAGCCAAGTGGGGAAATTTCCTGCAAAATGTTCTATCAATAATCCACAAAATCTTTCCATCGAACCAAATGGTGCCCTGTGTATCATGACTGGTCGATGATCTTTATTATCAGCACCGACATAAGAGATATCAAATCTTTCGGGCAGATTGTAATCAACTTGAACTGTTCCAAGCTGCCACTCTCGACCAATCACATCCTTTACTACAAAATCAATTTTGGGTCCGTAGAAGGCAGCCTCACCTAATTCCTCTTCGTAATCCACATCTAGAGTTCTTACAGCTTGCTTTAGTGCAGCTTCTGCTTTGTTCCAACCATCGGCGTCTCCGACATATTTGTCAGAGTCAGGATCGCGAAGACTAACTCTTACTCTATATTCGTTCATCCCAAGTACGGAAAAAACTAACTTTACTAAGCCCAGACATCCTTGGATTTCATCTTGTAGTTGATCTTCGCGTAAGAATAGATGTGCGTCATCTTGGGTGAAGCCACGAACTCGAGTCATACCGTTAAGTTCTCCGGATTGTTCCCAGCGATAAACTGTTCCGAACTCTGCCAATCTAATTGGTAGCTCACGATAAGATCTTTTCTCGGATTTATAGATACTTATGTGCATGGGGCAATTCATCGGCCGCAGCAAATGGCCATCTAGTTCACCCTTATCCAATTTGTTTTCAAGCTCATCGCTAGAGAAGCCTCCTTCCGCCAAATCTGATAAGCAATCACGTTGTATAATTGGAGGGTATTGAGATTCTTGGTAATAGGGGAAGTGTCCTGAGGTCCGAAAAAGGTCGAGCTTTCCGATGTGAGGTGTGTAAACTTGAGAGTATCCTTGCTTGGTAAGCTCTGAAGTAATAAACTTTTCAAGTTCTTGGCGAATGATCGCTCCATTTGGTTTCCAGAGAACCAAACCCTGCCCCACCATTTCATCGATATGAAAAAGTCCCAAGTCTTTTCCTAGGGTTCGATGGTCTCTTTTTTTAGCTTCTTCGATTTGTTTAAGATAGCTTGCAAGTTCATCTTTGGTTGCAAACGCAGTACCATAAATTCTTTGCAATTGTTTATTGGAAGCATCTCCACGATGATAAGAACCCGCAGTTTGCAGCAATTTAAATGCTTTGATTTTTTTCGTATACGAAACATGCGATCCTGCACATAAATCCATAAATTCGCCATTTCGGTAAAAGGAAATAGTTTCTCCTTCCGGAATGTCATCAAGTCGTCCAAGTTTGTATTGTTCTTGGTTCATATCTCGGATGATTTCCTTGGCTTCTTCGCGGGATACTTCCAGTCTTTCAAACTTTTGATTTTCTTTGATGACTTTAGCCATTTCCACTTCGATTTCTTCCAGGATTTCTGGAGTGAAGGATACTTCAGAGTCAAAATCGTAATAAAAACCTTTATCGGTAGGTGGCCCAATGTCTAACTTGGTATCAGGGTACAAACGTACTACAGCCGTGGCTAAAACGTGAGCGGTTGAATGGCGGATTTCCTCTAAGGGTGACAATTCCTTCATACGGATAATTTTACTTTCGCAGGGATGATCCTGCAACGCCAAAGAAAATTGCTCTAGGCGTCAAAGCCGAGATTGGGTCTAAGCCACTTAATAGCTTTTTCAATAGGCCATTCTTTTCTGCGGGCATAATCCTCGACTTGATCACGGCCTAAGCTTCCTACATTGAAATAACGGGCATTAGGATTGGAGAAATATAACCCGGAAACCGAGCAACCAGGGTTCATTGCACGGGATTCGGTTAGTTCAAGTCCGATTCTTTCCTGCACGGACATGAGATCCCAAATCGTATCTTTCTCAGTATGGTCAGGTTGACTTGGATAGCCGCTGGCAGGTCTGATCCCTTGATATTTCTCCCCGATCAGTTCTTGGTTTTCGAGGTTTTCAGACATGCCAAACTTCCACCATTCCCTAATCTTCTTATGGGCTAACTCAGCCATAGCCTCTGCAAAGCGATCACCCAAAGCTTTTACCATGATTGAGGAATAATCGTCATTATCCTTTTCAAACTCTTCAGCAAGTTTTTCGACACCATCACCGGCACAAACGGCAAAAGCTCCTAAGAAATCAGTTTTCCCGGACTCAATGGGAGCAACATAATCCGATAGACAGAAATGCGGTTGGTTTGGAATGGATTGTTGTCTTCTCAGAAAATGAAAAGTGCCTAGCTTTTGTGTTTTATCGAGATCTTCAAAGACATGCACATCATCTAATTCAGAATGTGCAGGCCATAAACCAACCACCGCCTCGCAGCAGAAGGATTCTTCTCTTATGATTCTGTCCAATAGTTCCTGAGCATAATCAAATAATTTTTGGGCCTCTTCCCCAACTTTTTCCCTTTTGAGGATATCCGGATATTTCCCTTTCAGTTCCCATGACCAAAAGAAAGGCGACCAGTCGAAGTATTCAAGCACTTCCTTTAGGTCAGATTTAAATTGATGGACTCCAAGTTTTTCAGGGAAAGGGGTTTCGATGTTTTCCTTTTCCCAATCAATCTTTACTCCTTTAGTTCTCGAATCAGCGAGGGAGACCAGTTTTCGTTCTCCTTTTTGTGCATGGCGAATACGGATGTCTTCCTGTTTGTTCAGAAGTTCATTAATAAATATTTCTTTTTTGTCTTCTTGAGTCAGGTCATTGCAAACATTGACTACAAGAGAAGCATCAGGTACCTGCACTACGGGTTGGTCATAATGGGGGGCAATTTTAATGGCAGTGTGATCTTTACCCGTTGTAGCACCTCCAATGAGAAG
>NZEN01000005.1 GCA_002689665.1 Opitutia bacterium | reverse complement strand
AAGAGAAGCATCAGGTACCTGCACTACGGGTTGGTCATAATGGGGGGCAATTTTAATGGCAGTGTGATCTTTACCCGTTGTAGCACCTCCAATGAGAAGAGGAATAGTCATGCCCGCTTTTTTCATTTCTTGAGCATTGTGGATCATCTCATCCAGAGAGGGTGTGATAAGCCCGCTAAGTCCAAGGATGTCCGCGTTATGTTTTCTGACCGCTTCCAGAATCTTGTCACAGGAAACCATGACTCCGAGATCGATAACCTCCCAGTTGTTGCAGGCCAAAACTACGCCAACAATGTTTTTTCCAATGTCATGCACATCTCCCTTCACCGTTGCGATAACCATGGTCCCGCGTTTACTAGAAGCCCCTTCAGCCTTTTCTGCTTCCATGTAGGGCTCAAGATACGCAACCGCCTTTTTCATAACCCGGGCACTTTTGACAACTTGAGGAAGAAACATTTTCCCATTTCCAAACAAATCTCCAACGACTTTCATTCCGTCCATCAAGGGACCTTCAATGACTTCTAATGGGCGACCAAGCAATTGCCTCGCTTCCTCAGCGTCTTGCTCTGCATAATCTCCAATTCCTTTAACGAGGGCATATGAAAGACGTTCGGCTACCGGTTTTTCCCTCCATGATAAATCTGGCCCTTCCGATTTTCTACCTTCGTTTTGATCTTTAATTTTTTCCGCGTAGGCAAGAAGGTCTTCGCCTGCACTTTTGCTTTTATTGAGTACCACTGCCTCCACTTTTTCTCTGAGGACAGGATCAATTTCATCATAAACAGCAAGCATACCCGCGTTGACAATACCCATATCTAGTCCAGCTTGGCAGGCGTGGTAAAGGAAACAGGCGTGCATCGCTTCCCGAACATGATTATTTCCACGAAATGAGAAGGAAACATTACTGATTCCGCCACTTGTCCGGGCATGTGGGCAGCGTTTTTTAATTTCCCTGACTGCGTCGATGAAATCAACACCATAGGCATTGTGCTCATCCATGCCTGTCGCCAAAGTCAAGACATTGGGATCAAAAATAATGTCGTGTGGGGGAAAACCGACTTCGTCGACCAAAATTTTGTAAGCCCTTTCGCAAATCCTTACTTTATCTTTGAGGGTGGCTGCTTGCCCCTCCTCATCGAAGGCCATCACAACTACGGCAGCTCCGTATCGAAGGGCAAGGTTAGCCTGTTCTTTAAAAGCTTCCGTGCCTTCCTTTAAGCTAATCGAATTAATGATACATTTACCTTGAATGACCTTTAAACCAGCCTCGATGACCGACCATTTTGAACTGTCTATCATGATGGGAACTCTCGATATGTCTGGTTCGGATACCACTAGGTTCAAGAACTTAGTCATGCAGGCTTCACCGTCGAGCAGCGCGGCATCAAAATTAACATCTATGATGTTTGCCCCGTTTTCCACCTGTTGTTTTGCGATTTTGAGGGCCGCTTCATAGTCTTCAGACTCAATTAGCTTACGAAATCTCGGGGAACCTGTAACATTGGTTCGTTCGCCAACCATAATAAGAGATTTCGATTCTCCTTTGAGAGTAAAGTCTTCAAGACCGCTCAATCTTAGTGCTGGGTGCGTAGTAGAGACTTCTCTGGGTGCTGCTTGAGAAAGTTTTTCAGAGATGGCATGTATATGCTCCGGAGTTGTGCCGCAACAGCCGCCAGCCATATTAAGTAAGCCTTCATCTGCAAAGGTAAAAAGCGAGCTGGCTGTGTCCTCAGGTTTTTCATCATATCCGGTTGGGGCAAGAGGATTCGGTAGTCCGGCATTGGGATAGCAATGAAGAAAGCAATCCGAGTTTTTTGAAAGAGCTTGTAAATAAGGTCTCATTGCGTCGGCACCTAATGCACAGTTAAGCCCGACCCCTAATGGTTTAGCATGGGCAATTGAATTCCAGCAAGCTTCCGTGGTTTGTCCGGAAAGGGTTCTGCCAGATGCATCCGTAATTGTAATCGATAAAATGACAGGAAGTCTTTTACCCGAACTGTCGAAAAAGTTTTCAATTGCGAAAATGGCGGCCTTTAGGTTGAGCGTATCAAAGGTGGTTTCGGGCATCAGGATATCAACGCCTCCTTCAACAAGCCCAAGAATCTGTTGGTAATACGATTCTACGAGGTCATCAAAAGTAACATTCCGTAAAGATGGATCATTTACGTCTGGGGAAAGGGATGCAGTTCTATTTGTTGGTCCAATTGCACCTGCTACAAAACATTTTCGGGACGGATCGGCTGACATGGTCTCGTCTGCTGCCTCGCGGGCAAGCTTGGCTGACGCAACATTAAGATCATGAACAATGCCTTCCATATTGTAGTCAGCCATAGCAATACTTGTAGCACTAAAGGTGTTCGTCTCGACTAAGTCACTACCAGCTTCAAAATAGGATCGGTGTATATTTTTTATTACATCAGGACGTGTGATGCTTAGAAGGTCATTGTTACCTTTAAGTTCTGATTCATGATTCTTGAATAAATCACCCCTGAAGTCTGATTCTACCAATTTTTCTTGTTGAATCATGGTGCCCATTGCACCGTCCATAATGAGAATTCTCTCATTGAGGATTTTTCTAAGGTCTTTTTCTGTGGGTCTAATAATTGGTGTTTTATTCATTACGCATCAATCTATCATGATATCTTGATGCGTAATTTGGGCAATTTCAAAAAGTAAAATTTACTCAGTTCGCAATTTCTTTGCTTTCTGATTTAATTTATTCTAGTAGATATTCTGTACGGGACGTAGCGTAGTCTGGTTAGCGCGCCTGCTTTGGGAGCAGGAGGCCGTGAGTTCGAATCTCACCGTCCCGACCATTTTCACATCTTAATCCTAAGAATTAATCAAAAAGTGAAGGTTTAATTCTGATGAGACTTATTGAATGGGGAGGCAACCGGTTACTTGAAGGTTTTATTATTTCACCTCAGGGTTGGTCATCAGAATTATTAAATGAATTTCGTCGTTCCCAAAGTAATTTAGAGAAATCCCATAAAATTGGAGGGCGCTGGGAAAATCAATATCTCGGAGTCCATCATGTGCCAAGTGCCCGTGTCCCCATGAGGTTTGCTCGAAATGCCGGTAAAGAGGAATTGGGTATTTCATCTATGGTTTTATTTGAAGCACCTTCGGGTTCTGTGAATCCCCATCCTCCATTTTGGTTTAATGTTGCTGGTGAGGGAGAAAAAACCGGACTTCACGATCATGCACTCATGTCTGTTTTATCTGCAGTTACCTATTTGCAAGCAGAAGAAAATTGTGGTGATCTTTATTTTCGAAAACAAGGTTATGATGACCTTACAATTAAACCAGAGGTTGGTAAAATTGTGATTTTCCCTTCTTCCTTATTGCACGGCGTTCATCCCAACAGATCATGCACAGAGCGAATTTCTTTTGCTTTTAACCTTTTTCCTTTCCCCTTATTACTGTCAGAAATAGGAGGGATTTGATACAATTTAGAGTGTATTTCCCTCAGCCGGTCAACTTTGGGTAAATTTTTGATCGATTATCGTTGTGCAAAGCAAAATAAAGTAACAAAAATAAAATAAACAACTTGGTATATTTGACCTAAAAAAAGCCTACTAAATGAGTTCCTCTACCGATTCCTTCGAAGAAATCGAATCTGCGGTCGTACGTTTTGCCGGTGATTCCGGCGATGGTATGCAAACCGTCGGTGAACGTTTTACTGATTCCAGTGCATTTGCTGGTAATGATATTGCGACACTTCCTGATTTTCCTGCTGAAATTCGTGCCCCTGCAGGTACTTTAGCCGGTGTTTCAGGATTCCAACTACAATTTGGAAGTCGTAAGATTCTCACTCCAGGTGATGAACCTGATGCCTTGGTCGCTATGAACCCGGCAGCACTCAAATCTAATATTGATGACTTGCCTGAGGGGGGGATGTTGGTTGTCAATATTGATTCATTTAAAAAAATGAACTTAGCAAAGGCTGGCTATGAAACAAGCCCGCTGGAAGATGAGAACTTTCGCAAAAAGTATCATTTAGTGGAACTTGATCTTACTAGTNTAACCAAGGAGGCGCTGAAGGAAAGTCCCCTGAAACCTTCTGACAAGGCCCGTTGTAAGAATTTCTTCGCCCTTGGGTTTATGTACTATGTATATGGTCGCCCGTTGGAACCAACATTAAAATTTTTCAGTGATAAGTGGGGTAAAAAACTTCCCGAACTTGCAGTTGCAAATTCAACTGCTCTTAGGGCGGGATTTAATTTAGGCCATACGATGGAAACTGCCCGTAACCGTTATCAGGTATCTAAGGCACCTGTGCAGGCAGGTGTTTATCGTAAGATTTCAGGAAATGAAGCGTTGGTCTACGGACTCGTAGCCGGAGCCAAGCAGGCAAATCGGGAACTTTTGTATGCGGGTTATCCGATTACTCCAGCTTCTCCTATCCTGGAGGGTTTGTCTGCTTTGAAAAAATTTGGTGTGAAAACTTTACAGGCTGAAGATGAAATCGCTGCCATGGGAATGGCGATTGGAGCAAGTTTCGCTGGGGACTTATCCGTCGTAGCGACAAGTGGCCCGGGGATGTGTTTGAAAAGTGAGTTTATTGGCTTGGCATCAATCACAGAGCTGCCCGTTGTCATTGTCGATGTTCAACGAGGGGGACCAAGTACTGGACTGCCTACGAAGACAGAACAGAGTGATTTATTGCAAAGCCTTTATGCCAGGCACGGAGACTGCCCTTTGCCTGTTATTGCCGCTCATTCTCCTTCAGATTGTTTTGATTGTGCCATCGAAGCGAGTCGAATTGCTCTTACTTACATGACACCAGTTATTTTGCTAAGTGACCTATATGTAGCCAATGGGGCAGAGCCATGGAAAATACCAAATGTTTCTGAACTTCCTGCGATCGATACTAAATTTGCGGACCCCAATGAAGAATTAATTGTTTACAAAAGGGACCCTGAGACTCTTGCTCGTACTCAGGCAATACCTGGACAAGCAGGTCTTGAACATCGGATTGGAGGCTTGGAGAAATCAGAAGATGGTGGCGTTAGTTATGACCCTGAAAACCATGAGAAAATGTCCCAACTACGGGCAGAAAAGATAAATGGCATCGCCAAGAGTTATGATCCTATCGCCGTGCAGGGTGAAAAAGAAGGTGATTTATTGGTCATTGGTTGGGGAGGGACCTATGGTGCAATCTTTTCAGCTACTAAAGCCCTTCAGGATGAGGGTTTTTCTGTCAGCAGTATCCACCTCAGGCACTTAAATCCTTTGCCCAATGATTTGGATACATTATTATCATCTTTCAAAAAAGTAATTGTTCCGGAGCTGAACTTGGGACAATTGAGTACGATACTAAAAGCAAAGTATGTTCGCGATATAATCTCATTTAATAAATTGCAGGGCAAACCTTTCAAAGTCGTAGAACTTCGAGAAGAATTTGTTAAGCATCTATCTTCTAACTAATTATTGAATATGAGTACAACTACTGAAGAAGGTACATTAACGAAAAAAGATTTTGTCACTCCCAACGATGTTCGTTGGTGCCCCGGTTGTGGCGACTATGCTATCCTCAATGCGGTGCAACGAACTCTGCCAGATCTTGGTGTACCTAAGGAAAAGTTTGTTGTGGTGAGCGGAATTGGTTGTTCAAGCCGTTTTCCCTACTACATGAACACATATGGCTTTCATACTATTCATGGAAGGGCACCAACTGTTGCCACAGGAGTAAAGGTTGCTAATCCCGACTTGTCCGTCTGGATGATTACCGGAGATGGCGATGGTCTGTCAATCGGGGCGAATCATCTTCTGCACCTTCTGCGTAGAAACCTGGATATTAATGTACTCTTATTTAACAACCGAATTTACGGTTTGACCAAAGGGCAATACAGTCCGACATCTGAGGTTGGAAAGAGAACCAAAAGTACTCCAGCTGGTTCAGTTGATTATCCAGTAAACCCTTTACTTTTTGCTTTGGGAAGCGAAGCCACTTTCATTGCTCGCACCACTGATACAGATCAAAAGCATATGGTGGAGACATTTAAGGCGGCACAAGCCCACAAGGGAACTTCATTTGTTGAAGTCTTCCAAAACTGCGTCATTTTTAACAACAAGACCTTTGATTCCGTAACAGGAAGAGATGTTCGTAATGATCAGGTCATGTTTCTTGAAGAAGGTAAACCTCTAGTTTATGGCGAAGGAGATTCCAAAGGAATCAAACTGAATGGGCTGAATATGGAGACGGTTGAATTATCAGAAGGATGTTCTACTGATGATTTAATGGTGCATAACCCCAAAGATCCCAATCCAGCATACGCCACTTTACTTGCCCAAATGACATATCCCACTTATCCAACACCGTTGGGGGTACTTAGACAACTGGAGGGGCGAGAAACCTATGAAGAGTCAGTGGTCGGCCAAATAGATCATGCCCGGGCAAAAGGTGAAGGTTCGCTTCAGGAACTTCTAACAGGAAATAATTCCTGGGTAGTTGAAGGGTAGGGGTTACTCTAAATATTTGACCTCAGCTATATCAAAAATTAGTAATATAATATGGACTTTATTGACGACCCTAAGTTAGGACACACCAAAAATCGCCTACCAGTAATGTTGGTTCCCGTTATTATGCTCGCTGCCGTAGTTTTAGGGATTATTGCCACTAAGATTTATGTGAATAGTGTCATGGATCACCATAACGAGGATAGCGGGATTCAATAAGATAGGAGTGCTCTAATTTTAAATCTTAGATTTTAAATTTCAACGGATAAGGTTTTCTTTCCCATCTGTTACTTGATTAGAGGTTTGCCATTGGACCAGTGCCCTTTGAATATAATTTGACCATCACTTGAGAATTGCTGTCCCGGGCCATGCATTCTTCCGTTTTTAAAGTGTCCGAAGTAAGTTTCACCATTATTGGATTTTACCATTCCATATCCATGAGGTTTGTCTCTAAAAATATATCCTTTGTAATAATTTCCATTACTTAGAGCTATGCTTCGAAATTCTGGAGCTTTCGTTATTGGGTCAAGAATTGGGCTTTCATTTTTAACTAGCCAAGAACTTTTAATTTCGGCGGCAAGCAACTTTGCTTGCTGATGTTCGAGACTACTTAGAGATCCAATATTATCCAATGAAGATCGGTTAGCATGATGTTTTGATGATTCTAGATAAATGATCTTCCATGTATTAGCTTCAAGGTGTCTAAATTGCTTATCGTATAGGTAGGCGAGTGCTTTTGAGCAATCCGTTGATTTGAGAGAGGCACCTTTTTCATAAAAATAAATAGATTTCGATAGGTTAACTTGGGTGCCGAGCCCATTTTGGTATATATGACCAAGCCAGAAACAGGGTAATGCCTGCTCGCGATCGGAAGCAAGTTGAAACCAAAATATCACACTAGCCCAATCCGACGGCGTCTGGTTCATGTAATTGAAACCTATTCGTATTTGTGCATCAGTATCTCCTCTCAGTGCTTTTTGCTTCAAGCTGAGAGAATACCCAAGTGAAATAAAGCAAATGAAGCAAAGAATTGGAAAAAGAACCTTTCTTTGCGGGGTCATAGAAATTTACTCCTTACCAAAAAAACTCTTAAAGAATCCCTTCTTACTTTCTGGACTTTTTTTAGTTGGAGGTTCTAAACCAGTCTTTTTACCAAACTTCCATAATTGCAAATTTTCATTTGTCGTAGCATCCCCAATCAAGGCATCATACTTCCCTTTTAGTTTCAATTGCTGAACATAAATAGCGAGTCCAATCTGATCGAATGTGGCAAGCGGGGTAGGAAAGCTGTTAAGAAGACGACTCGATTTAACGAGTAACGTAAGATCAAGATCGTATGCATCACCAAATTCACTGGGTTTTCCTAAAACAAGTAGCATCTGTCCCTCATTTATATCTTTATCACCACCTTTAACGGTAGTTATTGTTCCTTTTGCTTCAAGTGGAATGAATTTGAATCCTCCATTACTGGTCGCTTCTACTATGATTGTTCCTTTCCCCTTGAATGTAGCGTTTGCATCAATTGAGCTGAAATGAACGGTGGTAATTTCCTCTGAGCAAAATAATGCGCTTCCGGAGTGAATCCAGAATGAGTTCTCATCTATCCATTTCGCAGCAGATAGACTACCTAATCGCCAAATCTTAGAATCGTGCTGTATTTCTGTTCTTGAACCTTTGGCAGTGGCAATCAGATGATTTGATTGAATTGTGGAGTTGTTTTCAAGAGTCCCAATATTGTTGGCTTTACCATTCTTTAACTCAACATATTCTACTTTACCGGAGACAAAACTAACTATAGGTTTTTGCCCGTGCAAAAAAAACGCCGCTGCAGATGCAACGGCGAAGTACAACATTTTATTGCTGAATCTAAACAATTAGAATCTTGAATTTAAGGTAAGTCCAAGACCTCCGTCAAAATTCTCATAGTCACCCCCTAGTTCGTATCCACTAGTTTCGCGGATAGTGTAACCAGAGAAGAGACTAAGCGACAAAGAGTCAGCTAATGGGTATTCGACCTTTACAGAAAGATTGTGTGTAAGATCTTCTCTATTTGAGTTCTCACCATTATCGTATGATTTATAGCTCAATAAATATTTTGGCTTAATGATAAAAGCACCTTGTCTGTGGATTAGTCCATACGAGGCAGTAACTTCAAAATTATCTAAACTGTCTTCAGGATTTTGGTTAGAAGTAGATGCATGCTTACCAACATAAGCATCAAATATAGAAACAGTTTCGGATGATAAAGTGTGTGACTTCATAATTCCAATATTCGGAAAGAATTCTGAATATTCTTCGGTATCGGATTCCGTGTTTTTGTCCATGGCATAGCTGACACCAATTCTTCCAGACCATCCACTTGAAAATTGGGCCAATAGTAAAGCATATGCATTAGTCGAGTTGTAATTCAATTCAAGTTCTTGAACAGCAGTTTCCAAATAGTCATTGATAGAATAACTGCCTCCTATGTATGGGGTTATGACTGCGTCGTCCATATCGAATACACCTAGTCCGGCACCTCCGAAGAAAGTATTCGTCCACATGCCAGTTTTCATCTCACTAAGTGCACTATCCACTGAAAGAGGATTATCTCTGTAGAATAATTTTGTATCGTAACCAAAGAAGGAGGATATCCCACTTTTCTTTAATGAAATAGGTCTCTGGGCTCCTGTGTCACTCTCTGCGGGGTTTGTGCCTTCGGCTTCTTGTGCGGTGATATTTTTACCAGTCACAGGAGCTGGTTGTTCCCTTTGAGTACCCTGGATTCTCGACTGGCTTGCCTCAGCAGCAGTCTGTGCGTTAGAAACAAGTGAAGAGCTGAGTAAGGCGAGAAGTAATGATGTTTTTTTCATTATGTTTAAATTTGCGGAAATTAATATTGCTTACGGATTTTAACGGCTGCAGTACCGTTCGGTAAGCGAATGGATGAATCATGGTGCCCGGCAACCCCGTCAAAATGACTTTCTGTTAACACAGTTCCACCGTGAGAAACATTTGTTAAGTTTACGCTACCGACTTTATAATTAGAAAAAGTATCAGGGAAATTAACTGTTCCATCCCTACTCTTCAGAATTACATCAGCCGTGTTAGGAAATGCGACATCTTTAAGGTTGATTGTGATTGCTTCCATGTATACATCATCCAATCGACTGCCTGAAAAATTAAGCCCATTAACCTGAATCAATTCATTTGCGTATAGATAAACATTGTCGGGGTCGGAATTTTGACCACCATTCCCTACTTCGAAGTTTGCATTGCTGATGTTGAGTGTCCCAAGGGTAGCAGCCGCAAGGTTTCCTCCAGTAGTGATATTAGTATTAACTAAGTACATGCTGTCAGAATCAGCACCACCAGCACCAAATCCAAGATTAGAACCTGTGTAGGTGACATCGCTTCCATCGAGCATAAAATCATCAGCAGCACCTAGGACAAGGGCGTGGTCCTCAGCATCATTAGAATTGGAAAATATAACATCTCCGAAGAATTTCATATCTTTAGCTGCTCCAATTACATGAACTTTCCTAGAATCTCTATGATCTGACGCTGCCTTACCAAGTAGTGTGGACACATCCACAGTGCTTTCGCTTGAAGTTGAACCTATAGATACAATAGCTCCAGGAGTAATTGAAATGTTATCTACAGGAATATCGAGCACCGAGGATGTTGCGTCGAGGTCTCCAAATGAGGCACTCCCAGTGAAAGTAGCAAGGTAGCTTAGGTAATTTGAAGTTCTGGTATTACTACCTAAGTCAAGGGCATCGCTTAGTGAACCCGTAAGGATTTCTGCAACTACTGAATCGCCGTTTGAACCAATGGCACCATATTTGGAAAGCAAATTCACAAAGGCAATATTGTAGTCAGTGGTGAAGGAAGAAACATTTATGTTAGGAGATAAATCAGAAGCGGAAGTGACTGAACGATCAGAAAGAAGTGTGCTGGCAAGTAGTGCTGCTGCTTCCAAAGCGGGTCTGTCGCTAGAAGTGTAAAAAGACATAGATGAGACATCAAGAGCAGCAGTTTTGATGTACTTATCGTAAGCTGAAAGGGCTGATAGTAACTCTAAATCAATATCACCCGTTGAACTAGCTACTGCTTCTAGTGTGCTTATCAGATTATCGAATCCGCCCTGAGCATATAGAGATCTAAGATTTTTAATGCCAAGGGATTTAATAGCACTGATAGAAATCCCGGAGCGGAGTGCACCTACCACAGGATTACTTTCGATCGAGCCTGGTGCCGATACTGCAGGGGCTGTTGCAGCTCCTGTAACAGACGCCTCTGCCGTGGATTCACCGCCTTCCTCAGAGTCCTCTTCTTGACCGAAAGCGAGAGAGAACGAGTGTAAAAAAAGCAGTGAGAGCAGTAGTTTAATAAGATTCTTCATATTGTTAGTTTGGGAATTTAACATCATATTGAATAAAAGATTGTTGAAAACAAGCTTTTTTTGAAGTTTTAATCCAAAGATTTACTTTCTTTTGGTGCCGAGGGCGAGATTTGAACTCGCACATCCTTGCGGACACTAGAACCTGAATCTAGCGCGTCTACCAATTCCGCCACCCCGGCATTAAATTAACATAAGAAAATGTGTTTAGAGTAATTGTCGAGTGTAGAATTATCGAGGAAAGGGTATTGGGATTACTTTTTCTCTTTTGCCGTTAGCTAATTTTTTTAGATAAGGGTCATCCTCAGGTGTCTCCTCCGAATCAAGTAAATCGGGAGAATCGAAAATGTGAGTAATTCTTCGTGCGGTTGGGTTGAGAATATTCAAGAGTTTACCCTTTTTGTTTTGAGATATCAAATAAGTCTCCATTGGATAACGCATATTCTCGTACCGATCAATTATCATCTTTACCGATTTCCCGTTTTGATTGCTTCGGTTCGAAAAGCATAATACATCGGAAAAATGGGCTACTGCATCCAACCATACCTGAAATTGTGTGGATATCTCAGGTAAAATATTTGCATCCAAAAAAGAAATGATCCTGCCAATTTCGATCTTGGAAGGTTTGTCAGTTTGACTTAAGAGGGATTCAAATTGATCACTTATATTCATTGAAGGGGAGAGGAATAGAAATAAATCAATATTTTCTTCATTTTTACTTAGATTGAATGATATATCTGTCGACTCATTATCCGGCCAAAAAGAAACACTTTCCTTTTGGCTGGGAACAATTGTATGTTCAGTAGACTCAGGAAGGAGAAAATGAAAACCCTGATGATTGAAGTCGTTTAAGCCGTTTACTAAAAATTCAAAGCCTCCTGAGCCAGGAGATTCCAAAATAATATACAAGAAACGATCCTCACAAGCCATCATTTTGAAAAGATAAGCATTGGGCATGATGCTTCATTTTGTGATCGATCAAGACCAATGCAGTCATCGCTTCGACAATTGGCACAGCCCGGGGTAAAACGCAGGGATCATGCCTTCCTCGTCCCATAAGTTCAGTATTTTCGCCTTTTTCGTTAACGGTTTTTTGCATTTGTAAAACCGTTGCCGTCGGTTTGAAGGCTATTCGAAAGTAAAGCTCCTCTCCATTACTGATTCCACCTTGCACTCCTCCCGATCGGTTTGACTTGGTCCTTACTTTCCCTTCTCTTTCTTCGAATAAGTCGTTGTGTTCGGAGCCTTTGAGATAAGTTCCATTGAATCCACTGCCGATTTCGAATCCTTTGGTCGCCGGGAGAGACATCATGGCTTTTGCTAAATCAGCCTCGAGCCTGTCAAAAACTGGTGCTCCCAATCCAATTGGTAGACCGTTGACTCGACAAACTATAGTTCCGCCAACGGAATCTCCTGCTTTTTTGGCTTCGAGTATTCGAGATTCCATTTTAGCTGCGGTTTCCGGATGTGGACATCGTGTGGGAGAGACTTCGATGCTTTCTAGAGTTGGAACTTCCTCCAACTTAGGGCATTCGATATCGTGAATTCGGTCTATATAAGTTGAGATATTAACTTGATCCATGTTGAGAAGCTTTTTAGCAATAGCCCCTGCTGCAACTCTAGCTATGGTTTCCCTGGCGGATGATCGCCCCCCTCCTTCATGGTTTCGAATTCCAAATTTATTTTGATAAGTAAAATCTGCATGAGACGGCCGAAACTTAGTCTTCATTTCATCATAAGCCTGTGGGCGGGCATCCTTATTTCTCACAAGCAGTGCGATTGGCGTTCCGAGCGTCTTTCCATCAAAAGTGCCGGATAAAATTTCTACTTGATCCGCTTCGTCCCTGGGGGTTGTTAGTTTGCTTTGACCAGGTCTTCTTCGGTCTAGGCAAGGCTGAATATCCTCCTCAGATAAGTCCAGGCGAGGTGGGCAGCCATCAATCACCACTCCTATTCCACCACCATGACTTTCTCCCCAGGAGGAGATGCGAAACAATGTCCCAAAAGAATTTCCCATTTGTTAATTATTCGTGAAATTATTCCACATGGCAAAAACAAATTGGTTAACGGCACTATGAACGCTGAAATTAGGATAATGAAAGAGTTTGCCACGCATTGAATATTAGAATTTATTGAAATTTAGGCCGGGTCCCATGCGACGCGTCTCGAACGAACCCCGTCAGGTCCGGAAGGAAGCAGCGGTAGTTAGGAGAAGTGTGTGCTGTGGGGTGCCTGGCCTTTTTTGTGCACAGTTTTAAAAATGAGCTAGTTTATCTTGCCTGTTTTTTAAATTACGAACAAAAGGGATTAATGGCAGATTCTTCTTATCAAGTCATTGCCCGCAGATGGCGCCCGCAACAGTTCTCCGAACTAGTCGGACAGGATCATGTGGTGAAAACTCTTGGTAATGCTATAGATTTAGGCAGAATTGCTCATGCATATCTTTTTGTGGGGCCGAGAGGAACGGGAAAAACCACCTCTGCCAGGCTGTTTGCGAAGTCGCTTAACTGGGAGGACGGTCCTTCTCTTTATGTTCCTGATGATTCTGAAATTGGAAAAGCGATTATGGAAGGCCGTTGTCTGGATGTTATCGAAATTGACGGAGCTTCCAATAACTCGGTCGATCAAGTAAGGGATTTAAGGGATGAATGTCAGTATGCCCCAGCACAGTGTAGATTTAAGATTTATGTGATAGACGAGGTTCATATGCTTAGTCAGGCAGCGTTTAATGCTTTGCTCAAGACCTTGGAAGAACCTCCTCCTCATGTTAAGTTTGTTTTTGCCACAACCGAATCGCACAAAGTTCTACCCACTATTGTTTCAAGATGTCAGCGATTCGAGTTTCGTTCAATTCCGATCGATCTTATTTCGCTTAAATTAAATGAGATCTGTGCGAAAGAGAATATAGAAGTGGAACCACCTGCACTCGAGGCGATTGCTCGAATGGCTATGGGCGGTATGCGTGATGCACAAAGTATTTTGGATCAAATGATTTCTTTCTGCGGGAACTCAATCACCCAGCAAAATGTCTTGGAAGTTTATGGCTTGGTATCTGCGGATAGAATTGAATTATTGGCTCGTGCTATTCTTTCTGCAGATTACGGATCAATCCTTAGTGAAACCGATGCCTTTTCACAAGAGGGTCTGGATTTCTATCGTGCATTGCAGGATCTAAGTGATCAGTTTAGACAGAAACTTGTTCTTGAACTTAGTGACGGGGGTAATAATTCTTATCCTGAGCAAATTGTTCGTATATTGGATGCGTTGAGAGAAGGGGATGAACTGGTGCGATTAGGCCTTTCGGAAAAAACCAATTTTGAAGTTACACTCTTTCGGGCCGTGGAGTCGGGCAAGTCTCGGTCCATAGATCAAGTTATTCGCAAAATTTCAAAAGTTTTGCCGGAAAAGGAACTCAAAAAAAAAACTGAATTTGCTGGGATAACGGAACATGATTCAAAGGTCCGTGCTGTAGATACTAAAGAGATAAGTACTCCTTTAGAGTCAAATCTTTCAGATGTAGTTGACAAACCGCCCGTGGACAAAATATGCGCTGTCGATCCAGTTGCCGAAGAAATTGCTGAACCTGTTGAGATTGCGAAAAAAGAAATAACAGAAAAAAAACCTGAGGTCAAAGATGATAGACAAATACAGGACGAGTCAGAAATAAGTAAAAGAGTCGAACAACTACCGGAGCAATTACGAAAATCTTTAGTTGAAGATTATAAAGTAAATTTTGTTTCGATAGAGAAGATTGATTCTTCGCAATTGATTTAGTTTTTTAAAATCCACCCGACCTCATCCTGTCGCACCCAGCCTTTTTTGAGGTTGTCGGCAGTTCTTACTAAAAGCCAATTTCGGGAGTTTGGACCTTGGTGAGATTGATATCCCTCGAGTTGAGACTGGTCGACAAATAGAGATTCTCCGGCACGAACTGATGCATTTGCAGTGCTGGAAGATGCAGCAAATCTTCTCAGCGGTATAGTTGCAGATGCATTCTTGTCACCCTGTTTCCTATCGAGGAGTGCGATAACCTGACTTTCAGTTAGGCTTTCATGCTTAGTTGAATCAAAAACAACAAAGGCAAGCAGAGTTATTCCTCCCACCCATGCCAAGCAAGTAAAAATAATCGATCTGTTGGTTGTTCGTAGAAAAAATAAAAAGCTAATAAGGAGTAACCCAAACCAAAGAAAAAGTACTAGGAATCCCTTCCAAAAATTATTGGAAAAGCCATCGATGAAATTATTTTTTAGAGGATCGGTATTTTCCAGATTGGCTGTCCTGCACACGAAAGAAAGGTTTGATAGGAATTCCCGATTATTTCCGTCCAGCAAAAGTGCTTTGCGGTAGTGTAGGATTGATCTTCCGTAATCACTTTTCTTGTAGTATAAATTCGCTAAATTTCCATGAAGGTTTGCAGAACTAGCCTGTTCTAAGATCTTTTCATAGTTTTCAATGGCTTGATTAATATTACCAGTAGCCTCGAATCGTACTGCGTCATAGAAAAGCTGTTCTTTTGAGCTCGCCCATACAAAAACTGAAATGATACTCAAAAAGCAGGTTAGGGAAAAATGAAGCATTCTCATGATAATTTTTTGAGAATTTCAGAAGCCCTGCCTCTGAGACTTTTAAAATCTAGCTCCTGAGAACTTGATTCAGCAAATTCCAAGCCATCGCCTAGTCTGAGCATTTCTTCGATTTCGATAATCAAATTTTTGTCGAACTTTTGTTCTTTTATGAATGAGATCAGTTCATCACTTGAAAATGCGAATGTATTTCGACTTTTGTCTTTTTTGCTTATCTGCATTCTCGTGAGATCTTTGAACGCTCGGAAGAAGCCTGTTGGATCACGATGGTCGGCGCTTTCATTCAATTTTCGGCTTAAATTGGCTTTTTTGATACGAAAATCTTCATTAAATTTATTCCTTCTCTTCCAACCGAGGAAGCCAAATGCTAGCGTTCCTGATAGCGGCAATATTTGAAAGGTCCAAAACCAGTAATTGCTTTGGATAGGCTCGAGCTGTAGGTTTGAGTGCCATATCCCCGGATCGCTCGCTGTTTGAAATAAATCATTAGTCGACATAGCAATAGTCGAGGGAATAGAATTCTGCGATTCGATTTGGTTTGGAGGTTCAATCCACTTTTCTCCTGGTTTCACAAATAGATTAATTTCGTTTCCAATAATGGTTGAATACTTCTCCTGTATGGGATCGAAATAGGAAAAGTTGATTGGAGTTATTTTTAAATTTCCAGCTTTTTGTGGAGTCAGGATAAATTCGAAGTTCTGTCTGCCTTCGGATTTAGTTTCTTCATTTCCTTGAAATAAAAAGGCAGGAGGTCCAATTTTAAATTCTTCGTTAGATTCGAGTGTAGGAGCAGGGATTGCAGCAAAATTCCCTTTCCCTTCGATGCTAAAATTTAGACGAACTGGATCTCCCACTTCGACCTGCTTGGAATCCACAGAATATTGAGCGCGAAAATTTCCGATCGCACCGGAATAATCGCTGGGCCTGTTGGTCGATGGAAGGGGTTTGATTTCAATTGATTTTCTCGGAAGTTCCACGGTCAAGGATTCTTCTCGTCCAAATCCAAAGAAAGGGTCATTGAAGAAAGGACTAGAAAAGGGTGAATTTTTTCTCGAGTTTACCCTTACCCTCAGATTAACATTAAAACTGATTTCCTTGGTGCCCGCCATAGCTGCAGTTAGGGCAACGGGCCATGTAAAGGTGGAGTAAATCTTGCCATTTCTTGATACATTTCTTTTTTCTTCTGTCCACTTGCCCAGATTATTACATGAAAAAGATTCACCAATTTTTGTTGGTGCATTTTCAATTCGATTGACGGGCAATCGGTCCCAGATGAAAAGAGTGAGGGAAGTCATAATGGTCTCACCTTCAAAAAAATAGGATCTGGGAAATGGTAGCTTCAAAAATGCAGCCTGTCTTAGATCTAGTTGAGCCTGTTTCTCTTGTTGACTTGGGTCGAGCACTTGAAGAGTTGCTGGGGGCACTTGATAAGTTTTACCCTCGATCATGACTTTCCAGGATGGAACCGTAAAATTTCCGGTTCTTTGAGGTTGAACTTGAAAATTTAACTCCACGCGCACCGATGGTACTCCGTTTATGAAATTAGCTGAGCGTAGCGATTGAGGATTGTTTGAAATTCTAAGGCCTGGGACTTGCGGAAGGCTTCCTTGGGGATTTTGCTGTGTACCGTGAATAACTACCTTGTAAACTGTGCGGGATGAACTTGATATGGAAGACGGAGTAAAGATCGCCTCAACACGGATAGTTTGAGCGGCAGTCTTTTGGGCGATTATCCCTAATGAAAAGATTAATAGTAAATGTAGGGTAGTCTTGATACTCATAACACAGGAGTTTCTTCAGTAGTCCCTTCCCTTCGGTATTGTACCAATTGCTCTCTGTTTTTCGTCATTCAAGTTTTTGCTTTTTGATTCCATTTCCTGCAATAATCTTTCGTAAAGAGCATTTACTTCTTCAGGGGGAGTATTCTCACTTGATTCTGATTCTTGGGTGTTTTGATCATTATCTTGGCCTCCAGCTTTTGGTTGTTGAGTCTGATTATTTTCGGATGACTGAGAGTCTTGTTGTTGATTATCTTGTACTCCAAAAAGAAGGCTATCGGAAGGAGATTCATAATCCACCCATGTGAGATAAGCCTTTTTTTCCTCAATCGGAAAAGTGATATTCGCATCTGCGTTGTCTGGTGCGATGCAGAGTGAATACTGGCCAGGTGGAAGTGGGAGTAGGAAGGAACCATTCGAATCCGGTGTGAATGATGTTTCATTCTCATCTAAATTAAAATTACCATTTTGATCGAGGAATAGTTTTGCCTGAGAATATGGTCCTTCATCTTCATTTTTCTGGGTATCTCCATTCTTATCCATCCAAACTTTTCCTCGAATAATCGGTGCAGCTCTGTAAGGTAATAGTACAGAACTTGCTCCTGCTTTTTGAATGGTCTTTGAATGGTTTTTGACTGAGTCTGCATTCAGTGGAGGTGGAGGTGCAGGAAAAACGGGAACAAGAAGTTCGATCTTTTGGTTTTCATCCTCAATAAGTTCAGAATCCAAAGACAAAGAAATTGGATAAACCGAAGAAATCCATTCAAACGCAAACTGACCGGATGCGTTTGTTTTTAAAAAAGGTTCATTGGAGGAGTTGTGTTCACCGTCGTTATTTTTATCCCAAAAAACTTTTCCCTGAAGCCTGTTTTCGTTTTTCTGTGCAATTCCATCTCCGTTTTTATCCCTCCAAATTAAGCCATTAATGAGGCAAACCAATGAGTTAATTCTTTCTTCGATTTGTTTGTTCAGAGATGCGAGGTTACCCTCTGCCTTGATATTTCCATCTAATTCGATGGCAGACTCGTAGTATTTACGGGACTGTTCCCAGCTTGTTCTGGCTTGCATTACATTTTGCTGGTCCAGCCACTGATTTGCCTTCCGGTAAAAAAGATTTCCCAGTTCATTGAGAGCTTGCGATTGGAGCTTGGGTGAATCTAAGCTTTGATCGATAGCTTCTTGTAATCTTTCTTTTGCTTGGTCAAAACGACCTGCTTGAGCGTAAGCCAAACCTGTGTTGAGTAAAATTTTTGCTTTTGTAGCTGAAGACATTTCAGCGGATGCATTTAGCTCAATTTCATAGTTTTTAGCTGCTTCATTCCAATTATTATCTTTTGCAGCTTCTTCTGCTCTTCTAATATTATCTTGTTTCAGGCACCCGCCTAAATAAAAGAACGTTATGATAAGAATGAGCGAACTTAGATCGGATGCCCCTCTAACTGTAGAAGGCGTGAGCTGATTAAAGAGTAGGGCGAATAGTCCTAGCAGAACAAATGGTTGAAATCTTTCCACTGGGATTTCAGATGAAATTTGTTCCCGTTTTTTTTGTTCTCCTATTGATTTGAGGGTCTTGAATACGGACACTAGACCTTGGCCGGTAGAGCCGAGGGGATAGTATTTTCCTTTAGTTTCCGAAGAAATTGCTTTTAACGAGGTATCATCAAGTTGAGTGATAACCGTTTTTCCTTCGGGATTAAGTAGGAAATTCCTTGCAGGTGAATTTATTGGGTCAGTGGGTATTCTGGCTCCAGACTTGGACCCGATACCAATAGTATAGATTTTAATTCCCTCCTCAGCGGCTTCTTTTGCCCTTTTCAAACCTTCCCCTTCCAGGTCTTCTCCATCTGAAATTAAAAC
This sequence comes from Opitutia bacterium, assembly GCA_002689665.1. GTDB lineage: Bacteria > Verrucomicrobiota > Verrucomicrobiia > Opitutales > Seribacteraceae > Seribacter. The sequence goes on along the minus strand of NZEN01000005.1, from coordinate 148,110 downwards.
CAAAAAACGGTCACGATCATCTAGCGAAAATGATCGGGATGCTTCATCTATAGGGGCTGCGAGGTTGGTGCCTCCCATTTTTATGGTACCAACCTGTATATTATTCAAAGTGTTGATGAAAGCTTGATGATCTAGGGTAAGCGGGCATTGAAGAAATGCATTTCCTGCAAATGCGATAAGTCCAATTCGATCTCCTCTTACATTTTCAATTAAGTTTGAAATGCTTAGTTTGACTCGCTCAAGACGGTTGGGTTTAACATCCCTAGCCCACATGCTTTTGGAGACATCGAGTGCTATAATTAGATCAATTCCAGTCGGTTGATTGGTTCTTCTCTCTATACCCCATTGTGGGCGGGCTAATGCGATGGAAAGGAGGATTAATCCCAAAGTAAAAACTCCAAATTTGATAAGATTTCTTTTGGTTGAGTAATTGGGTGCAATTCTCGGTAGTAGCTTAAGGGAAGTAAGTTGCAGGATTTTACTTTTCTTAGTTTTTTCGCTCCAAAAATAAAGGATACAAATGCAAAGTAATACACCTAGGGAGATGTAGAGAAAACTTTGATCAGAAAAAATATTCATGGTATCCGCAGGAAAATTGATCGTTCAAGTAAAAATCCTATTATAAGCAATATAAACCCACTTGCCAGTGGCCATTGATAAAGATCCTCATACAACGCGTTTACTTCCAGTTGAATATCAGTTTTTTCAAGCTGGTCGATTTCATCATAAATAGAACGAAGAGTTGACTTGTCGCCAGCCTCGAAAAACTTGGCATCAGTTCTTTGGGCGATTTCCTGGAGGATTTCTTTATCAACGGGATATTCAGCGACTTCTACCACTGGAGTTCCATTTGCGTAACGCATAATATCTCTTGCATTAGGATCGTATAGATAGGTACGAGTCCGGGTGCTTGCACCAATGGCAATGGTATAGATTTTAATTTTATCCTTCTTGGCCCCTTCGGCAAAAATAATTGGACTATGTTTGGGAGCAGGTTCGTCTTTTCCATCTGTCAAAAGAATAAGAATTTTACTTTTGGATTCAAGTGTCCGAAGTCTATTAATACCCTCTGCCAGAACGGAACCAATGTTGGTACCAGTCTGCTGTGTAAGACCAACTTTCAGCCTTGCCAGGTTGGACTGCAAGTATTCCTTGTCCAGAGTGAGAGCACTAACAAGATAGGGGTCTACCGCAAAAGCAACCAAGCCAATACGGTCATATTTTCTTTTTTCAATAAATTCCTGTATGACCTCTTTGACCACATCCAACCGGGTATTTGGCTCGCTTGGGGAGGGACTCATGTCAAGGGCCAACATAGACGCCGATAAATCTACGCCCAATACGATATCTACTCCACTTGACACAATTCTTTGAGTACTTTGATCCAGTCTTGGTCTCGAAATTGATAATATAGTGAGGACTAGGCCTAGGTAGAAAAAAAGCTTTGGAAGCCAAAGCAGTTTTGCCTTCCATGATTTTCGCGTCTTTTTAATATCTATGATACTCGGAAATTTGATTGCCTGAAATTTCTTTTTTCTTCGACATAACCAAAGAACTCCGGGAAGTAATAAAAGTAAGAATAACCAGTATGGTTCTCCCAAGCTTAGATTATTCCATTCAAAGTTTTCCATCAGTTTTTAATTGGGGCCAGTTTTCCACCATCATCCTTCGCCTGTTCCTGGTCCTCTATACGTTTGTTGGTATCTTTGACAAAGAAGAGTGCTGAATCAAGTAGCAGGTTGATTTGACTGGTTTCCGTGGCTTCTTTGGAATACTTAACTCGGTCTCCCTGGTCCACGAAATCTCTTAGTAAATCCTCGTAATTTCGACTGAAGAAGGGGTTGGATGCAATCTCCACAATAAACTCTTCACCAGTAAGTTCCATGGCGGGCATTTGAAATCTTTTCTGCACATAGATCCTGAGGATTTCGGATAACCTGAAAACAAATGGCTTTGGCTCGAGTTTCAATTTCCTCCCTTGAAGCTCTTCAATAGCTAGGAGTGCTTCTTCGTATGGATCAACTCTTTCCTCAATGGTTTCGGTTTGGCTACCCTTTTTTCTTTTCCGAATAGAATAAAAAACAAAGACTATTACAATAAGTGCCAGCGAGAGGATGGAAATCCAAGTGTAGTTTTCCAAGAGAATCTGCCATAAACTTTTATAAATTGTTAGAGGGCCATCACTTTCTACAGTAGGGTCTAACAGATAAGGTTTATCGGCATTGGCTGAGAAATCTTGCATGGGTATTATCTTCTGCGAGATTTCCTTAAATGAAAAAATTCTTTCAGAGATTTATCGAAATCGACTGTCGTGGAAAACTTAAAAGTATCGATTCCTCTTCGTTTAAGTTTTCCACTGAAATCGTTATGTTTGAATTGAATTGCATTAACATATTCTCTTTGGAAATTTTTGTCTGATAAATCTACCGTGATGACTTCTCCAGATTCAGCATCTTCAAAAGTTGTTAGCCCAGACTTGGGAAGAGAAACTTCATGAGGATCTTCTATTTGTGCACAAATCAAATCGTGTCTTCTCTTTGTCGATGAAATCTCTTTGTAAAAAAGATCTTCCATGTTTTCATCCTCTATTTTTTCAGACTCTGGCATCGTAAAATCAGAGACAAAGAAAACAACCGCCCTTCTACGCATAACTTGATTAATAAAGCGTAGACCCTCATTTAGGTTAGTACCTTTAGTTTTATTTGGATAAAATAAAATTTCACGGAGGATACGCAGCACATGCTTTTGGCCTTTAGCGGGAGGAAGGTACTGCTCTACATCTTCGGAAAAGAGAAGAAGCCCTACTTTATCACCATTACGAGCAGCAGAAAATGCTAATAGTGCACTTAACTCGGCCATCCGCTCTCTTTTCGATCTTTTTTCAGAACCAAAAGTGGTGCTCTCGCTGATATCGACGGCGAGCAAAATAGTCAGCTCTCTTTCCTCTCGGTACTGCTTAACAAAAGGAATTCCCATTTTTGCAGTTACATTCCAGTCAATTGATCTTACCTCATCGCCGGGCTGGTATTCCCGAACCTCCTCAAAATCAATTCCTTGCCCCTTGAATGCACTTTGGTAGGAGCCAGATAAGACTTCAGAAACTAAGCGGTTGGACTTAATTTCAATCTGCCTGACTTTTCGGAGAATTTCTCTGGTAAACTCCTGATCCGGTTCTTTCATACCTGAGGTCTGAGATTGTAGAAAGTATTAAGGGACAGGGATGGTTTCAAAAATCTTTTTAATGATGTCGTCACTGGTGACATTCTCAGCTTCCGCTTCATAGGTAACAATCACTCGGTGCCGAAGTACATCTAAACCTACATCCTTTATATCCTGTGGGGTTACAAAGCTCCTTCCATTCATGAAAGCAACTGCTTTGGACGCAAGGGCTAGGCTGATTGTTGCCCGAGGTGAAGCTCCAAAACGGATAAAAGCACTAAGCTCAGATACACCATATGTATCCGGGTTTCGAGTAGCTAAGACAACATCAACAAGGTATCCTTTCAACTTTTCATCAAGGTAAATTCCGTCAATGAGCTTCCTTGATCTAAAAATTGTCTCAGCATCTACAACCGGGTTTACCGTGTGTGAAACTGAAACATTTGCATTGGCATTAAGTATTCTTAATTCGTCTTCGCGATCAGGGTAATCAACCACCAGTTTTAGCATGAAGCGATCCATTTGTGCTTCAGGGAGAGGGTAAGTCCCTTCTTGATCAATCGGATTCTCGGTAGCTAGTACTAAAAAGGGTTGGGGGAGGGGATAAGTTTCATCTCCAATTGTAACCTGTCTCTCCTGCATTCCTTCAAGCAGAGCACTTTGAACTTTAGCAGGAGCACGGTTTATCTCATCAGCAAGCAACAAATTTGTAAATATGGGTCCTTTCTTAGTGGTGAATTCTCCCTTACTTGGGCTGTAAATTAAGGTTCCAAGTACATCCGCTGGAAGTAAGTCTGGTGTGAATTGTATGCGTTTAAAGTCAGCACGCAGGCATTGTGAGAGGGTTTTTACTGCAAGCGTTTTTGCTAATCCAGGGACGCCTTCCAATAGAACATGTCCGTTCGCGAGTAATCCTACGATTAAACGATCGACGAGGTATTTTTGCCCTACAATGACCCTTCCAATTTCACTTTTAAGGAGCTCTACCCAAGACGCTTCGTTTTTTATTTTTTGTTGCTCTTCTGGAGCAGGAGGTTGCGTGTTTGATTCTGTCATAGTGATTCAAGAAACTGGAAGCGTAAGCAATCAGTGAATTTGTCCAAGATTAAACTCAGTAAATAATGCAGCAGGATTTTCTACTTGCGGATATGAGGTCGGTGGAGATGCTAAATAAGATAATAATCCCGAGAGTATAATGATCAAATTTAGTAAAGAGTCTCAAATCACTTTCTTTTGTCTCCTGATTATTCCAATTATTTGGTCTAGTCTGAATTATTTTGGCTTCCTTGACTACCTCAAGACTAAATCTGTGGATTGGAGGATGCAGTTCCGGGGAGAAGTTCCTCAATCATCTTTTGATGGTAATGAAACCATAGTTGTTGAGGGTAATCTTTCAATTCCGAAAATTCCTAAAGTTACCTATGTCAATTTTGATGCTTCGACATTGGCAATGGACGATGTGGGAGAAAGACCCTGGGATCGTGCGTTTTTTAGGGATATGGCTCTCGCATTGATTGAACGCGGCAATGCAAGAGTACTAGCTTTTGACTTCGGCTTTACACCCAAAAGCATGTCTAAGATGGTTCCTCGTGAGAATTCATTTCGTAGTGATATGGCGTTGGGGGAACTTGTTTCTAAATATCCTGAAAAGGTCGTTCTTGGATGTTTATATTCTGGAGTGCCTACTCCATATGTCAAAGATGTTGGAGCCAGTGCGTTTCCGCCTTTATTCAAGGATGGTTATTCTTGGGGCTCATCGCTAAATTCTGGGAAATATCATTACCCTGAGTCACCCACTTACCCACTAATTAATTATGAAAACGGGGAACATCTTGGGAGGCTTGGCTCATTTACAGTGCCGCCATACCAAGCTGTTGATGAAATTCCACGCTGGGTACCCTTGTGGTTCCCCTCTGGTGGAAAATCACACGCATACAATCTTTTAGGAGGAAAACAAAGTAAATTGATCTTTGAACTTCCCCGGGAAAATTCTGATTTGATTGCAAAGTACACTTCCGAAATTTCAATCCTTTCAACTCAAAGGGATGAAATACAAGCTAATGTTGGTCAGTCCGCATCTGAAATAGCAATACTCACCGGACAAAAAGAACAACTTACAAAACAACTTTTAAGTGTGAAAGACCACGATGCAAAAATCAAAGAAGCACAATTAGTGATCGATAATTTTTCCGCCACCCTGAAAGCAAATCCAGCAATAGCTGCGGTAATTTCTCCCCAAATCGAAAGGAAACAGAAGGAAATTGATGATGTTTTAAGATTTTATCTTCCACGGGGAGAAACCAATTCTTCGAGTGTCCCTAACAAAGATGAAATGATGGCAGAGCAGAAAGAATTGAAAGTTACACTTCAAAATCTGCAAGTAGCGATAAATGCAAATCCAGCACTTTCCGGAGTTATCGGTCCGCAAATTGAGATTAAAGAAAAGCGTTTAAAGGAAATTGAGGTTTCTTTTGCCGAACATGAAGGTTCAAATCAGAAGCCATTGAATGATAAAGAGAGCAAAAGAGCTGAACGAAATATAAAAGCTGAGATCAAAGGTTTAAATGAGAAATTGGAAAAAGTGAGCTCAAAGGTCTTATTGGCAGGAAAAGAACTGGCAGAAAAAAGAGAGGAACTCGAAAAAATTAGTACTGAAATAAGTTCTAAACAAGCAAGAATAGAGCAACTCAATGGAACCTTTCCAACGGAGTTGGTGGAGCATAATAATTCCCTGATGCTCATCTATTCAGATAAGAGTCAACAGAATACACAGCATTTAGATTACCGGTTGGTTGATAGCTTACCAAACCAAGTTCCACTTACTTACGAAAAGAAGTTCTTCACTCTGGGTTTAGAGGCATTGTTGGCCTATTATAGTTTGGGGCAAGATTCCGTAGAGATCTCTAGCGATAACCAAATGCTTCGGATATTAGACTCAAATGGCAATGCTTTGATCACTTCAAACATGGCAGAAGGCCAATTTGTCGAAGTAAATTGGTTTTCAAAGTGGACTGATCTTCTTGAAGAAGAAGAACTTTTACGCAAAGCTAAAAAGCTATACGGGGATGGAGAGTACAAAAAATATTTGGAACTCATACGGCCCATTTTTAAGACCTTGCTTGGTAGAGCGTTTGAAAATCAGCCGGATAAGGATTTTGACAACATCATTCAATCAATCGAAGAACTTGGTGTTGATTCTGAAATCCTTTTACAAGCTGAAAAGTTGCTGAATGCTAGCCCCACCGATCAAAATATACCAAGCTTTGAAACTTTGAGCCAGGTGGCTACGAGTGTTAGTTATTATTTTGTTTCACCAAGACTTGAATCTGATTTCAATCCAATGTGTGGAATGAGAGATGTGTTGGAGAACGCTCGATTCCAAGATGAAGTGAAAGATAGTATATTTCAATTGGAAGAAAAAATTAAAAGTCTGAACGGACCAAATTTCATGGGAAAAATTCTCTCAGCACTTGAATTAAGTCCGGAGAATCAAGATTTATTGCAAAAGAGAAAACAGGTGGAGGATGCGATAGCAATAAATCAAAAAAATCTTGGGTCTCAAAAAGAAGAACTAACAAGAATTAATCAGTTCTTTGATTCCTTTAACAATTCTATCGTTATGATTGGCCCAGAAGAGAAAACTTTTCAGGATTTAGCTCCAACTCCTTTCGATAAAGCTTCTGTCCCCAAGGTAAGTGTTCATGGAAATCTCATAAAAACACTTACAACAGGAAAATATTTGAAGAGAATGCCCGAGGACATGAATTACCTCGCAACCTTTATCGTTTGCATAGTTATGGGAGGACTCGCGGTTTATCAGGGGAACCGAGCAAGTCTTGTGCAGGCAGCGGGTATATTACTGCTTATCGGATATATCGGTTTCGGTTTCTTTACTTTTGCGGAGACTCATGTGATCTGGCCTATTACTACACCTGCATGTGCAGGTCTTAGCACTTCCTTTTTAGGTTTGGCTGCCATGGTTGTCATTGAACAGAAAGCTAAAGGTAAACTTAAGGGTATGTTTGGTAGTTATGTTTCTTCTGACCTTGTTGAGCAAATGGTCGAGTCTGGAAAGGAACCGCAACTTGGGGGAGAAGAAACCTCAATCACAGCTTTCTTTTCAGATGTTCAAGCTTTCTCAAGCTTTTCCGAATTGCTTACTCCAACCGGTCTTGTTGATCTAATGAATGAGTATTTGACTGCGATGACCAATATTCTTCAAGAGGAAAGGGGCACATTAGACAAATACATCGGTGATGCAATTGTTGCCATGTATGGGGCCCCAATTCCTATGAATGACCATGCATATCAAGCTGTTAAAACAGCTATTTTGATGCAACAGAAACAAATTGAACTTCGTGAAAAGTGGGTTCCCGAAGCTGAAAAATGGGGTAAGTGTCACGGTCTCGTTACACAAATGCAAACTAGAATCGGTTGTAATACGGGCACAGCAACCGTTGGTAATATGGGTGCATTAGATCGATTTAATTACACGATGATGGGAGATATGGTAAATTTGGCTGCTCGATGTGAAAGTGGAGCTAAAGCTTATGGTGCTTATATTATGGTTACGGAAGAAACGAAGTTGGCGTCTGAAGCACTTAGGGATGATATCGCTTTTCGTTACTTGGATAAGATCGTAGTAAAAGGAAGATCACAACCCGTGGCGATGTATGAGCCTACTGGGTTTATGAACGAATTGACTCAGGAGACTCAGGATTGCTTGGATTGTTTCCGTCAGGGCATTGATAAGTACTTAAACCAAGATTGGCTTGGTGCACTTTCCCTCTTCGAGCAAGCCAAAGAACTGGAACCCAACCGCCCCGGCGTAACTCCTGGCGTGAAGGATAATCCCTCGATGATCCTTATCGATCGCTGCAAAGTGATGCAGGAAAACCCTCCAGGAGACGATTGGGATGGAGTTTATGTAATGACTACCAAGTAAAAAAAGTGCTCAGCTTTTTTTCTTAAAAGAAGAGGGTTCTTGTCCAACTTGCCATTTGATATTGCAACCAATGCTGGGAAACTGATCTTTTGGCGGTACGCTTTCTTCAAGCAAACAATCAATTGCACCAAGCAAGTCTTCCCCGGTAATTTGAGCCTCCGATCCGGGTCTTGTTGCATCATATCTGCCACGATAGAAAAGCTTCAATTCTTTATTAAATAAGAAAAAGTCTGGCGTACAGGCAGCCGTGTAAGCACATGCTACATCCTGCTTTTCGTCATAAAGGTATGGGAATTTGAATCCATGAAATTCCGAAAACTCTTTCATTTTTTCCGGAGAGTCTTGCGGATAGTTAACAATATCGTTGGATGAAATCGCAAAAACTTCTATCCCCTTATCTTGAATTTCGTTAAAATGAGCAGGTAGGTGCTCAAGCAAATGAATTACAAATGGACAGTGGTTGCATATAAATGCGACCAAGTATCCATTGGCGGTATCTTTTTTTTGGAGCGAAATCATATCGCCTGAAACAACATCTTTAAGATTAAAAGCAGGAGCTGGAGTCCCCAGAGGGAGCATGGATGAATGTGTGGCGACCATAATTTAAATTTGTTGGCAATGTTTTAGTTTTTACCGAAGGCTAGCTTGGCATTCTTCTGTTCAAAATAGGCTTGGATTAGATCTCTGGCGATAGGAGTTGCTGTCAACCCTCCTTGAACATGATCCTGAGGGATTACACCTTCAACGAGGGTTGCTACAGCAATTTCGGGTTTTTCTACAGGTGCAAATCCGACAAACCAAGCAAGGTTCAAATTCATGTTATGATTTCTCCATTGACCCGTACCCGTTTTTCCCGCGATAGAGATACCTTTGATTTGGCACCTTCGGGCGGTTCCTTGCTCTGTTGCTTTCCTCATTCCTTTTATAATTTCATTCAAAAATGCATTGTCGATCCCGAGTTCAGGGCAGGGTGGAAGCGAGGCGTTTTTACTGTGCATTAAAGTTGGTTTAAATTCTTTTCTGTTTGTAGCAATACGGGCTACCATGCATGCCATTTGAAGGGGGCTTTGCCTTAACCCACCCTGTCCTATAGCTATGTTAAAAGTATCCTCTAAAGTCCAACGAACTCCGATTCGTTTTCTTTTCCATCTGGGATCAGGAACAATCGGGTTATCTCGTAAGCTTGGGACTTCTATTGATGGACTTTTATCAAGCCCAAGCTCTCTTGCTGTATCAATTAAGTTTTGAAATCCGATTTTTTCCGCAAGTCTGTAAAAGTAAACATTGCAACTTTGCGATATGGCATCCTCAAGATTCATCTCACCATGGATTCCCGGGAAAACATGGCATTCCATTCCTCGATAAATTCCGTCACATGTCTTCGTCTCATTTGCGTCCAGTTGACCTGCCTTGTATCCGGCAATTGCGGAAATCAATTTAAAAGGGGAAGCTGGAGCATATCCGGGATGCCATGCTCTGGGTAGCCATGCCTCCCGTCTTTGGATTTGATCGTAAACAGATTGTGGAATGAAAGGAGTTAGTTTCGATAAATCGTAGTTTGGCTTACTTGCTAAAGCTAGAATTTCTCCGCTTTTTAAGTCAATGAGAACAGCTGCACCTGGGGGCAAAGGTGGCGGAGCTAGTTCAAATTCATCAATTTCAAGATTTGGCTTAGCCAGCACTCCCCTGGCATAAAGAAGTTTGAGTAACTTTTGTGCATCATTCGAAGTACCCTGAAAACCAGCAACAGTTGAAGCTTGCTCACCACTAAGAGGAAATGGAGCATCAACAAATGCCGAGAGTAATAGTTGGGCAGGAACTTTCTTTTCATTCGACCCAAGGAGAGCTTGGTTGGTTCTTCTCAGGATGGTCTTCCTCCAGTCTTGATCAGGAAGAATTCTAGATTGAGCCACTGAAAAAACCATTTTTTCGATAGATGTTTCTGCTATTCTTTGAAGATCTGCGTCTATGCTGATTGTGAGATCTTTTCCTTTTTGTGAAACTTTCTTCTCAAGTTGCTCATACCTTGTTCCGTCAGGGTTTACCCTCCAAATTTCGCCCCCATCGACTCCCCTGAGATGTTGGTCCCAAACCTTCTCTAAACCAGCTTTTCCTGTCCTGCCCTTTATTTCATAAGTAGCTAAATCCTCGCCTGATAAACCTTCGGGGTTTGCGATGTAACCGCTACCCACATATCCCAAAACATGAGAAGCCAAGTCTCTGTAGGGGTAGTGCCTGATTGCTTCTGCTTGAACCTCAATAGGGGAGTGGGCACTTATCCCTTCCACTAATCGAGCATATTCAATGGGTTTAAGATCACTTGCTAATTCGATTGGAAGAAGAAGTTTTTCCCTCCAATGTTTGATAATCTCCTTGAGAGTAAATTGCTTATTTCTTCCAGTCAGTAGATTTACGGAATTTGTATATTTTTGAATTATGGCCAATCTAGCCTCCCATCCGATTGAGGATCCACTTGAGGAAAAGATTCCTTCCCATGCTGGTTTATTAGGAGAGAAAAAATTTAGAATTTTAGATCCTTCGGAACTTTCTTCTACTGGAAAAATTGTTTTGAAGTCTCCTTGGTCATTAATTTCGAATAAAACCTTAAATAAATTCGCAAGATTTACAGAGATTGATTTCTGAGAGTTCCTTATTTGTAAGGAACTCTTTTGGTTTGAATTTATTCCATTAATTTTTGAATGCCAGTTACCGTTGCTGTCTTGATCCACATCCACTCGTTTACCTTGAAAAAAAAGACTTACCCTTTCAGGTTCTTGATTCACAATTCTTGCCTTCCCTGAAAACCGAATAAAGCGATTTTTGATCTCAGCTTGTTGAAATCCATAGCTGATGAGCTGTTCTACTTCCAAATAAGGCTTTTTCTTAAGTTCTTCCAAAAGGCGAATGGAAGTATTCCGAAGTTTTTTCTTTTTTTCCCAAATCTCTTGATCGATAGACCCTATGTGAAGTTTTGCAGAGAAGTGAGCCTGATTGCCAATGAGCAGTCTTCCATTTCGATCAAAAATATCTCCCCTTGGTCCAGGTCTAATGATTCTTCTTTGGCCCTGTTTCCTTTCTTGCTCTTTAAATTCATGGTATTGGAAAAATTGGCGATAGATCAAAAAAATACTTAAGGTGGCAAATAAGATGCCGAAGAGTATTTTAAAGACAATTAATCTACGGCCTTCTGGAAAAAACACCTCCATCTTATTCTTTTACCAGTGATTTATTGATGGGTAACGAATGGGACTTCGTACTAAGGATCTGGAGAATCTGAAGGTGAGGCCTTAGGAAAAAGATCAACATGATTGTTGAAACTAATAAGTCGATAAAGAATTTTGAAAGATTCCATTCGTTTGAGGAAGATATCTGCATCTGCGTAAAAAAATATAAGCAGAAGAAAAAAGAAACATTTATGAGAATTGGCAGGGTTCTGCTAACGCTCGATTCATAGTTTCTACTCAGTTTAAAATTCCCCTGAGTCAACAGATGCAAGCCGACAAGTAAAAAAACATTAAATCCAAGGGGTAAATGGTGGTGATAGTCTAGCATGAAACCATTGAAAATGATTAAAACTAGGGAGAAATTCTTACTTAGTAGAGGTGGGGTAAAAAGAAAAAGTGATGGAATCAAACAGTAAATTCCAATTTGAGCGAAAGTTGAATTAAGAAAGGTTATAAATAGGTGCAGGATGAAGCAGTAAAGAGCTGCGGCTAAAAGAAGTAAATAATTGGAAATCTTATTCATAATCACTGTTTAGGATCGTCACTTCTTTGATTATGTTAAGATCAGAGCTTAAAATAACTTGAGCGCTTTGGAACAAACCGTCCACACTAGGTTCTAATTCGAAGACCTTTCCAATGCTTAAATTTTGTGGAAAAGTTCCTCCGAGGGATGAACTGACAATTTCAAGAAAACCATCCTCGGGAATTGATACATCTTGAGGAATATCCATTATGAAACCAAGATTTTGCCTGCCGAACGAAACACCTGCACCTCTATAAGTAATGGGCCTTTCATCTTCTTTTATATGAGCAACAACTCGGAACTCCTGATTGGTTAAAAGTTGGACCGTTGAAGAGCGGGAGCTAACTTTTTCTATTTTGCCTACCATTCCGATTGCCGAAATAACACCCGCTCCTTGATTGATTTGAAAGTTTTTTCCTTTATTTATCTCAAAATTTTGAGACCAGCCTGAAATAGTCCGATGTGTGACCCTGGCTAACTCTGGAGAAACTGACAGAGCGGGTAAAACATTAAGAGATTTTTCTAAATCCCGAATTTCCTTATTTAATATTCGTAGGGTTTTCAATTCCCTATCGAGATCTTCTTTCCTGCTTATTTGCAAATAGGCATCCGATAAGATTCTCTGATGGTCACGGCCTTTCTCGATGAGCGTATTTTTGGAGTCTGAAATATGACCCCAATAATGGGACAGATCACGAATTCGGCTACTCGCTTCCCAGATGGGAGCATGAAACTCGTCAAATGCTGATTTGAATATAATTTTCCATGTGGTTGGGACTAATAGCCAAGCAACAAGAATGATTCCCAGAAAAAAGAAGGGTTTTCCATTTGGCCTTTGTTTATTATTGGCCAATGGTGCCCAACTATTGAGTGACTAATCGGTCAACTTGTTCGCGGCTCAAAGTACCTAGCAAATTAAGAAATTTACCTGTACCGTTGGCAACGCAGCAGAGTGGGTCTTCAGCCTGTATGACGGAAAGACCGGTTGCGTCACTTATTACCTGATCCAAGCCACGGATAAGTGCACCACCTCCAGCAAGCACTATTCCCCTGTCGATTAAATCAGCAGAGTGTTCGGGCTGGCATCTGTCGAGTGCGTTTTTGACCAAATCCACAATTTGGGAAACGACTTCTTTAAGCGCTTCCTCACGGATTTCTTGTGATGTGATGTGGATTGTCTTGGGAAGCCCCGCAGTGGCATCCCTACCTCTAACATCCATGCTCAACTCTCCTGAGTCAATTGCTGCTGCTGAACCAACGCTAAACTTAATTTCTTCAGCTGTCCTTTCCCCGATTAAAAGTCCGTAAGCTCTTTTCATGTAAGCAATAATTGCTTCGTCCAATTCATCGCCACCGACACGAATACTTCTTTGGTATGAAACACCTGAAATAGAAATAATTGCTACTTCCGTAGTACCTCCCCCGATATCTACAATCATGTTAGCATATTCTTCATCGATAGGAAGACCTGCCCCAATCGAAGCAGCCATTGGTTCTCCGAGCAGCAAAACTTCTCTTGCCCCAGCACGAATGGCAGAATCTTTAACGGCTCTTTTTTCTACGGCGGTGATTCCAGATGGGACTGCGATCACTACGCGGGGTGGTACCAATTTTCTTTTGTCTACTTTTTCAATGAAATACCGAAGCATAGCCTCAGATATTTCAAAGTCCGCAATGACGCCATCTTTCATCGGTCGTAGTGCTTCAATAGTTCCAGGTGTTCTTCCCAGCATTCGTTTGGCGTCTGCACCCACAGCACAAACTTTTTTACTCGTTTTGTACCTGGCAACTACGCTTGGCTCACGCAAGACAATACCCCGATCGCGTACAAAAACCAAGGTGTTGGCGGTTCCAAGGTCAATACCGATATCATTTGATAGAAATCCAAATATGTTGGCGAGCATAGTAAAGTAATTAAATTCTATTTCTCCCCTAAGTATTCATGGTGTCAAAGACAAATAATTGACAAAACGAAAATAATTAGAGTTTAAAAGTGAACAACTTTTCAAGTATCTAGATTTATTTTGCGGTATCTTCAGCTTTTCTTGCCCAATAAACAATGAAAGCACCACCAATTAGGAGGAAAATTGAATAAAACTGACCTCGACTTATTCCGAAAAGCAAAGTGGCGTCTGGTTCCCGAAAAAGTTCATTGAATATTCTGGCAATGGAATAAAGAATTAGAAATTCTCCTGCTAATTGACCAGGGTATTTATTTGTTATCGAAGACCTCCAAAATCTCCATTGAATATAAATAAATGGAATCAGTCCTTCAGAAATTGCCGCATAAATCTGTGAGGGGTGTCTAGCCATTCCCAAAGCGAAATCAGGTGCCTTGGGAAAGATTACTCCCCATTCAACCTGGGTTACTTTCCCCCAAAGCTCTCCATTAATAAAATTTGCTATTCTACCGAAAAATAGCCCCGGAGGAACGATCGAAACGATTAAATCGCCGATTGGCTTAATACTTTGAGAGGATTTTTTAGCATACCAAAGTGTGGCAACAAAGACTCCAACGAATCCACCATGGCTGGCCATGCCTCCTTCCCAGACTCTAAAAATCGTCAAGGGGTCGCTAAGAAATTTTTCACCTTGGTATAAAAGCAAGTACCCAATTCTTCCTCCAATCAGAACTCCTATTATTTGAAAAGTAATAAGATTCATAATCTGCTCTTGATCGTAAGGACTTCGATTATGTTTAAAGTATAATTTAAGAAGAAAATAAGCAGAAATAAAACCCAGCAAATAAGATATTCCATACCACCTTATTCCTCCAGGACCCCAATTAGCTAATTCACCGGGGAACCTCCAGAGAAATGGGCTTAAATCATGAATCCAATAGGAGGAAGTTGATAAGGAAAATGACATCTATCGATTTATTTATTTTTTTTGAGTTTTTGAGACTCATGACGTCTTTTCGCCAATTCTCTCATGTCGACTGCAATATCATCATGTTCAAATATCTCTTGCCCGATAATACTTTCGATAATGTCTTCCATAGCTAAAACACCAGCTACAGAGCCATATTCATCCACTACTACGCTTAATTGGCAATGCTCGTTGAGCAATAACCTAAGTGCTTTGTCTGCGGTTGCGTTTTCAGGGACAAAAATAACCTCCCTGGATAATTCCCTGATCGTTTTTTTACCTTTCCCATCCACTATGGCACTATGCAGGTCTCTTCGTCTTACTAGACCAGAGACATGATCAATGTTTTCCTGGGTTAGCGGAATTCTTGCGAAAGGAATATTTGGGTGTTCTCTAAATACTTGCTCAACAGTTAAGGTTTCGTCTAGAGCAAACATAACTGTTCTTGGAGTCATTATTTCTTCTACCTTTAGGTTGTCTAGTTGAAGGGCGTTAGTAACCAGGTCGCTCTCCTCGCTCGTCAATGTTCCTTCTTTCGCACCTTTCTGTGCTAAAAGAATGATTTCCTGCTCGTCGCTTTCTGTTTGTTTGTCTTTGGGAGGCACAATAGCTCTAACTGTAACCTTACAAATTTTAGAAATTGGTGCCATACACCATCTTACTATGGCCAGTGGAATAACGAGTTTCTGTGCCATCTCGTAGCGATATGAGACAGCTAGGTTTTTAGGAAGGATTTCAGAGAAAAATAAAATTCCTAAAGTCATACCAAGAGCAAAAATAAGAAGGCTGTTACCTTGGCTACCGAAGGTTTTTTCAGCTAACCCTCCCACAAGGGTGGCTCCGAGTGTATTAGCAATGGTATTTAAGCTTAGAATGGCTGAACTGGTTTCTTCCAGTTCAATTTTAAATTTTTCGAGAAGTTTTCCTTTTTTTGGTTTTTTCTCCTTAAGAGATTCAATTTCAGCTACGGTAATGCTGAGAATCATAGCTTCGAGGGTTGAGCAAAGTGCTGAGATCCCAATCGTTAGACTTATTGCTAAAACAAGTTCGATTGTCATTTGTTAAATGCGAATGATTTTTTTGACTGGGTCTTTTATCATTTCTAGACAGGAAAGTCTTTGGTAAAGATGAAGGCAAGCCTTGATCTCTATGAATAATGTAAAACGATTACCACTTCACGATTTTCACCTCAGTAACTCCGCCAAGTTTACTACTTTCGCTGGTTGGGATATGCCGGTCTCGTATGGCAGTTCTGTAGCTGAGCATCTGAGAGTTCGTGAGGAGTTTGGTTTTTTTGATGTGAGTCATATGGGCGAGATATTAATCAAGGGACCAGAGGCAATTGATTTTTTGAATTATGTTCTCACTAATAATTTAAATAGAATTCAAGATGGACAGGCTATCTATTCTTTGATGTGTAACGAAAACGGAGGTGTAATCGACGATCTGATTGTATATCGAATATCTTCGTATGAATTTTTTCTCTGTGTAAATGCATCCAATGCTCAGAAAGATTTTTTACATTTACAGACTTTTGTAGAGTCCTTCGAATGTTCTCTTACGGATCTTTCAGATGATTATGGGTTGATAGCAGTGCAAGGTCCAAAAGCAATTAACTTTCTTACCAAATTAATGCCAGAGTATTGCTCCAATATCTCTCGCATGCATTTTGCCAAAAGGGAAATATGGGGAGAACAAAGCTACATTGCTAGGACTGGATATACAGGAGAAGACGGATTTGAAATCTTTTTGCCAATTAGTGTCTTGTCAAAATTTGCGAGCTTAATTTCATCATCATCTACAGATACTTCTTGGGTTGGACTTGCGGCTCGTGATTCCTTGAGACTGGAGGCTGGTTTCTGTCTCCACGGGCATGAGATTTCTGAAGAAATTTCTCCAGTCGAGGCTAGGTTGTTGTGGGCTGCTTGCTTCGATAAAGAAGATTTTGTGGGTAAAATGGCTTTGCAAAAACAACTGAATGAGAAAAATTTTGGTCAAGTTTTGCACTATGAAGTTCGCGATAGAAGAATTCCGCGCGAAGGAAGTTCTGTTTTTTTTAACGAAACCAGTGCAGGCAGGGTATTGTCTGGAGGGTTTTCTCCCTTGGCTAAGACTCCAATTGGAACTGCTTACATTACATCTGAGTTTATAAAACAAAAACGATCTTCAGATTGGTACGCAGAGGTAAGGGGCAAGTTATTACCCATAGAGTTTTCCAAACCAGTTCTTAAGAGGTAGAGGAGTTGCAATAAATTATTTTGAGTCTTTAAAACCCTTGATGATTAAGTCAACTCCTCCAAAATTCGAAAAACAAAGATTTTTAACCATTATACTCTCGATCTTTTTTCTTAGTTCTTGCCTAGCTTCTTTTACATTGCAATTCGTATTCACTTGCAACCTGACTAACAATCGAACTTTTCCATTCTGACATTTGATGATCGTGGAAGGTGCATGAATGCCTTCCATTTCAATACACGATTTACTGACAAGTTCCTGAAGTGCATGCGGAGTTATTCTTACATTGCCTTCTTCATCAGACAAGATCGGTACTAGGTCTTTCTTGATTCGTTTGGAAATCCAAAGAATAAGAATTAATAATCCAAGTAGTACCCAAGAGTACCACCAGACAGGTTTAGTGACCGCGTCTTCTAGATCCCATAGCCAAAAGTTTTCAAGATCTAATGGCATTCAATAGCTAGTTTGAGGCATTTGATGTCCAATTATCATCATCTGAATCTTTATCCCCAGAGTCCATTTTGATATCATCAATAACGACATCTATATTTTTGGCATGATTTCCAGTCATTGCTAAGATTTGGTCTCGTACTGCTTCCTGGATTTGCATACCTATTTTTGCTAAATCTACACCGAACTCTAGAACCACCCTGACTTCGATTTCATATCCACCTTCAGGTGATTCAGTAACCTTTACCCCCCGCTCGGACTCTTTTTTAGAGAAGAAATCGGTCAATCCTTCGACGACACCACCTCCCCCTACATTCACCACTCCTTGAACGGACTGAGTTGCTAATCGAACTATCCCAGCAACAACACTGTGATTGATTCTGATCGTTCCGAGCTCACTTGATTCTTCTGAAATAGTTGGTATTATCTCTTCCTCGGTTTCTGGTTTCTTCTTTGTCATTTTGATGAGTAGTTAATCGCTTTTATCATTTTCAAATAAATCTTTTGGGGCACGAGCTAAGAACTCTTCGACATAAGAAGTTGTTGCTTCTCCTTGCCTAAATGCTGGATCAAGCACGACTGCTTTAACAAATTCGATATTGGTATCAATTCCTCTAATTATATATTCACTTAGAGCACGATACATTCGATCCATCGCAATTTTTCGAGTTCTGCCATAGGTAATTAGCTTACAAATCATGCTATCGTAGTGCGGAGAAACTGTGTATCCTCCGTACGCATGAGAATCAACTCTTACTCCATGCCCGCCTGGGGCGTAATATAAATCAATCGTACCAGGCGAGGGTATGAAGTTTCTTGCAGGGTTTTCTGCGCAGATTCTGCATTCAATTGCGTGTTTACTTAGAACTACATCTTTTTGTGAAAAGCTGAGTCGATTACCTGATGCAACTTGAATTTGTTCCTTGATCAAGTCTACTCCGGTCGCCTCTTCAGTGACTCCGTGCTCGACCTGAATTCTAGTATTCATTTCGATGAAATAAAAATTTCCTTTTGCATCGACCAAAAATTCAATGGTGCCGGCATTGACATAATCACAAGCTTCTGCTGCTTTGATGGCCGCTTTCCCCATGCGGTTTCGCAGAGTCTTATCTAAAAAAGGCGAGGGAGCTTCCTCAATTACTTTTTGATGTCTTCTCTGAACTGAGCAATCTCGCTCACCAAGATGAACGACATTGCCATGTTTGTCGGCCATGATTTGAAATTCAATGTGCCTTGGGTTTTCCAAATATTTTTCGACATAAAGNGATCCATCCCCAAAAGCTTTTTGAGCTTCTAATCTNGCTGATTGAAATTCCCTGGTNAATGAAACTGCATTGTGGGCAATTCTCATACCCCTGCCTCCGCCTCCTGAGACNGCCTTAATNATTACTGGAAAACCNATTTTTTGAGCAACTTTNAGGGCTTCTTTCTCATCGTGTATNGCACCTTCACTTCCGGGAATGATGGGAACCTTNGCTTTTTCCATCGTTTCCCGNGCTTTNGCTTTGTCACCCATCTTACGAATCGTATCAGAGCGNGGACCGATGAATGTGATATTACAAGATTCACATTGTTCGGCGAACTCAGCGTTTTCAGATAAAAAGCCGTAGCCTGGATGAATAGCGTCAACATCAGCAATCTCCGCTGCACTCAAAATACGGTCAGCTCTTAAATAACTTTCATTACTTGGAGCGGGTCCGATACATATGGCTTCATCAGCGAGTTGTACATGGAGCGATTGTTCATCTGCTTCTGAATAAACGGCAAGTGTTTGTATTCCTAATTCTCTGCAGGCTCTTACGATGCGCAGTGCAATTTCACCTCGATTTGCAATGAGGATTTTTCGGATCATTCGATTACGCCCTTCGAAACTTAAAGAGTGGTTGAGAATACTCCACGCTCTCTCCGTCCTCAACTAATATTTCTACAATTTCACCATTAAATTCAGACTGAATTTCATTCATTACTTTCATTGCTTCAACTATACAAAGAACATCTCCTGTCTTTACTTTCTTACCAATCTCAACGAAGGGTGGGTCGTCCGGGGATGGTTTACGATAGAAAGTACCTACCATAGGGGAATTGAAAGTCTCTGTGCCATCGTCATGAGAAGAGGCTTTTGCTTTTGAATCATCAGTAGATGTGGGCACAGGTTGCTGCTGTGGTGCGTGCTTTATTATTGGTTCGTAGACCGCTTGCCCTGCACCTGGTCTAGCCAGTCTGAGTTTCAAATCCTGTAACTCGATCTCAAGTTCCGTGAGATCTGATTTTTGCATTAAATTAATGATGCCTTTTAATTCGCTTAAGTCCAAAGTGATTTCCTCCTGTGTATTGTTTATTTTATAAGATCAGCAAAACTTAATTTTGCAATCATGCAATATTCGATTACTCACAAGTTTTTCTCCTTTAATTACAAATTATAAATTTCGTTAATTATTGGTCAAAAGAAGTTCCCATTTCGGTTTGCTAAAATTACCAGTTATTTTGATTTCAGCCATTCTCGAAATTGGGTCTACCAACTGAACTAAATTTTTGATAAGAGGCAAGGGGAGGTTTCCAATCAAACTAAGCCTGGCAATAATGTCTACAGTGCCAGATGATAAATTGAAACTTCCTCTAGAACTAATTTTTGATATCGGACCTGTGAGTTGTAAATTATCGAAGCTCATTGTTTCGTTATTAAGTTTAAAAGGAATTATTAGTTCGTTAAACGAAAAGGCTCCTGAAGGGAGAGGTATCTTTAAGTTTGATAATCCTTCACTGATCTTTCCCAAAAGATTGATTTGTCCAATTTTAGGTTCATTTAACTGAATCATTCCTGTTCCTTCAAATTGTAGAGGATTATTAATTGGTCCTTCAGCCTGAAGCGATAAGTTCAAAATACCTTCGCTTCGACTTTGAAATTTGCTTGAAACAAATTCGTCTTCCTGATCTCCAAATACATTAAAATAGCCTTGTTTTTTAGCAGTAATCAAATCTTGGAAAAGAAGATTTTTACTTGCTTCACGTAATTTGAAATTAATTTTTGAAATTTCTTCGCTCCCATTAGAGTCAATTTCGATGTTTAACTGTCCAGAACCATTTGCAATTTGAAGCTTGGGAAAGGCTCCTGCGATCAAAGATGATTTTTTTGTTATTTGGCCATTAAAGTTACTAATTTCAATACCTTTAAATCGGACTGGCTCTCTTGATTGAAGTTTGAGGGAGAATTCGCTCCCNGAAGNATTTTGCTGCGAAACACTTGGGATGTGNCCGGAAGCACTGCAAAATATACTAGTTGCGTTTATATCNTTGATTGCACTTTCAAATTCTTTTCCAAATATTGANCTTGCTTGGTTCAAAGGNTAACTCCCATCAAGTGAATAAAATAAAAATGCGGGCGATTTCTTATGCTTTCTTGGGAAGTTAAGGCTACCTTCAAGTTCTCCAAAATCGTGTGAAATGTTTTGGCTTTCTATTAAGGTCTTATTACCATCAACCTTGGCAAGAATAGTTGAACCTTTTGATTTGAATCCATTGTAGATAAATTCTTTTGCATCCACGATACCAAAGGTGCGTGAATTACCAACCGGACCAGCCCAAATCCCAGAAATCTTGAAATCTCCATAGGGAATTTCGGAAGGAAATGAAAAGTTCTTCCACAAATTGGACCACCATAAACCCAACCAATTGTTTATGTCTTGTGGATAGCAGTTTCCTTTTAGACGAAATTCATACTCATGTGGATTCCATTTCTGCGTATAGCTTCCTTGTACATAACTTCTACCCATTAAACCGGTGGCATTTCTTACCTCGATGGATAGATCGTTTTTTATCTCTCCGCCAAAATAATAATTGCCTTTGGGTGCATCCAGAACTGAAAAGTTCTTCGCGATAACTGTATATAAGGTAGGAAAACTTTCATCAGTACTTGCTTGGTTTGAATCAAAGTTAATTTTCAATAAGTCACCAGCAACAATCATTAGTTCATTACCATTTTTATTACAACTTATCTTTAGTACATTGGGTCTAAGATTCAGAAAGCCACGGACAGACTTTTTATTTGCACCATTTTGATAGCTTAAGGAGGACTTGAAGCCTTTTGAATCGGAGAAAAGCATTAGACTTGAATAATCTATTTTTTTTTGAAATAATAGATAAAAAGGATTAAACTTTCCTTCTATTTTTCCATTACAATCTAATTCCCTGAATTTAAGTGAGATCGATTTTAATGAGGAGTCTTTAAAATTTATTTCCCCCCGAAAGTTTGGTGAACTTAAGGATTGATTGCCTTTTTTTAACAACAACTCTGCTACAGAAATAGAAGCGGAAGAACTAGTGAAGTCTTCACTTATTGATAAAAGAGAAGTGGATGATGTTAGGTCGAATAGGAACTCTCGTTGCTGAACTGGTTCAGATATAGATTCAATTTTTGTAAATCCTGTTAAGTGATTTTCAACTTTAACTTTATTGAAAAACTTTTTGGCTGACAATTGGTTAAGGTATTTCTCCGCGTTTTGCCCTAGTTGAGAAACCTCATTCAAAATTGCTCCAATATTTAGTGATTTTGGTTTTTTATGTTGTTCTCGTACAGTTGTTTTTAAGACACCTTTAGACTTGAATGACTTATCAAATAAATTTGAATCTATCTCGTAGAACCATTGATGTTCGGCAATAAAATTAAATCTANAGCAATTAATATTTAGTTGTTTTTTTGATAGCTCAGTGGAGATTAACGAAATATCTCTTATGTCAAAATTTTCTAGANGATTTCTGGTGTTATCTATGAATGAAATTGGATTAAGTTTTATTNTCCCATTTTTAACAAATAGTCCTGANCCACNTTCTGTATTCAATCTCAAATCAGAAAATATAACATCACCAGAAATAGTAACATGTAGTTCCTNGTGATCTNAAACGAAGTCTTTTGAGTCCCAAATTAAATTAATCAAAGCATTAGACATAAAATTTGGTATTCTTATTTTGATATCTTGAACAAAATAGAATCCAATCAGGTGAGTGAGGAGAATCAAAAGTACTTTGTTACTCAAACTTGTTGATTTGAGTGAATCGTATGTATTCCTGGGTTTCAAAATACTAGAGGAGTAAATAATTCCTCACCTATTCGATGCTTTTAAAAAGTTCATCGAGGTCATCGATAATATTTATGGGTAAATTAAATATCAGATTTGTACTTTGATCACCTCCATACCAGGTGGTAGCTCCTTTTCTTTCACTCAATTTTAAATCATATCTTTGCGTGTTATTTGTGTCGCCGGTTGTAAATGACATTTGGTATTTCCAGGGAATCCAATCTCCTGCTATCCATACACCATCATCTAGAAATTTTTTACTTATAAATGATTCAACCATGAAATTAGACAAACTATTATATGACTCTGTATCATTTTCTAATTTTATGGTTCTACTTTCGTTTGAATCTATTTTGGAAAGCCCTAATTCTGTGAACTTATAATTTTCAGGTAGAATATTCTTTGATCGAAAGTCTAATGCACTGGTACCTAATAAGCTATTGAAGTCTCTTTCAACAAGACATAGGAGGGAACGACTTTTTACATTTACTGTCCAAATCTTATCTTCTTCCGTTGTTCTTGAGAAAAGATAAGTATCGAAATTCGAATCATTATCGATTGTATTTACAGTGAAAATAGTACTACCCCCATCGTCTTCAATTGAAGAATTTTCTTCCATACGAATAGAAAGGAATTGCTCAACAGTGGCCGAGTTCATTTCTCTGAAAAAAGTTTGAATTTCATTTTCATCCGCAATCATAAATTCAACTTCCGATCCATTTGTTTCACCAACTACCCAACTATTATTCTCAGTTTTGGAAATTTTGACTTTTTTGTTTTCTTGTAAAATTTCTAATTCATTTATTCTTTGTTGAGAGAAATCAAAAATTGTTCTACTCCTTAATCGAGTACTCCAATCATTTAGTTGTGAAAGAAAGGATTGATCTAAAATAAACTTGGTGTCGGTTCCATTCGGTTGACCCCAAATCTTCCCATCCTTATTTTCCTGAAAAACAAATTTTTCAGTTCGATTAAATCCGCTGACAGCAAGTTCTGAACGCCATTTTTTGTATGTGCTATTTAGTTCATTACTTTCATTCTCATAGTCGATTATATTTGCAGAAATTAAGCTATTCAGAAGCAGTAGTACTCTTTCAGTATCGGCTTTTCCTGAAAATGGTTGTGTGAAATGCCATTCTTCCTCCAGTTTTTCCAGACTGGTTGTGTTTTTTAGACCATCTTTATTTTCAAAGGTTATAGAAAGATTATCAACGGCATACAACGGTGTTTTGATGAAACTATTTTCAGTCCAATCAATTACTTGAGTTTTGAAGAAAGTTGATATCTCACTGTCTAATTTAAAGATAAACTTTTTATTTAGACGCGAAATATGAATGAGACTGTAAAGATTATTTTTGTTTCTTGTTGGAGATCCAAATTTGAGCTCAATGTGATTACTGCTGTCTGCTATTTTGATGGAAGGTGAATTTTCGGTTATTCCATAATCTTCAATTATTTCACCTTTTTTTCGAAGCTCACTTATTTCATATAATTTAGTTGCAGATAGATGTGATAGTTTCGTTTGGAAATTAGAAAGGGCTAGGTTGTTTGCATTCCAAACGAATGGCTCGACAACACTCCAATTATTGGATTTTTTTTCAATTTTAATTGTTTTACTAAAATTATCAGGCTGAATTTCCAGTGATTTTAAATTTGATAAAATAGAAATTAAAATTTCGTCGAAAGACATTTCTTTCTTTTCTCTATCCTGGAGTGACAAGTAAATTGCGAAACCAACAACTACATTTGCTATGATCAGAAGTATTTTTCCTTTTTTCATAATTCTTTTCTGAGCCAACCTACAAAAATTCCGGTAAGTGCTATAAACGCCGGAATAATTGCAATGGAATAAAGAAGTAATCCGAACTCCTCTTTTTGCATTGAAATTGTAAATTTATCAACTTCACGGGGCGGTATGTCCAACATTTCTGGAGTCTCATTAATCCAATAAATTATGTTTTTACCAAGCAACTGATTTCCCGAGCTTTTTGTTAAATATTTATTCGAAAGTATGGAAGAGCTACCCAGAACAATCACTTTACTATTAGAGCTCGATTGAAGAGTTGAATCTAGAGTTCTTGTTGAAGTTGATATTATCGGAATGTTTCCTTCAAGATCGAGCAGTTCATTTTTTTTAGGTGGAAATTTCCTTTGTGTCCAACCAGAGAGTCCAAGTGCATTTTGAGAGGTGAAAAGTATTTCGTTGGTCGTTGAGTTAGATATACTGTTTTTGAGTGTTTCAACCGGTCTACACCGATCGCTCTGAATCGAAAGTCCAAGCTTCGTGTGTTGTTTTATAATTTCGTGATTATCTTTCTCTAGATATGTCCTGAGGATATAGGACCCAGTAAAAATATCGTAGTTTTCAGGACTAGCATCGTAAATAAGCATATCATGACATCGAATGCCCCATTCTTTGAGGATTGACCTTAATCCGAATGCTGGTCTATCGAGGACAGATAGCTCTTCAACGGGGTCTAATGCTAAAATAAGCTTTCCTCCTCTTCTGTTAAGAAATGATTGTATACTGGCAACCTCTTGCTCTTGAAATGTACCTTTGGGACCGCCAATTACTAGCATAAGGGCGTCATCAGGAACTCTTTTTGTTAAGCTTAAGTCAATCGTTGCAACTTTAATATTTCTGTCCTGTAGTATTTCAGAGAATGCAGACAAACCGTTTTGAGCATCCAGATCAAAGGGGCTTTTTTCTCCATGACCTGAGCTAAAATAGGCGGTGTTACGATTGTTTTTTTGACCAGCAATTTCGAGTATAGCACGGACTATATTTTCCTCTCCCCTGAATTTTGTTGGTTCAAGTACGCCATTATAGCTTTCTTTCCAATCTGAATAAAATTTCGATTCCCATAGTGCTTGTCTTGCAGCTGAATCGTCAGATCGAAATGGAGTTGTGCTGTCATAAGGATTAGCACCTGTTTGGATCTCGTATTTAAATAGAGTTTTTTGCCCGCCACTTTTAGATGCCACAACGATTACATTCGATTCACTTAATTGAAATTCGCTTAAGTAATCTGGGAGATTTCGCGGTGAATCTACATCCAGATATGTGGTTCTGATCTGTTTAGATGTCGGGGCGTTTTCAAGCGCTCCAAATAAAAGCTTAATATCCTGCAGGAATTTTTGGGTAATTTTCGGTAAATTATTTTTTTCCTTAATTGTGACTATTATTTCCACAGGTTCCTGAAGCTTATTTAGCAGGGCGATGCTTTCCCTGGAGAGTGAGTATCTAGTTTCTGAAGACAAGTCTACTTGCCAATTAGATTTGGATACAAAGAAGTTGAGTCCCAAACAAAGTGAACTGATCAAGACCACAATGAGCCAGTGTTCAATTTTTTTGTTTCTCGTTGAATTACGAAAGTCCATCTCAATGCCTAATTTTTTCTATTTGTAAGGTGGCCAGGCTTAGAAAGAAAAAAACCACAATCAACTGATGTAGGATGGTAGGGATGTGTAATACGCCTAAGGCAAAGAATTGGATTTTGTCCAAGCCTCTGTAAAGAGAGCCACCAAGCATAGCAAATAAATCCTCATAGGAAGTAAATTGATCGGTCTGGGAGGGTTCCCCATAAGAAAATGCCATTACTGCTAAATATAGAGTGATAAGAGAAAAACTTAGCATGCCTGCAACCATTTGATTTCTAGTTATAGAACTAGAGAAGATCCCAATGGCACAAAAACTAGCCCCAAAAGACATTAAAAATGTGAAACCACCAATCCAGTGTTCAAGTTGATTGAAACCCAGGCTTTTTGCTTGTTCTGGAAAAATGATGCAAACGAGAAGGGGATAGGCATAGGCACCGCAACAGATCATTAAGTAGAAGAGATAACTTGCACTCCATTTTCCTGCGATAATGGAAACCGCATTTACAGGGGCCGTCATGAGTGTTTCCAAAGTCCCAAGCCTTCGTTCCTCCGCAATTGTTCTCATGGTCAGAAACGGAATCAAGGCAGGTGCACCGAAGAGTAATCCTAGTGACAAAGAGGATAAAGGGGGTAGGATCCAATTTGTGCCTGTAAAACTTTCAATAAAAAAACGAAAGCCAACTCCAAGTAATGCCAAGAAGTAGAAGGTAGAAACATAAGTCGCGGGCGAAATGAACAAACTGAAGATTTCCGTTCGTAAAATAACCCAATATCCCTGTGTCATGATCAAATCAATTGGTTAATCTTTTTGAAACCGCTGCGTTTTTTCCCGAGGTGATCATTTTCTTCCCAGTTCTTTTTGGTCGCTCGTAAGAAGATCGTCTCCAAGTCAGGTCTTTCAATTTGAAACTCGAACACTCGAAGATCAGGAATTTTCACAAGATATCTTAAAATAGCTTCCGCTACGAATTCTCCTTTTTCAGTGGAAAATATAAATCTCTTCTTACCGCTGACATCTACCGGTTCGTCTTGTAGCAACTCACAGGTTTCATCAATTTCTCTTACACTTTTTTGTAATGACATTCTGTTGGTTAAGGCAACCACTTCGAAAATGGTACGATTGATGAATTCTTTTTGAAGTTGATTTAAGGTTCCTTCCGCGACAATTTGACCGTGACTTAAGATAATCATTCGGTCGCAACAAGCCTCTACTTCAGATAAGATGTGACTAGACAGTAGGAATGTTACATCGCCTCGCAATCGTTCCATCATCTTTCTTGTAACAGCGGATTGCCTAGGATCGAGTCCTATGGTTGGTTCATCAAGAATAACTAAACGGGGTTCAGTCAACAATGCATCTGCGATCCCCACTCTTTGTTTATAGCCTTTTGACAAATTACCTATCTTTCGTTCCGAAACTTTTCTTTCTAAATCACAGATATCAAGGGCGATTCGAATACGATCTCGTTTTCTACTGCCCCTAAGTCCCTTCAGCATAGCTCGGAACTTTAGGTATTCTATCACACGCAATTCTTCGGGTAGTGGATTGTTTTCTGGCAAAAAACCAATGTGGTTTCTGACTTCACCTTCCTCTTCGGCTAAATCCACACCACATACTTTGGCCTCACCTGAATCTGCTGGTATTAATCCAGATAGAATTTTGAGCGTAGTACTTTTGCCTGCCCCATTCGGTCCAAGAAAACCTATGATTTCTCCCTTTCCCACGGAGAAACTTATACCTTTGAGTGCCTGAATGAGACCGTACCTTTTTTTAAGATTCAAAACCTCAATAATTGGAAGCGGTTTGGGTTCAGTACTCATCGCGTTCTTTCTTTATTGTGAACTTCATATGCTATGCGAAGTCCTTGCAAAGTTAGATTTTCGGATATCTCGATTTCTTTAATATTTAAATTAAGGGAGGATCCACCACAGATTACAAACTTAACTTCTTTTGAGTATTTCTCCATGAGGCCTGCTTTTAAGTTTTCAACTATTCCTTCAATCATTTTTGGATAACCAGTAAATACACCAAGGAGCATAGCTTCTTTAGTACTTTTACCATAAGCACATTGGGGCTGATGATCTTTTTGTAATTTAACTTTAGGCAACAACGCGGTATTCGATTCAAGAAAATCAAGAAATCCTTGAGGACCGGGGAGTATGATTCCACCTTCATAACCAGCATATTGTGATATAATGTCAAAAGTTGTGGCTGTGCCCAAATCAATCACAACACAGGGTAGGGAAAGTAAGTAGAAAGCCGCAATTGAATTGGCTATTCTATCGGCACCAATTTCCTCTTTATTGGAGTATGATATGGGAATCCCTGCACAGAAGTCTGAATTGATCGCAAATATTTCTTTTCGAAAAGAACTTATGGCTTTTTTAAAGGCATTTTCTATGTGAGGAACGACAGAGCAGTAGACTAAATCTACATCATTTTTAAAAATTTCTGATGCAAGTAGCTTTGGCTTTGAGATAAGTTCTTTGGTTTCAAATTGAATAAAGCTACTAAGCTCTTGGCCCTGAAATATGCCAAGCTTTGTACTCGAATTGCCAATATCTAAGCACTGGATTTTATTCATAGATAGATGCAATCATGCAAGTACTTCGATTTCTCCGCTATGGACTTTTTTCATTCTGCCATTCCTTAGTTTTAAAAGAAGGTTACCATCATTATCAATTCCAGAGGCTTTTCCCTGAAAATTTTCTTTTCCGCATTTAACCTTAATCTTTTTACCACTTAGTTCATCGACCTCTGTCCAACCATTGACCAGTTCCTCTTCTAAATTTTTGGAAACACAATCCTTGTAACTCAATAGAATTATTTTAATGAGTTTAGCAGCCAATTCATGAATTCGTATTTGTTCAGCATTTATGTTCTGCAAGGAATTCGAGTGCTTGGCTAAATTTTTGGGATAATGTTGGGTTGGAATGTTCACATTTATCCCGATCCCAAATATCAATGTGCGGATACTTTCACAGTCAATCGAAGCTTCAGTGAGCATTCCTGCCAGTTTCTTCCCGTCAAAATAAATGTCGTTTGGCCATTTGATCATTATTTTTTCAGTACCTATAAACTGTCTCAGGAATCTGCAGATATTAAGACCTTGCCAGAGTGTAAAATTCCTCAGGCGTATCGCTTGAATATTTGGTCTGAAACCTAGTGAGAGATAAATGTTTCCTCCTTTAGGACTATGCCAAGAACGACCTAATCTCCCGCGTCCTCTTTTTTGTTCATTTGATAATACCGCAAACGGGGTTTTGGTATTATTCGCTAACAACCGCTCTACCTCGCTGTTCGTACTATCTACTTCATTATGGATAAAAACATCACAAACCTTTCTGTTCTCTTTCATCCAGGCGTTTAGAAGTGGTAAGTTGAGTTGATTTGGTTCACCTGCTAAGCGGTAGCCTAGATTTTGTGAAGCTTCAATTGTGAGACCAGCTTTTCTTAATTTATCAATCCTAGACCAAATCCCGACTCTCGACATTTTAAGTTTTTGGGCTAATACACTACCTGACACATAATAGGGAGAGGCATTCAGAAGCATCCGCAATACATAACTGCTTGGGTCTTTTTCTGCTTTGGACCTTGAAACTATTTCAGGAGTTTCAACTTTTTTTCTCTTACCTGCAGGGTATTTTGCCATTTGATAATCAGTTCCAGTCCAAACCTATGTCTATCCATCTACTTGAGTGGACTGGTGCACCAGTTGAAATGAAGTGGGGCTTCGCTTTGGCGTAATCTGTGATACTGCTCTCGGTGATGCCTCCACTTGCTTCGATGACCACCCTGTTATTATTTATCATGATGGCTCGTTCGATTAAACTAGGAGAAAAGTTATCTAGCAATACTGCATCTACTCCAGCACTAATTACGGGCTCGAGCTGTTCGATTTCATCGATTTCAACTTCGATAAGATAATTAGGGGTGTTTTTTTCTACGACAGAAAGAAGAAAGTTTTCCAAGACCACGCCGTGAGTTGCTTGCATCGCGGCAAGGTGGTTGTCTTTGATGAGAATCCGATCGTGAAGTCCAAATCGGTGGTTGAAACCGCCTCCGCAAGCTGTTGCATATTTTTCGAGAAATCTTAATCCCGGGGTAGTTTTACGGGTGTCTAGCAATCCTACTCCGTAATCATCTATCTTTTTTTTAAAATGCAATGTCGAAGTGGCAACTCCTGATAGTCTTTGAAGGTAGTTCAGGATACTTCTCTCAGTAGAAAGAATTTCGTTCAACGGACCTGTGAGTGCACCAATCGATTCATTTTCAGCAACAGAGTCCCCATCCTTATATTTCGAGGTGAAAGTGATATCCTCTGTGCCGAAAACTTTTAAAATATGAGGAATCAAGGAGATGCCACAAAGAATCATGGGTTCCCTTGCGGTGAGGTAAGCTGATCCCTTTGCGGTGATTTCGCTGTAATTGGTTGTGATATCCGATGCCAAGCTCGGTTTACCTAGTGAATTTCCTCCGAGATCTTCCTCTACGCAGATCGCAATTTGTTTTTCAATTAGGTTATGATTGAGATCATCCCATGAAATTCGTTGCCTGAATTTTTCAAGAGCTGGAGGATTATCTTTCAAAAATTGAAATATTATTTTTAGGAAAGATCAAGGATGTCAGAAATAGGCGGCAAGTTGTCGATGACCTGACCAGGATTGGGACCAACCCCAATATAGAGTAATTGAGGGAGTTCCTTTGTTTTCCAGTTTTCACCATAAGCGACTTCGCAAATACTCTGAACCATTTTTTTGACATAATTTTGAGCCTGAACTGGAAGGGCATCAAAGCTTTTGCATCCGCTTATATCTTCATTCCATACAGGGAGTTCTTCATAGACTGGGGACAGTGATTTTCTGACTTTTTCGCTACGAGGCACGCTCTTTATTAACTCTTCATGTTCATTTTTATAAGCAACACAGATTTTTAATTCTTCAAAATCAGCATTCAAAGAGCTTAACGCATCAAGTTTGTTGATTACTAACCAATCAAATCCTCCATAACGAAGGGCATTTCCTTTTTCAACTGCATCAAACCAACCCACCATTCTTTGTCTGCCTGTAGAAGTTCCGAACTCCATTTCAGATAATTTCTTTCCGAGAATGTTTTCTTCCGGCTTTATGTGGGTCAAGAAATGGTGAGTGCCAACTTTTGTATCGTAGGCTTTGCAGCAACCAACTTGGGAGAGTTTGCTGATTGGAATGCCTGCAGATTGAAATATCTCGCTTGAGAAAGTGTGAGAAGCAGTGACATTCGGAGTGAACCCGTGTCTTTTATCAAGCCAATATGCCTGACCGAATTCGACCACAATCGGCCTGTCATTACCTAAATTATCGAGGATCTGGGGTCTTATATCGATAATACTATCGATAAGTTTTTGACCCGCTTGCCAATAAGTCTCCTCTAAACACTCAAAATTGAGTTCGAATGGATGCTCTGCGCAGAAGATTTTAAAATCAAACTCTTCTTCTTTGAAAATTTGATCGTTGATGGATTCTTGATTTGCACGCTTTTCCGCAATTGTAAGAGTTTCAAAAAAGCCAAACCAATCCTCTTCACTTACCTTACAAACATATTGAATGGTATCAACTGCTCTCCGAACGCGATCCCTAAGATCGGTTTCGAAAAGCTTTCGATTGTCAACAAACGCTTGATAGAAAATTTGCCATTGTCCGGTTTCATCGCAGTACGCTGGGCTAATACCACGACCAGTTGAACCTCTGCTTTCCTTTTTGAGTTGGTTCACCCGATAATTTTCCCAAGCTAAGTCAAGGAGTCTGTGAGAAAGATCACTAACCTGACATTTTTCGTCGATTCTTAGTCGAGATAGAACGGAGATGCCTCTTTTTTCTAATGGCAATGCTTCCCACAAAAACTTCCTTGGATCCGCAACTACGCCAGCACCAACAATTAAGTCATTTACTCGAGGGTTACCAACTCCAGATGGAAGAAGGTTTAATTTAAGCCCGGCAGCAGTATGTCCCGCATTGGCACCACCATTTACTTTCATGACTCCACTGACTGGTGTGCCGGTCGTTTTTTCTATATCATTGAGGATTTCATGAACGACTCTGCCTTTTCCTTCATCGCCCATGCTTATTCCGAGGACAGACACGAGAGACTGAAATTTTGTTTTACTAGGCTTGATCATGAAAAATTAGTCTTAGGAGCGGGAGAACTCACTGTTTTTGATTTCTATTACATCGTGTGGTGCGGATTCTCTTTGCCCTGCGGGCGTTACTCTCA
This sequence comes from Opitutia bacterium, assembly GCA_002689665.1. Lineage (GTDB taxonomy): Bacteria > Verrucomicrobiota > Verrucomicrobiia > Opitutales > Seribacteraceae > Seribacter. The sequence goes on along the minus strand of NZEN01000005.1, from coordinate 116,000 downwards.
CAAACCTAGCATTATTTTTGAGATCAGTAAGATTTTTTGCACCCAAGTAACCCATTCCTGATCGAATACCGCCAGCGAGAAGGTTGATCGTTTCGGTTACATCACCTGCGACTTCTTTCAATGCCTCTATTCCTTCAGCAGTACTTTTTGAACCCACATCTTTAGCCGAATGTCCGTAACGGGCGGCTGATCCATCTCTCATCGCCTCTAAGCTCCCCATGCCTCGATATTGCTTGTAGTATTTTCCTTCAATTTCAATGATTCTCCCGGGTGCTTCCCTGCAACCCGCTAGCAGGCTACCGCAGATCACCGCGTCTGCTTGGGTTAATGCTTTTACAATATCTCCAGATTTGGAAAGTCCTCCATCCGCAACAATTGAGATACCTTTTTCTTTCGCTTTTACGGAAGCGGCATAAAGGGCACTCATTTGCGGGATTCCAACACCTGCAACTATTCTGGTTGTGCAGATAGATCCTGGTCCTTGCCCAACTTTTATTATTTGTGCCCCTGCATCGGCTAGAAATCCTACTCCTTCTCCAGAAGTGACATTGCCAGCCATAATCGAAAGCTGGTTAAATTCTTGGCTCAAGATTTTGGTTGCCTCTCCTACACCTGAAGTATGTCCATGTGCTGTAGAGACAGCGACCAAGTTTAAACCTTTATCAACCATCTCTCCAACATGCCTGAGAAGGTCATTTTTATCGATATCCCCATTTTCCAAGCGTGGAATCGAAATGGCAGCACCACACAAAAGTCTAAAGTTATCATCTCTTGCCGGTTTTAGGTGGTTTCCTGCCTCACCCATGATTCGCTCAATATCGCTTAATGTATATAGCCCACATAATTTATCATCGTGATCAACCACCAAAAGTTTATGAATCCCCATATGATCGCTGAAGAAGCGGTCTGCAGTTTCAATAGGATCTCCTCCGATTTCAGACTGCTTTACCGTGTAGACTTCGTCCCGAGCGAGCATGCCTTCTGTAACCTTACGACTCCGATAGCGATGTTTGACGACTCGTCCGGGCAGAAGACCAAGCAGCTTTCCATCCTCTTTTACAATCGGAAATGTTCTGAACTGAAAGTCTTTGCTGTCAATAAGCTCAAGTACATCTCCAACTAATTTATCAGCAGTAATCGTAATTGGGTCCTGAATTAGTCCGTGCACATGGTATTTGACCCTGGCAACTTCTTTGAGTTGTTGCCGTTGACTCATGTTGTAGTGAATCAAACCCATTCCTCCGCAAAGAGCCATTGCGATAGCCATTTCTGACTCCGTAACTGTATCCATATCTGAGGAAAAGATAGGGATGTTCAAAGAGAGTTGTTCGGTGAGCTTAGTTTCCAGATTGGCTTCACTCGGAAGTACATCAGAATATCTCGTTGCCAGAGATATGTCGTCAAAAGTTAGACCAGTTGGTTTTGTCTGCTCAAAAAACTGTTCTGCGGGGAGAAAAATTTCTTTATCCATGCTTGGGTAATTTGTCATTAATGGACATACTTTTTTTATGTCTGAATTAAACTTCGTTCTCAAGAATAATTGATGAATACCGTCAGGGAATTTAAGATCATCTCTCAAAAATTTGATAGTCCCCATCTTTCTTCAAACCTTTCTTGGAAAGTCAGAGAGTCTATCGTATTGAGAGAACTTATGCAGACAGGAGATTATGTTTATGGAGAAATAGCTCCCGTTCCGGGGTTTCCATTTCAGCCTTCCATGCAAGATATTCTGATTGAGGCTGAAAAATGGGTATCAAATAAGCCGATTTCGAATTCAAGAATTTTAGAACCTGCTTTGAGCTGCATGAATTCGGAAATATGGAAAATGAACAGTAATCAAAAAGCTAAAAAAATCGAGAAGAGTGGACTAATCTCAAAGCACAACTACGAATCCCGTAGATTTTCTTTGAAGAGGAAAATTGGCCTGCTCCCAGTATCCGAAGAAATAGAAAAAATAAAAGAATGGTTTCGGACCCTTGACCCATTTTCTAAAGTTCGTTTGGACGCGAATGGTTCATTGAGCATGAATGAGTTATCCCTTTGGAGTACGGAATTTTCTACAGAAAAACGGATCGAATATCTTGAGCAACCTGTAAGCGATGATTTTCGAGATGAATTATTTGAATTTGCCCGTAATTCAAAACTCCCGCTTGCTATTGACGAAACAATTGTTGCGATGGGAAGTCCACAACCTGCCAAAGAGCAAGGTTGGAATGGTTTTTATGTTATAAAACCTACTCTTTTAACTGATTGGAGTTTAACATTAAAATTTGCGAAAGATAATCCCGATAAAACTGTTTTTTCGACTGTTTATGAGTCTCCTTTCGGATATGAAGCCCTGGTTAGGGCTTCCAGGTTTTCCAACCTAGAAGCTGGCATAAGCCGAGAGACTTTAAAGCATAATAACAGTGAGCTTGACGGTCATCATGCCGAGATTCTCGAATCTCCAGCAGTAAGCATGTCCGAACTCAATGATTTATGGGGAAAGTTGAATTAGTATGAGTCTGCCAGATCAAAAATTTTGGAAGAAATCAGAAAATTCTACTGATTTGGATTCACTGAATTATGCCAGAAATGTTTTCGGAATCTTGAGGGAGGGGGCTTCTGTTAAGATGAATCCGCAGTTTCCCGTGCCAATTACTTCAGTAGAAAGACCACCTTCCTTAGTTTTCAAAACGAGTGGAACATCAGGTAATCCCAAGGAGCATTGGCACTCTTGGGATGGCTTAAGGGCCGCATCTGAACGACTGAAATCATTTCTGAATAATGATAAACCAGTTGATACTATATGCTGTCTTCCGATTCATCATGTTGGCGGATGGATGCAGGTCGCGAGAGCTTGGTTTCTTGGAGGAAGTGTAACTTTTATTGATTACAAGGACTTAGCAAAATCTGAAAAAGCGAAACTTTGTGAAAAACGATACTTATCACTAGTCCCCGCTCAATTGTTTGAATTGTTAAAGTCGGAAGATGCGGTAGCTAATTTACGGAGATGTAACGGGATTTTTATAGGAGGGGCCCATTGTAATAGTGAGATCTCCCAAAAAGCTAGAGAGGCACAATTACCGATTTACCTTTGTTACGGTATGACGGAGACGGCAGGAATGGTAACTGTTTTAGATAAGGATGATTTTGCAAATGGAATTAATGGGGTGGGGCAGACCATGACAGATGTATCGATGAGGCTCGATCAAGATGGGCGGATTCTTATAAAGTGTCCGAGTTTAAGCTTGGATCTTAGATATGCGAACTCTTCGGATTGCGAGTGGTTTAAGACCTCAGACCTAGGTAAAGAGGAAAATGGCTATTGGCAAGTGCTCCATCGAGTAGATCGGGTCATTAACACAGGTGGGAAAAAAGTTATCCCAGACTTCGTAGAAAAAAATATTTTAGAATTTCCTTCGGTAAAATCCTGTTTTGTTTCTTCGAGTAATGATGAGAAATGGGGGCAGAAAATTGTAGCCTACATCTCTCCTCGGTCAGTTGATCAAAAGGGATTGAAGGAATTCCTTAGAACGCGTTTACAGAACTTTGAAATGCCCAAAGAGTTCTACTTATCTGAAAACCTGGATGCAGTTAAGGGCGTGAGCTGGAAAAGGTAATTCAAATTAGACCCCTTTAACAATTTCATCAGCCAGTCCGTACTCGATGGCTTCTTCTGCATTGAGGTAGAAATCACGATCTGTGTCTTGTTGGATTTTGTCAAGTGGCTGTCCCGAAGTCTTGGCAAGAATACCGTTTAATTCCTCACGGAGTTTTTCCATTTCCTGTGCCTGAATATTAATATCCACAGCCGCCGCCACCATTCTTCCTGTGATGAGAGGTTGGTGAATGAGTACCCTTGAGTGTGGATAAAGTAAGCGTCTGCCTTTGGTCGCTCCGCAAAGCAAGATGGAGCCCATACTTGCCGCCATACCGGTAACCACTACTGCAATCGGAGAAGTAATGAGTTGCATGGTGTCAAAAATAGCCATACCGGCGGTGATAGAGCCCCCTGGAGAGTTAATGTAGAAAGTGATCTCTTTACCAGGATCCTCTGATTCTAAAAAGAGAAGTTTCTCGGTCAAATCTCTAGCAGAACGGTCGCTGACTTCTCCCCAAAGGAAAATCTTTCTTTGTTCAAGAAACTTGTTTTGAATTTGTTCGGTAACAGAACTGGGCTTTTTATCTTTTTCTTCGCTCATTAAATTCTTTCTATCAAAATTTCACTCAGAGTCGAGCATCTGAATTCTTCGTTGATGCCTGCCTCCCTCAAAGTTGGCAGATAGCCATGTATCAATGATTTCGATGGCCAAATCTTTGGATATTTGTCTCTCACCGATAGCTAACACATTCGCATTGTTATGTTCCTTGGCAAGCCTTGCTGTTTCAACAGACCAACACAAAGCACAGCGGATGCCTTTAACTTTATTGGCTGCCATCGCCTCCCCGTTTCCACTGCCCCCTAGTACAATTCCATAATCGACTAATGAATTTGCGACTGCTTCTGCCGCAGGAGTTATGAACTCGGGATAATCAACGGATTCTTCATTAAAGGTCCCGAAATCCTTGGTTTGATGACCCAAGTCGTGTAAATGTTTCTTAATGGCTTCCTTGTAACTGTAACCGGCATGATCTGTGCCGAGTGCGAATGATAAAGCCTTGTTTTTATTTTCTGGCATGAGGTTAAATATGAGGTGATTATAAGACTCAGATCAAACCTAGTTCCATCTTACCCTCTTCGGAGATCATGTCTTGGGTCCAAGGAGGATCCCACACAATTTCAACTTCAGCCTCATCAATACCAGAAAGCTCCATGACTTTTCCTTTCACATCTTCCGCAATTACAGGGCCCATTCCACAACCAGGGGCTGTAAGAGTAAGATCAACGAATGCGACCCTCCCACGATTATCAATCTCTTCTATTTCCACTCTGTAGATGAGGCCAAGATCCACTACATTGACTGGTATCTCGGGATCAAAAACGCTTTTAAGATTTTCACGAATTTCGTCTTCAGACGCCGGTTTCCCCCCAGATTGCTTGTTCTGCTTGGTCGCGTCATCGTTGATCTCACCAAGGGCATCTGCATCTCTTGCCGCGATCCTGTACATTCCCTGTAAGGTCATTACGGTAAAATTGCCACCTAGTCTGTGGGTGATGGTAACTTTTTCACCGCTTCCTAGTGTAAATTCTTCACCATGAGGTATTAGAGTAGCAATTACATCACGGGTTAAGGTAACTTCTTCTTGTGAGTTCGACATATTATAAAGACTTATTTGAAATGATTACAGACCAGATCCCTTATAGTTTGGGTCAAGTCTTCGTCCTGTACTTTTCCAATAATTTCTTCAATGAAACCTAAGGAAATGAGTGATTCGGCTGATTTCTTTTCAATACCTCTACTTAATAGGTAAAATAGTTCTTCCTGATCGAGGCGACTGGTCGTTGCACCATGTGTACATCTTACATCATTTGCTAAAATTTCGAGTCCTGGAAGAGAATCGGCTTCTGCTTCTTTAGAAAGAAGGAGGTTTCTGTTTGTTTGCAGAGCGTTTGTCTCTTGTGCTTCCGAGTCAACTTTAATAAGTCCTGCAAATATTGACTTTGCTTCTTCTTGTAACACATTTTTCGATAGCAAGTTGCTCGAGCAGTGCGGAGCCAAGTGGTGTTGTTCAGTCCGCTGATCAAAAAGCTGTTCCTTACGACCGGAAACAAATGAAAAATTTTCAAAATTGGCACCCGATTGCAGTAAATTTCCTTTAGTTTCTATCCTGCTTTGATTTGCTCCCAGAAAACATTCTACATTTACGACTGTTGAGTTAGCATGAAGGTCAAAATTTTCCAAGTTATGGAAACTAGAACCATCCGCCATATTTTGGATTAAAATACGATTAAGTTTTGCACCTTTTCCAATTTTGAAATGGGTAAGGTTTGATAAGCCCCCCTGCGAAGTGTCATTTTCTGAGATGAAATTTTCTATGAGAGTAACCTCGGCGAAATCATCCAAAACTACATAATTCTTATGGAACGAGACAAGTCCTTCTTGTGGACAGGTATGGTCGATAGATAGTTGTAATTTTTGGGAAGGATTTCCAGAGACTTTAATAAAAAAACCGTTATTAAAGTAAGTATTTGTAAGGTGAAATGATTCGGTTGCACCGAGATTTGGTCCGGAGATTTCCGCAAAATCGGATATAAGATCTGGATTGTCTAAAAGTATGTTGTCAACTGTATCCCAAATATTTTCGGATGATTCAGATGCTTGGTTGAACTTTACTGAATGCGATGAATCAGAAATACTTTCGAAATGAGAATACCCGAGACGACTTTTAGGAGAAAATCGCCATCTCTCATCCTTAAGACTGAAATCTTGGTCTTCTCGAAGCCTTTCCCAGGATTCCTTGCGTAGGTCTGCTAGCCAACCAGGTTCCCAGGAATGGTTGGAGGCAAACTTTTCGAAATAGTCTTCGGAAAAAAAATCAGGGGTAATCTTGGTCTGTACTTTTTCTTGAATCATTACCCTACAGAACCTTCCATTTCTAAATCAATGAGTCTTTTGAGCTCGACACTATATTCCATTGGGAATTCACGGATTAGATCGTTTACAAAACCATTCACACACATACTCATAGCGTCTGCTTCAGATAGACCTCTCTGTTGCATGTAGAAAATCTGCTCAGCACTCACCTTGGAGACACTGGCTTCGTGCTGTACGCTATGGTCTTCCCCTTGAACTGTGATTGCAGGGTAGGTGTCAGTTTGGCTATCAGAATTTATAAGCAATGCATCGCATTCGGTATTGTTTTTGCAGTGCTTTAAGTGTCCGGGCATTTGAACAAGTCCGCGATATGTAGATCTTCCCTCGCCGATAGAAACCGATTTAGCGATTACATTACTTGTTGTTTCATCAGCTGCATGAACCATTTTTGCACCAGTATCCTGGTGTTGACCATCATTTGCTAGAGCAATGGAAAGAACTTCTCCCCGGGCTTTTCTGCCCCGCAAAATGACTCCTGGGTATTTCATAGTTAGACGGGACCCAATATTGCAATCAATCCACCTGACCTCTGATTCTTCATGAGCCATGGCTCTTTTGGTCACAAGATTGAAGACATTATTGGACCAGTTCTGAACGGTCACATACTGAATTTTAGCTCCTTTCAAGGCAACCAGTTCCACCACCGCACTGTGAAGGGTGGAGGTTTCAAACTTAGGTGCGGTACATCCTTCCATGTAAGTAATTTCTGCACCTTCATCCGCTATGATAAGGGTCCTTTCAAACTGGCCAAAGTTTTCGGCATTGATTCGGAAGTATGCTTGCAGGGGTTGTTCAAGTTTTACCCCCGGCGGAACGTAAATAAAACTGCCTCCGCTGAATACTGCACTATTTAGTGCTGAGAATTTATTATCTGAAGTAGGAATAACTTTGCCGAACCATTTTTTGAAAATTTCGGGGTGTTCTTTGAGCCCTTCAGTTGAGCCTACAAAAATAACTCCCTTCTCAGATAAGTCATCCTTCATTCTTGAATAAGCGGCTTCGCTGTCAAATTGAGCTTCAACCCCAGCCAAGAACTTTCTTTCCTGTTCGGGAATACCTAATCTTTCAAAAGTCCTCTTTACATCATCAGGCACTTCCTCCCATGTGCGGCTGGGCATTTGTCCTTTCGATAAGTAATATCTGATAATATCGAAGTCTATATTCTCCAAGTCTTTGGTCGCCCAATGAGTAGGTAGCTTTTTCTTCTCAAAAGTATTAAGAGCTTTTAAACGGAAATCCTTAACCCAGGAATCTTCTTTTTTAACATCAGATATGTATCGAACCACATCTTCGGATAACCCGATACCCGCGTCAAATTCGTAGTCTGTATTGTAGTGAAAGTTGCCTTTGTCGCGGTCAACTTCGATTGGATTTGTTTTTATCATTAAAGTAAGTGTTTACGGTGAATTAAGCAGCAAGCTCTTCTTTAATCCAATCATAGCCTTTGGATTCTAGCTCAGTTGCCAGCTCTTTGTCTCCTGATCGGACGATTTTACCTTCCCACATTACATGCACTTTATCTGGTACTATATAGTCTAGAAGCCTTTGGTAGTGAGTGATAACGAGGAACCCTCGTTCGGCACTACGCATTGAATTGACTCCTGCTGATACGACTCGCAATGCATCAATGTCCAAACCGCTGTCTGTTTCGTCAAGAATGCAGAATTTCGGGTCAAGCATGGCCATCTGCAAGATTTCGCATCTCTTTTTCTCACCACCTGAAAACCCGTCATTGAGGGACCGAGAGGTAAATTTTCGGTCAATACCTAGGTCGTCCATTTTTTGATAAAGTTCCTTATAATAATCAACGGCTTTAAAAGACTTACTGTCTTCCATTCTTGCCTGGATAGCTGCTCTTATGAAGTTAGCAATCGTTACACCGGGTACTTCAATGGGGTATTGAAAGGCTAGGAAAAGACCTGCTCGTGAGATTTCATCTGGTTCCATACCAATCAAATTACATCCATCCAGTTCTGCAGTTCCACCGAGAACATCGTAACTGGGATGAGCTGCTAAAGCTTTGGAAAGAGTACTTTTACCACTTCCGTTGGGACCCATGATTGCGTGGACTTCACCGGCAGGAACTTCCAATGAGAATTCATTGAGAATGGTTTTATCTTCGATGTTAACTGATAGGTTATGTACTTTAAGCGTACTCACATGTAGGTTATTTTAATTGTTGGAGGGAGTGGTTCCGTGAAATGATAAATCAAATCCGGAAAGAGAAAATCCTTCGGGTAAGATAGATTGCAGAGACTGTAAGGTGTCTTCTTTGAGCGGGAGGTCAATAATCTGTCCTGTTTTCGAACACTTGAAATGAGCATGAGGAGAAAGGTTAGGACAATAGCGGGAAGAGGTTCTATCAAGGTTTATTTTCTTAACAAGACCACAGCCCACAAACGTTTCCAGGCAGTTGTAAACGGTAGCGAAGGAAATTTTAGGCAGTTTATTTCTAACTCTTAGAAAAATGTCATCAGCAGTCGGGTGATCTCTTTTTTCCAGTATCACATCATAAACGCATAATCTTTGTTTTGTGGAACGGAGACCTCGTTCCTTTAGGGAAAGCGAGAGTTTATGCGTCGTGTTTTGCTTTTTGTAAGTAGTCACCTATACCTATATAGGTATCTCTCAAATGATCGCAAGTTTAATTGGAATAATTCTAATTAAGAGTTTTGGTTCAATAATCAGTGTAAGTAATTAAACCCCAAAGTGCGGTCGTTTTGTCTCCAGAAAAATCTCTTCGATTCCATATTTCATTAGATCGTAATTGAATAGTCCCAGTTTCTACCGGTTCAAAAGAGTTTCTCGAGTGAGTCAGAGCACCTGCTGCGTTGAAGTCTTTGGAGAAATACTTCTTGGGATTGGGTAAAAACTTGCAACCAGATGACATGAAGATGCAAAGCAAGATTAGAGAAACACTCTTAAACCTTTTGGATATACATTTGTTACATGTCATTTGCTCAATTCAATATGTGTTAACGAGATAGTCAATTTATTTCATTCTATGTTTATTGATTGAGACTATTACTCCAATCAATTAAAAGGGATCTCTCTATGGCAAAAGAAACTTCTCTAATCGAAGAAATTGTAGCACTTGCGAAACGCAGGGGTTTTGTATTTCAATCATCGGAAATCTACGGCGGTCTAAACGGTTTTTTTGACTACGGTCCACTCGGAGTCGAACTCCGTAAAAATATCAAAGATGCCTGGTGGGAAGATATGGTGAGAAGGCGAGATGATATGGTCGGCTTGGACTCCGGTATTATTATGAACCCCAAGATTTGGCAGGCCTCAGGTCATGTGGATGGTTTTACCGACCCTATGGTTGATTGTAAGGAATCAAAAATGAGGTACCGAGCTGACCAACTTTTCGCCTCTGAAGTTAAAGTCGATGGAGAAATCCTCGGCTGGGTTTCCTTAATTGAGACAGAAAATATGCAGGAGGACGCCGAATCTATGGCTGAATCAATGAAGAGGAAAGCTGCCAAGCAGGGCTCAATGGAACCGGTACATTTGAGAGCTTATGATGAGCTTTCACAAGAAGAACAGGAACTCGTTCCCTCTCCTGCAACTGGAAAGCCTGGTTCACTTACGCCCCCTAGAGATTTTAACATGATGTTTGAAACACATGTTGGTGCACTCAGAGATGGATCATCCCTTTGTTACTTACGCCCGGAGACGGCCCAGGGCATTTTTGCAAATTTTAAAAATGTGGTTGATACTGGTCGAGTGAAAGTTCCTTTTGGAATAGCCCAAATTGGAAAGGCTTTTCGTAACGAGATTACTCCCCGTAACTTCATTTTCCGTTCGAGAGAATTTGAGCAAATGGAGATCGAATATTTTATTCCACCAGGTGAGGATCAGTGGCCAAAATATCATGCTGAGTGGATTAAAACTCGTAAGGACTGGTTTTCTTCGATCGGATTAACTCCCGAATATTTAGGAGAAGAGGTGCACCCAGCCCATAAACTCGCACACTATGCCAAGGCTTGTACTGATATTACATTCAAGTTCCCTTTTGGGGAGCATGAATTGGAAGGCATTGCGGCGAGGGGTAATTTTGATCTTACTCAACATCAGGAGCATTCCGGGAAAAACCTGGAATATTTTGATGAGGAGATGAAGCAGAAGTACCTTCCTCATGTTATTGAGCCGAGTTTGGGGGTCGATCGTACTTTCCTTGCAGTCCTTTGCTCTGCCTACTCGGTAGATGAAATTGAAGGGGAAAAACGCACTGTTCTTCGTTTTCACCCAAGAGTAGCACCAATAAAAGCGGGTATTTTTCCTTTGGTTAAAAACAAACCCGTCTTGGTTGAACGGGCTCAGGAAATTTACAAATTAATGCAAAGACGATGGAATGTTATTTACGATCAATCGGGAGCCATCGGCAGAAGGTATAGAAGGATTGATGAAGCTGGAGTACCTTTTGGAATTACGGTTGATTTTGAGACAATCGAGGGAGATGGAACGGTTACCGTGCGCAACCGCGATACCACCGATCAAAAACGGTTAAGCGTTGAACAGGCCATTGCTATGATTGAGGAGGAAATCAACCCCTAAGGTTGATTCTATTTAAAAAGTACTTCTTCTAGTAATTATTGAGATTTTTCAGGATTAATGGATTTTCCATGTATCCATTACCATCTGTAGTCTTTTTCTTTGGTTCCAGTGATTCCACTGTAACCGGAAGGCTATGTCTATTTCCTGATCTGTTGGAGGAATGTTATCTGCCATTCTCCATGCAATTCCGTTAATTGGTTCATCGCCATTGTGAATCGAAAATTGAAAATGTTCTCCAGAACCAACCGGTTTTGGTTTTCCGTATAATTTGACTTTTTTTATGCCAAGTAAAGGTTGAGGGTTTCCTTGCCCAAATGGTGCCAGCTTTTCCATTTCAAGAAGGAGATCTTCATTTAATTGATTTCGTTGGATAAAAGCATCTATTTCAAGCTGCCGTTCAGGGGGTTGATTACCAATCTGAGTTTTAACAGCTGTTAAAAAGCTCTTGGTGAACTCTTCTAAGTGTTCCTCCAATATGCTTAATCCAACGGCAACCGGGTGCCCTCCCCAGTNTAGCAGGAGGCTTTTGCATTCCGCCAATGCTTGTACCAAGTCCAATCCTTTTACTCCTCTTCCTGAACCGCGATATTCGCCATTTTCAGATTTTGCCAGAACAAGGCAGGGTTTTCGCAAAGAACTGGCCAGTTTTCCGGCTACAATCCCTACAACTCCTGGGTTCCAGTATTCTCCATCGCCATGAGCCACCAAAGCAACTTCTTCAGAAAACAAATCGCGTGCCTGCACTTTTGCGTGCTCTGTGAGTTGAGCTTCGATGAATTTTCTTTGCTCATTGTATTCATTCATCTTTTTAGCTAACTCTTTGCATCGATTTGGATTACTCTCTAAAAATAGCGAGCTAGCCACGGTAGGGTCATCCATTCGGCCGCAGGCATTGATCATGGGGGCTAATTTGTAGGTAATATCTTCNCTCTNTGGATATAAACTTCTGTCAATTTTGCTTTCCTGTAAAAGAGCGTTCAGACCAATCGATGGATTGTAGCCCAAATGCTTGAGCCCAAACTTGGAGATAATTCTATTTTCTTTCTGAAGTGGAACTAAGTCTGCAATGGTACCAAGTGCGGAAAGGGGCAGGTATTCTTTGAGGTCAATTTTTTCTGCAATATTGGAACCTTCGCTTTTGAAACTTTTTACTATTCCGTGAGCCAGCTTGAAGGCTAGTCCTGCTGTGCAAAGGGTACTCCAGGGGGCATCAGGACTATCAAATAGATGAGGGTTTAAAATAATCGGGAAGCTGGAAACATCCTCTTTGGCTTGGTGATGATCTACTACTATCAGGTCGATGCCTTTCTCTTTAAGCAGGGTTGCTTCTTCCAAGGAGTTAGTCCCACAATCAAGGGCAATCACCAGTGTCACTTCCTTTTTGTCTAGACCTCTTTTCAGAACATTGATGGTCAATCCATATCCCTCATCCTTTCTTCTTGGAATGATTAGGCTAGATTTAGCACCCAGATTTGAGAGGATTTTTTGCAGAATACTAACGGAAGAGATTCCATCGACATCATAATCACCAATAAGTAGGAGTTCTTCTTTGTTTTTGATCGCATCCTTAATCCGCCCGACTGCACGGTCCATGTTTGTTATGTCAAAAGGATCACGCAGATGGGCAAGCTTAGGACTTAAGAAATCCTCTGCATCTTCGACCGATTCTATGTTTCTTTCCGCAAGAAGTTTTGCAAGGAAGGGAGATATATCTGATGAATGCTCGAGTGCGGTTGCAATCTCCTGGTCAAAAACTTTTTCCTGCCATTCCATAGCAGGAACTATCGAGTTAGCGGACAGCTTAAAAGGTTATTTGGAGGTGGATGTTTGCCACTCGTATTTAGGCAAGATTTCTCCTTCCTCTACATGCTTCCGGTCTCCTTTGTGCCAAAAGTAGAAAATCGGACTAGCTATGAAAATGGAGGAGAAAGTTCCAGTCACGATACCGATTACGAAGACGAATGCGAAATCGTTGATGATTCCTGCCCCGAAAATCCAGAGTGATATGGCAGCCAAGAGTGTCGTGAAGCTTGTAATGATTGATCTCGAAAGCACTCGATTGATTGCAATCAATATGATTTTCTTAAGATTGGTTACAGGATTAAGTTCAAGTTCTTCCCTAATGCGGTCAAAGACCACAATTGTATCATTGATCGAGTAACCAACAATCATTAGAATAGATGCAATCATGGGGGCAGTAAATTGTCCTGAGCAAAGTGTTCCCCCTGATAGTGTCCCGAGTAAAACAAAAAGTCCGATCGTCATCAAAACATCGTGAACGGTAGCAACGACCGCACCAATAGCGTAGCCCATTTCGAACCGGATTGCCACATAGAGAAGGATACCGAACAGGGCCACCAGGACAGATGAAATGGCATCACTGGTAATCTGGCTACTTACCGAAGCACCGATATTACTAAGTCCTTCCTCAACCAATTCGGCGGATGGAAATTTCTCTTGCAGGAGAGAAAGAGCTTCACGACCTTTTCCAACTTCGGTTTGCAAGACGAGACGAGAAGCTTCGTCCCCGGAACCAACTTCGGAACGATATACATGTTGAACTTCACCGACTTCAGGTGAACTCTCGAAAGTGGACTCCAAGTCTCCGGCATCAATCATTTCGGAAAACGAAATGATACTTTCCTCTCCGCCGCGAAAATCAATTCCTAAAATCCGGTCTTTATTGGAGTAAATCGATGCGATTCCCACGGCGACAACAGCCCAAGAAATAAAGAAAGCGATCTTACGATATTTATGGAAATCAATTTCATTTCTCGGGTCACTCTTGGCAATGGAACTCAGACTAATTAAATTCTTTATCCCAGAGGAAATAAATACGGTTAGAAGAAGGCGACTTATAAAAAGGGCACAGAAAACTGAAGTAACAATCCCGATCGCTAAGGTTATACCGAAACCTTTCACTGGACCTGTTCCCAACCATATTAAGATACTTGCAGTGATTAAAGTGGTGAAATTAGCATCAATGATAGTAGAGAAAGCTTTTTCATAACCTCCAAGAAGTGCGTTTTCGGTACTTTTACCGGCTTTCAGCTCCTCTCGAATTCTTTCAAAAATTAGAATATTGGCATCCACTGCCATACCGATAGTTAGCACGAGGGCAGCCATTCCTGGTAAAGTGAAGGTGGCTTGAAAAATGCCAGCCAAACAGGCAATGACCAATAGGACATTGGTACCAACCGAGAAAACGGCCACAAGACCTCCGGCTTTATAGTAAACAACCATGAAGGCAATTACGAGAACGGCACCCAAGATGCATGCTTGCAGACTACTGCTCAAGGCACCCGATGCCAGGGTAGGGGAAACTTCGTACTTCTCACCAATTTCAAGTGAGACTTTTAGAGGGTTGTTCAGAATGTCAGAAAGCATTTTCGCTTCTCTTTGATTGAAATTCCCCTCAATAACGGCACTTCCACCATCAATTTTCTGTCTAACAGAAGGAGCACTTTCCAATTGACCATCGAGTACAATTGCCATTCTACCGGGTTGGCCTGTAACCGGATCTGACATTTCGGCAACCTGTCCGGTGAGGTCTGCAAAAATTTGAGCCCCTTCGGAAGTGAAATCAAGCCCGACTTCCCATCCTCCCATTTGATCCTGACGTGGGTAAGCCTTTTCAATGATTTCACCATCTGCAGACCACAAACGTCTTATCCAAATCGCTCTTTCGTTTGGTTCGGCATCACTACGAAGCATCGCAACATATGGAATTCCTTCATCATCTGTCCATTCTTCCCCAGTCTGAGCAGGCGGTGCATTGGAATCAACATTGACGATTCGGAATTCTAACTTGGCTGGTTTTTGTAAGTCTTCGACCATACCCGGATCTTGCTTGGTTGTCCGGTCTGGAATCTGGATTTCAATTGCATTATCGCCTTTTTTACGGACAAGTGTTTCGGCAACTCCAAATGCATTCAGACGATCACTCATTATCTCCACAACTTTATCCATCGGAGAAGCTCCGCCAGCTAAAGAAGTGTCACTTTCATTCAGATCTGTAACTTCCATCGTGAATGCAATTCCTCCGCGAAGGTCCAATCCGCGTTTGATTGCAGCCTGTGAACCTCGAAGAAGAGATCGAAGAACTAATTCGTTTCTTTTTTCACGATCTTTGATGTGACTGGCTCGTATGCCTGGTTTCACAAGCACTGGTGCGAGACGGGAAGCAACTGTGCCCAAAACACCTTGCGGGGCTTCAAAATAAGCTGAATAGTCTAATTGGTTGCTCGTACCAAAATCACGCAGTGCACGGAAGTCGATGGACTGGTCGTCGGGTAACTGTCTCCGAAGGGTGTCAATCACTTCATCGAAAGATTCATATCCGATGTGGTTGGATGAATTGGCTTCCGATGTTACTTGGCTTTGGGCGTATTCTCCTAATTCTCTGTCTTCGAAAGGGGATATAAGCCCGAAACTTATAAAAATTATTAAAACTACGAAAAGAAGTTTCCAAACTTGAGTCTTATTCATGGTGGTAGCAATTGATTTCCCGAGGAAAGGAAAGCTGTTTAAGTTCTCTTATTCTACTTTTGCAGATACGGCTTCTTTAGCCACTTCTACTTTCACATTTTCTGCAATTTGTACAACAACACGATCATCTTTTACTCCCGTAACTTTCCCGAATACTCCTCCGATCGTTTTGACATTATCCCCTTTTTCAAGGGCGTTAATCATTTTTTGGTGCTGTTTTTGTTTCTTTCTTTGTGGAGCAATCAAGAGAAAATAGAAAGCAACAAAAATAAGAATCATGGGCAAAAACCCCATGATACCTCCACCGCCCGATTCACCGGGTGGCGGAGCCATAGCGATAGTATGTAAGAGTGAAGTGAGGTCAGTCTGATCCATAGTCAAAGCGGTAGAGTAAAACCTTATTCTTAAGCGTTTGCAAGCATCGATAGACTAGGTTTGTTGGGAACTTTTGACCGGATTCCATTTGTTTTTAATTAAGATAAATCTCCCTTAATTATTCGAACATCACGTTGAGGAAAGGGAATATTCACTCCATTTTCCTTAAAACGATCCCAAATACCTAAAAGTACTTCGCTTCTTATATTGCCAACACCATTGGAAGGGTCGTCTATCCAGAAGCGCAATTCGAGATCAATGGAGTTTTCGCCAAACCCAGTTACCAAGCATTTGGGTTCTGGGTTTTGTAAAGTTCTGGCGGATGCGTTGGCCGAATCTAAGCATAGTTTAATGGCGTCCCTCGGATTTGCATCGTATGAAATTCCGACTGGTACCCGTACGCGAACATTTCGGTCACTAAAAGACCAATTGATCACTCGATTTGTAATTAAATCTTCATTAGGAATTAAGTGTTCTTTGCCATCACGGGTAATTACAGAAGCATAGCGGGCCCGTAATGAATTGATCCAGCCGTAGGTTCCTTCGATTTCAATTACATCTCCTGGCTTAATAGATCGGTCGATAAGAAGAATTAAACCACTAACCAAATTAGAGACTACTTTTTGTAAACCAAAGCCTATGCCCACACCGATCGCTCCTCCCAGGATTGCAAAAGAGGACAAATCCAATCCAATGGTTGAAAGGGCGATAGCGAAACTCATTACCACCAAAATGGTCCGAAAAACTTTTGCTAATAATACCTGTAGAGATGGTGGAACATGTGGCAGTTGCTTGATCTTTTTTTCACCTGCTCCTCCTAAAAATGAGCTTCCCCAAAGGAGGGCCAGAAGAATGCCTATACCATTCATTAAATCGAGAACTGAAATTTTTTTCTCTCCAAATTGAAAAGAAATCATTTCGAGCAATTCAATGGTCACGGAAAGAATTCCAAAGCTTTGTAGTGCGGCCAGCCCGAATAAAACAACTGCAATGGAGCGTAACCAGGTTCGGTTACTTGTGAAAATGCCAACCATCCGGTAGACGAACCACGCGACTGAAACATTAAATGCCGGCTTTATGAAATCCGATGTATCAAGATTTAGGCTTTGTAACCCAGATAAACTTAGCACTGAAAGAAGCAGAAAAGAGGTGGGGGCCAGAAGCCTGAGGGAATGGACTATCCACTTTTCTGAAGTAGTTGACCCAGTCTGTTGAAGAAAATTCTTCTTAATCAAACGGGTAAGTAGTGAAGTCAATATTGCGGTGAGTAAAATGATGACCAATAAGGTCACCCACTGCAGCCTTAACTCATTATTGCTCCACAACAGTTGAATCTTTTGCCATGGTATCTGATCTATCGGTAACACAAACTGATTACTTATTTCGTGGAGATATAAGGCAATTCAATTCCGCTTAAATGATATTGGTTCTAGGCGGCAAGGAAAGATATTCCTAATTGAATACATCCAATGAGGAATCCGAGAACTGCCCCGACTAACTCAATGAACTTGAATTCTTTCTTCATCAATTGATTTAGCAGTTCTTCTAATTTTTCGGATGAAAAAGCGTTTACCCGATCTTTTACCATTTCCTGCACATTCAGGTTTTCTTCGAGTTTTTCTCCCATTCCCTGCGAAGTGACAGCCAAGAAGTCTTTGAGTTCTTTCTTAAAAAGTCCGGTCACTTTTTCCACCATTTCATCACTTAAAAACATGGCAAGCATAGGAAATGCCTTTACCAGTTTGTTCCTTATCGTCATCTCTATTCTCTTTCCAACTTCATTCATTGCCTCATCACTTGTGGCAAATTCCTTTATTTTTGCTGAAACATCTGAAATAGAAAAAAGTTCCTCTGCTACCAGTTGGCCAAGTTTTTCGGCAAGGGCATGTTGCCGCTTAGGGAATACCCCGTGGAAAGTAAGTCCAAGGACTTTTTTTGGCTCTTTAGGGTGGAAGAGCATTTTGACTGCAATATAGTTTGTCATCCAACCGATCAGTGCCGCAATTAAAGGCAGCAGGAAGAGAATCCAATGGATTTCATTGGACTGTTGAAGCTTGGAGGAAGCCAAAAAGGCGAGATATGATTCAGAATGATTGATCACAGGCAAAAGTTAGTTGCTAAGACGAAGGATTTAGTATCTAAGTCAGATATGTGCAAGATTCTTATAGCTACTCTTTTACTGGCTTTTACCTCCTGCACGCAAGTGGTCACTATTCCTGTTCGTACCTTGTTTGATATGCCTTCAAAGGTTGAGCGAGTAAGAACCACATCCACTCACGATCTAACTAAAGATTCTTCGAAAACCTCTGACTTGGACTAGTCCGAGTCTATTGGTAATCTAAGGCCTTAGGGATTATCTTCTCCTTCTGCTACCAAAAGAAACTTGCTTGCCAAAACCTCGGTTTCTTTTTTTGGAAACCTGAGGACTTGCTGGTGCTAGGCTAGAAGGTTTGTCCCGGTAGTTGAATTCATCGATAAATTTTCTGGGGAGCGGGTTACCCAATAGTTTTTCAATTGAGTCAACCATTGATAATTCCTCCGGTTTGCACAATGTAAAGGCTTCTCCCTCGGTTCTTGCTCTTCCTGTACGTCCGATACGGTGAACATAGTCTTCGGAATGCTGAGGTACATCGTAGTTGATCACATGGGTAACATTGGAAATATCCAAGCCCCGGGAGGCGACATCCGTGGCGCACAGAATTTTCACTTCTCCTCCTTTAAATTCCTCGAGTGCTTTGGAACGGTCGCGTTGTTTTAAGTCGGAATGGAGTACCCGGACGGTTTGTCCATGTTCAGTAAGCCATCTACTGATTTTATCGGTGCCACGTCGCGTTTGGAAGAAAATGATCAGGTTTTCGAACTTAATTATTTTTAACAGTGCGATCAGCAAATCGAATTTTTGGATCGCAGGGACCGGATACAGAGCATGACTGACTGTATCAGCAGCCGAAATTTTAATATCTATTTTGGCTTCGGCGGGGTTGTCTAGTGCCCATTTTGATAGCCTCCTAACCGAATCGGGAATGGTGGCGGAGAAGAAGAGCGTTTGCCTCGATTTTGGGGTTTTCTGAATAATCTTGGTTACATCTTCGACAAAACCCATGTCCAGCATCCGATCAACTTCATCTAGAATCAGAATTTCGATTTTTTTGAGATTGAGGTTTCCTTGGCTTAAATGATCAAGAAGTCTACCTGGTGTAGCAACAATGATATCAGGTTCGTTTCCCAGTTGTTCCAATTGCTTGCCATATTTTACTCCTCCGTAAAGCAGAGCCATTCGTAGATCGAGAAATTTTCCATATTTTTTGAAGTTCTCTTCTATTTGAATGGCAAGTTCGCGGGTTGGAGCCAAGGCTAAGAGTCGACAACCTCCATGCTTTTCAAGTCGATGCAGGCTTGGAAGGGCAAAAGCGGCCGTTTTTCCGGTTCCCGTCTGGGCGGATCCGACCAAGTCACGACCCTCTAAAATCGGGGGGATTGACATTTTTTGGATCGGGGTTGGGTCTTCATAACCCATTTCTTCGATCGCTTTAAGCAGGGGAGGGCATAAACCCAGTTCTTTAAAATTCATTATATAACTTTTTCGTGAGAAGATTTTCTTCTCGTAATCGCAAAGGTAATCTAAATCTTACTTTTACTAAATGGGCGAGGACAAAGCACAAAAACAATATCGTGGAAGATTGGCACCGACTCCATCTGGTTACTTACACGAAGGTAATATCAGGACTTTTCAGGTAGCGATGCAACGAGCCAGAGATGCGCAAGGGGTACTTTTTTTACGTATGGATGATTTGGACTCTGCCAGATGCAAACAGGAGTATTTTGATGCTTGTGTCGAAGATTTAAGGAGTGCCGGATTAAGCTGGGATAAATTACCCGATATGCAGAAGGCAAAAGGGATTTACAGACAAAGCTATCGCATGCAATTTTATGAAGAGGTACTTCAAAAGTTAATTAAAACCGGATTAATTTACCCGTGTAATCGAACTCGAAGTGAAATTCGGAAGGCTGGGATAAAAAGCCATTTCGGGGAGGAGTATTTATTTCCCGAAAAGTGGAGAGGTCGTTATGATAACCAAACTGGCGATCACAATCCAATTCATCAAAATTGGAGGATTACTACGAATCGGAGCGAGCTAATCACATTCAGAGATGGAAGGCTCGGAGAACTTAATTTTGAAATGGGAAAAGATTTTTCAGATTTTTTAGTTTGGCGAAAAGATGGAATACCAGCCTATGAATTAGCCACTGTGGTGGATGATCACTTGATGGGAATAACCGAAATCGTTAGAGGGGAAGATTTGCTTGTTTCAAGTGCCAGGCAATGTTTACTTTTTGATTCGTTAAACTGGCATCGCCCTAAATTTTTTCATTGTTCTTTATCTGTGGGCAACGATGGGACAAAGTTATCGAAGTCATCGAGATTAATCCCTCGTCTCTTCCCTTCTTGCTAAAATGGCTTTGGCTTTTGCCTGTGATAAAAATTCGTATTGTGCGTGTAGTCTCGCAAATACATAGCCCCGCCATCCGTCTAAGATGCCTTTTTGCCACAAATACACATAAAAAAAGCGAAGGGTAGGACGAAACGGCAATTTTCGAAAAATCTTTCTTAATCTACGCTTTCCTTTGACTTCATCGTGCTGAAGAGCCTTTTCATCGTCTTCAGCAGAACTTTCAACCACGGCTTCCCAGTTGGAGTATCGGTTATGCTTCTCTACAAAGCTATCAATTGTAGGAAATGCATAATGATCCATGATTGAATTAAGTCTACCGGTAGTACCTTTGACTACCACATGCTCGTGAATTTCATTGTCTCCACTATCCGTGTTTAGCTCAGTTATTTTTTCATATCGACCCAACTTATGTTTGAACAAACGAAGATTCCAATTTGGGAAATAGGCGTGCTTAAGAGGTTTCTCTAAAAAGAAATACCTACGGTTTATCCAATACCCAGAATGTTTTTCATCTGGATTACAAACAATGTTCCTGATTTCTTCTTCCACTTCGGAAGGAAGACACTCATCGGCGTCTAGAATCAAGACCCATTCATGGGAAAAAGGAAGATTTTCCAATGCCCAATTCTTTTTCTTGGGCCATCCTCCTTTATATTCAAACTGCACGACAGTTGCTCCATGTTCTTGAGCGATTTTTGTCGTGCGGTCGGTACTTTGGGAATCAACCACAAATATCTCACCTACCCAAGACACCGACTTCAAGCATCTCTCTAAATTGGCTTCCTCGTTTTTACAGGGAACGAATAAACTGATTGGAACTTTGGTGCCTTGGGTCATCAATTAATAAATTTATGAATGGTGGCTTCTTGTAGGGGCCCTTTGGGATGCCAAGCGAACAGATTAGTGGTATTTGGGTTTATCAAACCATGACGATCGGCATCTATTAATTTATAGCCAAGCTCTTTCAAGATAGAAAGAATGGTGCGTTGCTTAGGCGGAAATGATTCAAGGATGAGCAGCGGTTTTATTTTGATTAAGGTGTTTCTGCCTCCTTCCAAAACCTCAACTTCATGTCCTTCCACATCAATCTTGATTAAACTTGGATTATTATCGTCTGAGATCACTGAATCGAGGGTGTTAGTTTTCACTCTAATTTCATTCGCGGAACTGTTTAGGTATTGTTCGATCCAAGGCTTATCTTTTCCTGCGACACATCCAGTAGCTGATGTTAAGCTGTCCTGGAAAAACAAAACCTCACTTACCCTATTACTAAGGGCACACTTGCAAATTTCTAAATTTTGTAAATTTGCTACATTGAGAGTTTTTTGCAATAGCTTTATGTTTTCAGGGTCGGGTTCGAAAGCCAAAATCTTTCGGTGCGGACTGATTTTGCTAACTTCCCAAGTATAAAGTCCGATATTTGCACCGACATCAAAAAAACACCCTTGATCATTTTGAAGATCCAACTCTTTTGCGATATTTTTGACCAGTTTGCTAATACCCGGTTCCAATTGTTGTTTTCTCCATCGAATGGAAGCGTGGGTGAAGGGTCTTAAGGCAACTGGGTGACCGTATCCTAGATTGTAAAGTTTGGGATTATTAAATCGGCTGTAATGCAGAATGCGAAACACCTTGATTTTTCTCAGTGTGTGTAGTGGTGCTGTAAACAAGAGCACGAATTTGATTTTAATTAATTAACTGATGTTTGCTTATCAGGGCAAGAAACTGTTAAGTTTAACGTTAGTGGTTTCGTAATTGAAGTAAAGAATATGTTCTACAAAACTGTTTAAGTATGGAAGAGTGATTTTTTTGGCTCTTACAATCGCGACTACATTTGCAACAATTTTATGTTTTTTTATCAGTGGTTAACTCGCTTATTTTTCATAACGACCGGGTTTGTGCTTTGATAGTCGTAGATTTAAGTTTTAGAAGTAAGGATGATTATAGGGTTGGTTCAAAAGACAAGTTCCTGCGGTGCATTTAATCAACCCGTAGTTCACTTTTTGAATTGCTGACAAATTTTTTGTTCTCACGGTCTGCATCGAGTGTATCTTAACTCCTGCATAGGATGAGCGATTCAAATTTGAGGTTTGTGGTCGGGTTATAAAACTAATCATTAATAAAGAGCAACTCATCTATAAGTTTAAGGGTCCGTATTTCTGCCCCTTTACGGTTTAAATGATAAACCGAATCGTAAAAATATTCCCTTGGGAACATTGCATCTTCAGGTTCACCAAGAACCTCAATACCTAGTTTTTCCCAAAATGATCTGTAAGTCTCAAGGTTGGTAGCAACTATATTACTGTTTTTGTAAATTGAGTTCCGGTAAGTGTTGGGCCATGTAGCGTAAATTTTCACTTTATTTTCATCAGCAAAGTCTAAAATTTTGTTAATTATGATTCTTAAATCCTGATGAATTACAGTTTCAGATATTAACGAAGTAAGAGGTGAATTATCAAGTTCTGCTTTACTCGTGATCGTTCCAATATTAGAAATAACATTTCCTAAATGGTCAAAAGACCAACCACATTTATATATATCTTTGAAATTTTGTGTACTATTAATTATGCTAAAAAGTGAATACTTGACTAGTTTTGTAGGGAAGTGAAATTTTAAGTATAATCGGTCAAGAAAAGGGATTTTATCAAAAACATTTTTTTGCGGTCCTATCATCAATCCCAAATAGTTTAGGTTTCTGCTTCTCCGATGAAATCTGTATGTATCATATTCCAAGCAAAGAACGATCGTGTCACCTGGATTTAGAAATTCCCTTATATTCTCAAAAAGGATTTCAGGTCCTATTCCCACCATGCATCCAAAGTTGATTGAATTAGTGTTCAATTTTTCCTTAACAAGTTTAGCGTTGATTCCGTACGCAACACTTGACCCACCTACGAATAAAATCTTATTTTTATTAATTCCTCTCAAGCATTTTACTTTGTTTTCAATAATCGATTGACTGAAGATTGCACCTGGCGAATGGTGTTTTTCGTGCAGCTTTAAAATTGTTTCTACAATACCAAGCGAAATTAACAGTGAAAGTATTACCATAAAAAATCCCCTTTGGTAGCTCATTTTAAAATTTAAAATATATAAAATCGTAAAAAGTATCTTCTAAACTTATTTTTATTGAAAGAAAGAAGAATATTAAGCAGAGAAGTTGTATTAAATATGATGGTTTTTTAATTTTTTTATCGAGGCCGATGAGTTGGTTTGAGTTTGGAAAGTACCAGACATGAATTAAAAAAAATGGTAAAAAAGGTATCATGGTTAAATCAAGTTCTTGATTGGGTAAGAAACCATTACACCTTAGGTTTGAGTTTAAAAAATAGGAACTCAAAGAACGGGATATATCAATACCATTCATTCCAAATAATGACTGATATATTATTTTTGCGTGTAGAAAATTATCAGATCGAAAGAGCACCCAACTTAAAGTAATTAGAAAAAAAAGAAAATACTTGTTTAATATGATTTGACTTAAAATTAGTGATAAAGGGTTTCTTTTTTTTAGGAAATTGGTACTAAAATGAGTAAAGCCTATTAATATGCCATGAAAAAATCCCCATAGTAAGAATGTCCATGACGCACCATGCCATAAACCTCCTATTGTCATTACAAGCAAAGCGTTTAAACAACCTCTTATTTTACCCAGCTTGTTTCCGCCTAGAGGAATATAAAGATAATCTCTCAAAAACTGGGATAAAGTGATATGCCACCTTCGCCAAAAATCAATAATATTTAGTGCCTTATATGGTGAGTTGAAGTTTACAGGAAGCCGTATGCCAAGCATAAGAGCAAGTCCAATTGCCATATCTGAGTATGCAGAAAAATCGAAATAGATTTGTAAACCAAAAGATACCATCCCAACCCATGCTTCTGCGAGCGATGGAATTCTATTTGACTCTATTATAATAAAGAGGTCTTCGGTTAATGTGCCTATTCCATCGGCTATCATCACTTTTTTTGCTAGTCCAATCGAAAATAAGCAAAACCCTGCAATGAAAAAAATACTACTATTCCTCAAAAAGCTTAAATTTTGAACTTGTTCGACTATTTGTTGGAAGCGGACGATTGGTCCTGCTATTAATTGAGGAAAAAAAAGCACAAAAAATGAGTAAATTCTTAAATTACTGCCATTTATTAAACCTCTCTTTGTATCAACAAGATATGCAATTTGCTGGAATGTAAAAAATGAAATCGCCAAAGGTAGTTCTATGCTCGTATATCCAAACTTTGTATTTAGAATTATATTGATGTTACCTATTAAGAAATTTGAGTACTTAAAAATTCCTAAATATATTACATTGAAAATAATACCTGCTACCAAAAATATGTTTTTTTCAGGATACTTAGAAATACAGATTCCCAGATAAAAGTTAATGATTATTGAAAATGTAATTACAAAAATATTGTAAGTATTATTAATGCAGTAAAAACAAGCAGATGATAATACTAGTAAAGTTATAATATAAGATTTGCTTACTTTTTTTAAAATCAAATATCCGATAAAAACTGCAGGCATAAATAATAGCAAAAAGTTTTTTTCATGAAAAAGCATTCTACGTATTTATTTTAAAACTGACCTTGTAGTCTTTGTTATCATTTATCGACCATCTTTTGATAAAGATTATAGTACCGCCTTCTACAATCTTCATGGGTAGGTAAACTCATGATATTCCTCTTTGACTCGGTAGACCGTAATAACTCTTGAACGGATTGATCGATCGTTGATTGTTTTTTTGCTTCCACATATTTTGCGTAGTTTCCCAGTAAATCTGCGATTGCCCCCGTGCGTGTTGTAATTACTGGGCATCCCCGAACAGCGGCTTCTAAAGGTGGCCACCCAAAACCCTCAATAAATGAAGGATAAACTAAGCCTTTGGCAAAATTGTAAAGTTCAGCTAGGCTATTTTCACTAAGGTTATGCAAAGATTGAATGGCATTCGGGTTAGATTTTATCCAATTCGACAATTCGTCATCTAATTCCTCTTTTTGTGGTTTAGGTCCTACCAGCACTAGCTTTAGGTTGCTCCTAGTTAAAATTTTGTGAGCATTCATGAAGCAACGAATAACAGCTTTTCGATTTTTATACCAAGCTGCACTTCCTACATGGAGAAGGTAGTTTGTTGTATTAGTGTCAAAAGGAATAAATTCTGAAAGGTCTTTTTTGTCCGAATTCGAAGATAAGCCTGCTTCCGTTCCCAAATGAAAGACTGAAGATTTTTCTTCGGACAATGGGATCAACTTCTTGAGATCTTCCATAGTCTGTCTGGAATCGCAGGCATAATAATCTGCATGATGGAGAGAGTTCGATATCCAATTTTGCAAAAGCTTGCCCGATTTAGAGGTTTTGGGAGCTTGGGTAAAATCTCCCTTCGCTGCACGAATCGCAATCAAATCATGGCAGGTTACGATTTTCTTCACTCTACTTATTCTGCTTAGCTTTGGTAAGTAGATAGCGTTTGAATGATCAATGATATGCACCAAGTGAACAGGATCATTCCGTAAAAGAAACTCTGTCTTTAATCTTTTGGGAAATAGTAAGTATTTGTCGATATATGATGCCCACTTACTAAGTTTTCCGTATAAACAAACATTCCTGAAAACGGAAGTGGGATAAATTTCTTTGATCTCAAGATTAGGGTGATCATTTTTATTGGAAATTAGTAGTTCTCCAAAGCGTAGCATGCTTTGTTGATGGTCTGAGCGGTAATTCGTTACTACCAAGACCTGTGCATGATGTTTCAAGAAGGTTTTTTCTCTGAAATCGCTGCGGC
This sequence comes from Opitutia bacterium, assembly GCA_002689665.1. Classification (GTDB taxonomy): domain Bacteria; phylum Verrucomicrobiota; class Verrucomicrobiia; order Opitutales; family Seribacteraceae; genus Seribacter. The sequence continues at coordinate 89,825 of NZEN01000005.1, read as the reverse complement.
GAGGCAAAGACCACTGCCAAATGCGGCAAAACCGAGATTGGTTGGTTGTCCAAGTATGCCAAAGAGTAAGATTGGGCCAGCCGCTCCAAATAAGAAGATAGCAAGATAACTTCCTTGTTTTACTGCCCTAATACACGAGATGAGTAAATCTTTTGTGATCCATAATCTCCAGATTATAAAAAAGATTCCAATCATTAATCCATTTTCCATAATAGGTCTTGACCAAGAAAGCTCAGCGCCACCATATCCTCCTCCCAAAGCGGCACCAGCTCTCGTTGCCGATCCTAAACCATTGCCAAAGAAACTTGTAAAGAGGCTGTAATAATAGGGTGCTGCTATAATGTCTGTATACCTTTTAAAATAGGCTTCGATAGGATTACCTTCAACATTTGCGGCTTCTTCAAATCGTAAGCTAAGGAAATCTAAGCCCTCTTTGAATAGATCAATTTGCGAATAAAGTAACAAGGCAAGTGTGCTAAATGCTAAAACTGAGGTTGCAATTTTACCAAATTCGGATGGACGGTAGTAGGCTAAAAAAGCAATACATCCAATTACCTGTAGGCATTCAGCTATCACTGAACGACTTCCTGCAGTAACCATGGCAAGCAAGGTGGCACTGGTACCCAAGTATATCATCCACTTTGGAAAAGAATCCTTTACTAAGAATCCGTAAATAATATATGCAACCGTAAAACAGTAATAGAATACAATTCCACTTACAAAGGTAAATGTACCAGATGCTCTTACTTTTCCACCTGAAGTTTCCAGTTGTGAACCAACTCCTCCCGCAGCTGTGTTTATAATTGCTTCCGCATCGGCCTGAAATTGCTGTGCTACTACCCAAGTCATGGGAGCTGCCAGTACAAGGAATGCTTTTCCGAAATCCAAGACATCTTCCCAGGTAAGCACACGGGCCATGATGAAAATAAGAGGGAAGTGAAGAAGGTTTGTGCGGGCGCCGTAGGCAATGGTGGCAGGGTGGGCTTGATTAATCAGGATGGATAACACAACTGCAAGCGTTACCCAAAGTAAGCATTTTTGCAGATACTTATTATTAAGTGGAAAGACGCCTCGGGCATAGCATAGGTAATAAATCCAAATAACAAGTGGATCCCTGATGATAAGGAGCCCTTGTGACAACCCCGGTAGAAACCATTTTCTTAAAGCTCCCTCAAAAAGTAAAAGCAGAAAATAAGCCCAGATTAGTTTTTTGATAAAGGCATAATCCGTTACCACTGCATGTGATGTCATCTTTCCCCTTGGTAAACTTCTTGGTAAGGAGATAGTTTCTGTTGTGTTCATTAGTTATGTGATTTCAAGTATTCGTTCAGAGTTAGACAAGTTGAAATCGATAATTCTTTGAGCATAGCTTGCCCAAGAGTATTGCTTCGCTTTTGTTTGGCACAACTGCCGAATCTCATCTATTTTTCTACCCTTTGCTATTAGGGTACGAATGGCAGTGGCTATTTTTTCAGGTGATCGAATCGGAATAAGGTGTCCGGTTATCCCTTCATCGACCAAATCTTCACCTCCTGCGTTAGGAGTCACGATAATAGGTAATCCACAAGAGAGGGCTTCCTGTTGTACTAATGCCCGGCCTTCAACAATCGAGGGTAATACCAAGGCATCGTGCTCTTTCATGATTTCACGAACCTTCAGATTTGGACAAGGGGGGAAATATGCAAATTCAGCCAATTGCTTTCGGTAAAACTCCATCGGCATCGAGGGCTGTCCTAAGATCGATAAAGAAACCGGTTCTCCACTCAGTAATTTCATCGCTTCAAAAAGATCGGCAAGTCCTTTGCGCTGGCTCATCGACCCGACAAATAAAACCTTGAGAGTATTGTTTTGAGTTGAGCGTTCAAAATTTAGTGGTTCATACCTCGGACTACCAAACTGGGAGATTTGGCAGGCTGTTTTCTGCCTGATTTTCAAGGGTATCGAATCCAGCACAAATTGACTTGGACAGGTAATCCGGTCCGCAAGCCTTAATTCTTCTTCTTTCCGAAAAAGTTTTTCTTCCGGTTCCCGGGTACTTTCAAGAGTTGGTTCCCATTCAGGGTACCTTTCTGCTTCTTCGGCAAGCAATCTCCTCACGGTTCCCCAGTGAGCGATAGGTAGTTCATAAGAACATTGGATGCCCAGTTCTTTTGCCTGGACAAAGGAATAGAAGCAACCGTCTTCATAAGCATGTAAGATTTGTGAGTTAATAGTGCTTAATTCGTTGGAGACTTTGTAGTCTAGAGCTTGGTAGGAGTGATCGGCTTTACGGCTTTTCTTTGCCTGATTACCTTTTGATAGCAATCGAGCAACTTCTGTCACCCATTGCCGAGAAATCAATTTATCGGGAATAGCATATTGTCTTTTCTTGCCGACAAAAGCTGAGATAAAGTAGTTGGCTCCTTTTCCTGCTCCAATGGTTGTAAGAAATTTTTCCAATTGTTTCTGATCGTTGAGCTGATGAAGAAGGGCTCGAACAAAAGTGTTTCCAGTGGGGTGCGAAACGACAAATCTTTCCAAGATTCCCGTCATGTATTTCTTTTTTTCTTCGACCACTGATGGATTGGGTCTTCCACCCATCTAAAGAAGAGCCAGGCTACCAAGATTACGGGGAGTAGATAAATGAGGGAGATTAGAAAGTTGGCAGGCTTCTCTTCAAAAACCTCACGATGTAGGTAGCCGAATAATCTAAAGAGCGGAAAATGAATCAGGTACAACGAGAAAGAAATTTGACCAATCCAAGAAATAGCTTTGGTCAGTCTATTTCCGATCATTTGCATAATATATCGTGGATGAGATAAGCAGAAAATAAAAAAGAGGGAGTAAAATGCAGTCCATGCGAAATACTGTGTCCAAGTCTCCCAAATTTGATATCTGCTCATCAGGGCAACACCCAAGCTTAATCCAATTGTAGAAAGTAAATAACTCAGCTTTATTCGGTTTAATATCTGATCGCGATAGAGCTTGGCAAGCCATGACCCTAGAAGCCAACTTGGCCAAAGAAAAAGGGCGGTAAAAGTCAACCAATTGTAACCTTGCTCACTAAGGAGGACACAGAATCCGCTTATACTCAAAGAAAAAATCCACAAAAGATGGCCTTTGTTGGATGCGAAAAATAAAAAAGCCATCGGATATAGAAGATAAAATTCTATCTCCAGTGGAATGGTCCACAGGGAAGGGTTGCTAAGGAATTGCCCGCTTTCCGGTGGGTAGTTCTGCGAAATGGTGGCCACCCGAAAGATTCTATCAATATCCCAAGTTTTATCCCCCCAAACGGTTAGGCAGAGGTAGCTGATGCCAGCACTGAACACTAAGGCGACAAAGTAAGTTGGATAAATCCTCCAAAATCGACGAATCAAATAAGTTTTCCAGCAGGGCTTAGCGTTTTCAGTTGTATTCGGGTAATGGATACAAAATCCGCTAATGAGAAAGAAGAGGACAACCGCATACCCCATGAATGGGGTTGGGATGGACAGCCAAGCCATGGCTTTGGCAAAGGATGAATATTCATTCGGATAACTGATGATTCGCCACCATCCAATCCACAGATCCACTCTGACATGATAAAGAAGCACTCCAAGGCAGGACAAGCCACGGAGGAAGTCGATAATAGGAATACGGCCCGAATTTCCCATCAGTTATGAATCAAGCGGAGATACTCCTTTGCATACTCATCCAGGGGGCGAACATATTGTTCCAGATCGACTTTGGCCAATTGGGATAGTTCCTGATAATGGCTATCTTGCATTTGAATTGCTTGTTTCATGCACTCAACAAGCGAAGTGATGTCTCCTGGTTTGCAAAAGAGGGCATGGGCCCCAGCCGTTTCCTGGACTCCACCATCGGTCGAAGCAATACAGGGCACACCGACGGAGCGTGCTTCCAGAGGAGTCAGACCGAGGTCTTCTTGGGTATGAGGTGGGGTGACCATCCATTTTGCGTTTCGGGTGTAGCTGTGCCTCTCAGATTCGCTTACAAACCCCGGCAGTTGTACACCTTGTATCCCTTGCTCTTGAATCGAATGCAAAACTTCCTCCCGCAAAGGTCCATCCCCAAGCATAGTTAGCGGCCATTCATGTGGATTCGCTCCTAGTCTGGCGTATGCTTCGAGCAAAATACGAATTCCTTTATTCGGTACCCACCTACCAATAAATAAAAATCCTTTTCTTTTTCCGGTGGGTATTTCTCCTTGGGGCATTCTGGATACTACGGGGAGATGTTCACTCCCTTGCCTCCTTTTCTTTTCCCAACTATCCCAGACAAATTTTGATATATACCATCTTCTGTCTGCTTGGCTCACTGCCCAACGCCAAGCCAAAAGTCTCGGATGAATACCCTTTCTTCGCCAGTTGTATATAGTCATTACGCAGGGTTTACTAAACTTTTTAGCATACCATACTCCTTTCACCATGGGGTTGTGCAGATGAACGATGTCACATTCTCGTATAGTGCTTTTGAGCACTGAATCTCTTGGTGAAACAAATTGACTGGTAAATCTTTTGCTCTCTTCTTTTGTCCATGATGCACGGATTTCATTTTCATTTTTTTCGATTGAATCATCGTTATGAAATCCAGTTACTTTTTTTCTAAGTAAGCGAACGGAGGCGCCCCTATGAATCAGATCCTCAATCAGGGTCAGGCAAAAAGTCTCAATTCCTCCAAACTTCCCAAGACACGGGGCGAGCATCAGGATTTTCAGATTAGTTAGATTAGCCATCTACCAAATATTTAATCTCGTATTCTTCCATCTTCTAAATTGCCTGAGCGAGTAGCCAAAAAAGTTTTGGCTTACACATTTTTCCAAGGATGGGTTTATGATTGGTAAATTTTTTCTTTGTGTTTTTTTTCTAGCCTCAAGCTTTTCTATCCATTGTTTCCGGTAAGAGCCTAGCAGATGTACGCCAAAGGTATCATCATAAGTTCGGGCATTAGGATAAAGATTTGGGATGTGTATTGGGGAAATCGTTTTTGCCTCACATCGATTAGCTAGACCCGCTTGGGCGGTAGGCATAATCCATTCAGGAATTTGGTGAAGATGATGCTCTCCTAAAAACCATTCGAGGTAATCCCAGTCGATTGCCGATTTATCCCAAAACACCAGTCCTGTGGTGATTCCCTCGACAACTTGAGTTTTTTTACTCGTAAGCATATGGCAAGGGCGAAAAGAGTAGGCATCCCACTGAGTATCCTTCAGGAAAACAGCTCCATCTTTTACCGACTTTCGGTCAAATAATCCAGAGAATGGGCGAAGAAATAGAATGTCGGCATCGAGATAAAAACTAATTGGATCTTCGGCAAATGCGAAAATAGGGTCAAAGAACTCAATCCCCCAAATAGAATCCTTTCTAACCTTTTGGCAGTTTGGTTTGCCTTGTAGGAAGTCCAATACACGACTTTTGTTTTCAGGGGAGTCGTTAATGACCAGCATCGTGCTATCGAGTTCTGCATGGATGAACTCATTGTCTTCTTGAGACAGGGAACCATCCGTGTGCAGTTGCAGCTCAATGCGGTCTTGGCAGAAAGTAACAAGAGATTTTAGGCAGCGTAGATAAAAGGGTAATTGGCTTCCCCCAATGAGTGATTGTACAATAATCTTTTCATCATCTTGTACCTCCATTAATTCTTTTCTCGGAACCACTTTTTAACCATGGAAATGACATGTTCTAATGCATCATTCGACAGTTCGGGATACATTGGGAGGGTAAGGTTTTTTTGATAGAACAGATCGGTGATCGGTAGGTTATAGCCCCCTAGGATTCTATGGGCATAGGCGTTGTGTTGATGAACTGCCAAGGGATAATGCAAACTTGCCCCAATTTGATTGTTTCGCAGGTATTCCATCAATTCATTTCTTTGATCACATTCAATCACATATAGATGCATTGCATGGAGCTCAGTTTTAGCTAAGACGGGTGAGGTAATTGGTAAATCTTTAAAAGCCTCATTGTAGCTTAGTGCGATTGCTCTGCGTTTGGCATTGTCATCCGCGAGGTGTTGTAGCTTGACTCGTAAGATGGCTGCCTGAAGCTCATCAAGTCTCGAATTAAAACCAGACATGATACTTTCTCTTTCTGCGTTCCAACCGTACTGTCGAAGAGATTTTATCTTTTCGGCAAACTCTTTGGATCGGCAAAGAATCACACCGCCATCTCCCGTACCCCCCAGGTTTTTTGTCGGATAACAGCTGTAAGCGGAAATATCTGCAAAGGTGCCAACTTTCTGTCCATCGATTTCCGCTCCATGTGCCTGCGAACAATCCTCAATTACAGCTAGGTTATGGACATTGGCAATATCCAAGATCCTCTGCATTTCAGCCGGTTGTCCATAAATGTGAACCGGCATGATCGCTTGGGTATTATCGCCTAGATTCTCCTTAATTGAATCGGGGGAAATGCATCTTGTATTCGGATCGATATCTGCAAATATCGGCTTGCAACCTGCCTGTTCAATCCCGGCAACGGTGGCCACTGCTGTGTGAGATGGGGTGATGACCTCATCTCCAGTGCCTAGACCAAGACCGCTGAGGCACAGTGCAATGGCATCGGTTCCATTGGCCACTCCCACGGCATGAAAATCATTGCCATGGAAAGATGCGAATTCATTTTCAAACATATCGACTTCAGTGCCTAATATATACCGCCCCGAATCGAGTACTCGCTTGATCGCCTGATCAATTTCAGACTTATGGGCTTGGTAAGAAGCCGATGGGTCACCAAAAGGTATCATTGGGAATGGCTAGATGTAGTGTTCAATTTCGCTTCGGAAATACTCTAGAGACAGTTGTATCCCATCTTCAAAATTTACTTTTGGTTCCCATCCAAATTGATCACGAAAGGCAGAGTAATCACAGATAAAATCTCCCACATCGATCGCCTTTCTGTCTTCAGGAAAAGGAATCATTTGATAATCACTACACTCGATCGCTTGGCACATAATCTTAGCAGTATCCTCAAGACAGAGTGGGTCGGGGGCTCCTAAATTATAGACCTTGCCAATGGCATTCTTATCGGTGGCAGCGATCAACAAGGCATCCAGCACATCCTCAACATAATTATAGTCCCTGCGTTGCTTCCCATCCCCAAAGACCTGAATCGGTTTTCCTTGGAGCAGATTTCTTATCCAAATACCTAAGAAGGTTTGCCTGGCATCTTTGATGCGCATTCTAGGCCCATAGGTATTGGTTAGACGAAGGACGGCTGATGCAATGCCATATACTTTTTGGTAGAGGATGTGGTACTGCTCCCCGGCAATCTTATTGATTCCATTTACATCAACCGGATGCAGGGGATGCTTTTCATCAACCGGAAAATACTTGGGCTTTCCATAAATCTGGCGGGTACTGGCAAAGACAATGCGAATCCCCGGGTTGTACTTCCTGCAAGCCTCCAAAATAGACAGTTGAGCTTTCGCATTGATGTCCAAATCTGTAATCGGGTCGTGCATCGAGTCCATATGACTGGTTTGCCCCGCCAAGTTGAAAAGATAGTCATGCCCTTTGATTAAATTATTGATCACTCCAACATCACGCACATCGGATAGGCTAAATGTAATCTTATCCTGGATGTCGTGAAGATTCCTGAGGTTGCCTCCATATTCAGGTATAAGGCTGTCAATTACTGTAACCTGATTATTTAAATCAACCAATTTTCGGGCAAGATTTGAGCCAATAAATCCTATACCTCCAGTAATTAGAATTTTTTTCCCAATTAATAAATTAACCATCTAAAATATATATCCTAATTAAAAATGGAGAAATGCTCTGTGAGAATTGAATCATTTTGACTAATGAAAATTGGATCTGCCGAAAATGGACCGCCGAGACTTATTCTGTGTGTTCCTTTTTTTAAAACCTTTGATATTAATAGATTATGGTCAACGCCTACAGCATCAACACGAGTTTCACTACTGCTGATTACCCAATCAAAATATCCTTGGTTATTATTTTTGGGAGATATTAATCTGTGTAAAGTTATTTCATCCATTACTCTTATGAATAAAGTTCCATTAGCATGTCTGTTGGTTTTTACTAAAAAAGTTTTATCTAATTCTTTTGGATGCTGAGATTCAGAATAATTTCTGTCCAAAAATATATGGTCGCCATGGTTATAAGCCACTAAATCAAACTTAATTTTTTTTTGGAGTATATGCCTTTTAAAAAACTCAATGGATTTTTGATGTAGAGGGTTATACTGATGGCTAAAGGCACCAAGCAAGAAACATAAAAACAGTATTGTTATAGTTTTACAGTATCTCATTCACAATCATGTTTTCCAAATGAGAAAGGGTAGGATGTTACAATGACCTATCTCCAATTATCTTGGCTGGATTACCCGCAACGATTTGATGATCGGGTATATCTTTGGAAACCACGGACATTGCCCCGACGATTGCCCGGTCCCCAATGCAGACTCCTGGCAGAATCATTGCCCGTGCTCCGACGAAAGCATTTTTTCCAATTGTGATAGGCTTCGTGATGAGTTGTAAGTTAGGCTTATTGAAATCATGGGTGCCAGTGCATAGATATGCTTCCTGAGCAACAGTCGCCCCCTCCAATACCTCTATTTTTCCGAGGGAATAGGCATTGACATGTTCGCCTAGGCAGGCACGGTGCTTCATGGTTATGTTCCATGGAATCTGGATCCTTGCCGTACTATGAATAAAAGGCATTCCCGAAAGGTTTGCCCCAAAAACTTTAAGCATAAAAATCCGCCAGGGATTGAAAACCTTGGGGGTCCATCGACAAAAGAAAAGCCAACATAGTCGCCAGCAAACGAGGAGCCCTTGGGCCCACCAAGGCCACGGGTTTTGGTAAGGAGAATTCTGTCTTCTTGGATTCAAAAAACTAGGTCTAGCATTTTATTAGCGGTATGAGCAACGCCATCGAAAAAAGATTTTCTTGGTCCTTCGATATTCTGAAGCAATTTTTCTACTGAAGAATGGTCATTGATCAGAAAGAGTTGGTCTTTGAAGTTATGGGGAATGAACAGGCTTTTTTGCGGAGTATCTCCATCATCATAAGCCAAAACGGGCAAACCATGCTCTAGCATTGCTGCAGTCGCTCCACTTTTACCAATTACATCATAGGGTGTCGTAGATACACCAAGTGAACATTTCTGGAGTTGTTTTGAAATTTTCTCGGTCGATAACTCACCAGTTTTTTCAATTAAGAACTCATTCTTTTTGCACATGGAATATAGATGATCACAACCAGCATCTACCCTTTGTCGACCAATCAGTATAATTTCCAATTTCTTGGCAGAGGAGTTTGAAAAAGTTGAAAAAAATTCCCCTAATTTATCGTAGGGAAAATCTGCGTAGGGTGTGCCAAAAAAAGCGACCTTCACGGTTTGTCTTTTAGGTGTTACTTTGGAATTGGTAGAGTTGGGGATATTACCAAACAAATAGAGAAATCTTGCTGGAATACCGAGTTGTTTTAATCGATCAAGAGCAGCGGAATTGGACGAGGTTATACATACAGGTTTGCACTTATTGATAAAACCAAGAATAAGGTTTTTTTGAAGCCACCCGATCCCTCTTTCCTTCCAATTTGCCCTAGGGTATGCACCCACCCAAATCTCATGAAAGTTCAAATGAACTTTTTGATACTGTAGTTTTCTGGCGAGGCACTTGAGGATTTGATTAGGTAAACCGTTTGTGGCGAATGCATAAGGAGCAAATTGAATGCTGTATAAATCCGCTCTTGGCAAGTTGTTCAACTCTCCACAATCATTTCCAATGAAATGCTGTTCGATTTTATGCCCAAGTTTTTCGAGTTGCTGTGATAGGAGTTCTACATAATCAATAATACCGCAGTGTCCGGCATTTTTCTTGTCTGCTATAAAACAAATTATCAATTATTTGAATGTATTATTTGAATACTTTTCTGAATTGTTTCGTATGCTTCGGACACCGAGCAGATATAATTAATGGATGCTTTCAACTCCTTTCCTTTAATCGTGCTTTCAGGATATCCCCATTGTAGATGGTGTAGTTTTGCACTATCATACCAGTCGCCCAGTAATGTAAGTGAGGGAACTTCAAACGCACCTGCTAAATGCATGCAAAGCGAGCTGTTTGTAATCACAAAATCGCTTTGCGATACCATCGCTGCAGATTCCCTTAAACTTAGGTTTCCACACAAGTTCTTTAGTCGATCACCTTCATGAACCTTAATTCTTACCCGATCTTCTTTTGATCCTATTATTGAGATGACTAGCGAGGTTTCTTTAAGGAGAAGTTCTGTTAAAAGATTGAAGTTCTCATCACCCCAGCATTTTTCAAGGAACCCTCCTCCGGGTGCTATGATTATTTTTTTCATTTTTGTATCATTTGCGTTCCATTTTCGCTGTGCTTCATTGACTTCATTCTCAGTTAGAAAAATAGTTGGTCTTGGCTCAATATCTACCACTGCTTTCATGAGATTTAGAAATTTTAAGCCAGCTACTGCCACCTTCCTTTCTTCTTTAAAATCTATGCATTTTGTGCACCAGTTATCCCCGCCGGCATAGCCCTTGACTCCGAACCTATTTGTGATCTTTGCCCTTCGCATTAGCCAGGATCCTTGTCTGCTACCCAAGACATCTATCCCATGAGTGAATTTCTTTGAAGAGATATATCGTGATTCCTTAGAGAAAAGAATATATAGCAGACCTTCGAAAAATGTTTTAGGTGAGTTAGCGGGGAATCTGCAATTTTGCTTATTATGCCACGGTGCATTGCATGTAATGACCTCATCCAAATAAGGATTATTATTCAAAATAGGTCTGGCCCAATCACCAACTCCAATCGATAATTTGGAGTCAGGGAATGCTAATTTCAAGCCTTTTAACAAGGGAGTGGCAACCAGCACATCTCCCAAATCATTATTTCTTAATATAAAAAAATTTTTTATTGAATTGTAAAAAATAGTTTTGAGCAGTTATTAAATTTTTAATGTATTAATTACAAACAGCCAAAACTTCAGTCGAAAAATCAACTGGATATTCGCGAGCTTTAAACTTTGCGACCAAGAGATTTCCGAATGGGAAACTTACAATATTAGGCTGTTCTGCAAAACTTGCAAAGTCTTGTTTTTTACAAAGAAAAAGTTGATATCCTCGATTTTCTAAAAATTTTAGAGGTGATCGTATATCAATGCCGTACTTTTGGACATTTCTTGGAAATGATTCCATGAATAAGGATTTGACTCTTTTATGCTTTAAGAATTTCTCCCAACCAAGAATCGCAGGGTACTCCTGTCCTTCAATATCTATTTTTGCAAAATCTACCTCTGAAATATCATTTTGTACGCAATAATGATCGAGTAACATGTTTTGAATTCTGATTCCTAGTTGGTCATGTGTAGAAGTGTGTGACTGTCCTGCTTGATTAGGATCTATATTAAAATAGGAAAACCCTTCATGTTGAGCTAGACAGCAGTGGTTATTAAAAAATTGAGTGTTTTCGTTTTGTGGAAGTTTTATAGACTTTGCAATTTGGTTAACTAAATCTTCATTCGCCTCAAACATGTGGTAGTGAACATTTGGTTTCTGTTGAACTAGACCAAAAGAACAGAAACCAGTATTTGCACCTAAATCAAAGCAGACTCCATTATTTGAAAGAAATGCAAGTGCAATTTTAAAGAAGAATGGTTCGAAAGTGCCCGTGATAAAAGTATTTCTAGGTTCAGGATCCAAAAGATCAACTATGGCAGATGAGTGATTGTTAAAATTACAAACTGTATAACGGTCTTGAATTTTAAGATTACAAAGTAGTGTTATTATTTTATGTCTAAGTGTAAATTGTGGAAAATGATGAATTAAATCCATTCTTAAATTTGATTTAAAATAAATTTACTCATCCGCTGAAGACTTTTCTTGGGCGATGCATTTGTAGCAATTGAAATTAATTTTTGAACATCGATATTCCAATCCAAACAATTTGATAGTTGATTGATCCAATCCTGCTCGTTGTTGCAAATTAAAATAGATGGATGATATTTTCGTAGAGAAGGTATATCACTCGAGATAGTAATTTTGCCCATTGAAGAATATTCATAAAATTTATTAGGATTAGTTCCTGAATTAAAATGATTTAATTTGTACGGTATGATACCCGCATAGAATTGATTAATGTAAAAAGGAATTTTATTATATTCTAAATTCTCAATTAATTTGAAATTACTTTTTCGTTTTAATATAGAAAGATACGATTCTGTTGCTTTAGATTTGTCGGATATTCCAATAAAAACAAATCTTAGGTTAGTGAATTTATTTAAAAGTTTGATTATAAGTTTGAAGTCTAGACGAAAGTCCGAAATATTTCCTACATAACCTATTATCTTAAGGTTATCGGAAAATTGTAGTTCAAAAGGAACATATTCTTGTTTTTGAACTCTTGTGACTGAATAAATATTTTCGTCGCATCCTGTTGTAGAAAGTATTACCCTTTTTGGATACCTTTTTTTGATATACTCATATCCTTTTTCTGTTAAAGGCATCAACAAGTTATATTCCTTTAATAAATTTTGTTCTGCTAATGGATCAAATAAATCACCTGGCCAATATATTTTATAGGCAGATGGATAATGCGTGATGAAATTTCTGTGGGAACAATATACAGACCAAAGAATAGTATTGGCGTTAATTTTGCCAATCAGAAAAAAAAATTGAAATCTCAAGATTGATGCATTCAATTTTGACATATTTTCATTCGTGCAACTTAGCATAAATGGTGTGAAGACAATTACTGATTGAGATATTTTTTTGTTTTTGAAGTATTTTGAGATGAATCTCAATGGATTTCGGGTAGGTTGATTAATCCAGTAGATTTTTTTGACACTCTTTGAAAGTTCCTTTGCGTAAAGAGTTCGGTATGGGTGCAAATAATAATCCCAATTAGTCTTTGTTAAAAATATAACTACTTTATTCTCAAAAAAAAGCATTTCTCGAATTAAGCTGTTGCATACAGGTAAAAATAACTATCATGTGGGATGTTATTTATTGGATCAATGTTAGGGAACCCTTTCTCAATTTTAATAAATTTTTTGTAACCACACGAAAGAAGAAATTGAAATAATTTGATTCTCTCATTGTTGTCGATTGTAATTTCAATTGAAAGCTCAGGATTAAAATTGATTAGTAAGTTTTTCATTCCAAGTAGAACTTCAAATTCATATCCTTCAACATCGCACTTTATAAAATGTACTGCCTTTTTTGAAGACTTATCAACAAAATCATCAATTTTTATTTGATCTATCTCTTCCTTTTGAGAATTCTTTAAATTATTATCGTTGATCAATGTCGATTTTTGTAAATCTGATTCTGAGAAGTTAATAACTTTAGATTCATTTTTGTCACCCACTGCTTTTTTAAAACAAGTCACCCATGCAAAAGTTTCTACATTTTTTTGCAGTCTATTAAAGTTAATCGATACTGGCTCAAAGCAATAAACTTTTCCCTTATTTTTGACTAGCTTTGCAAAGAGGGTACTGAACAATCCCTCGTTAGCCCCAATATCAAGGATTACATAACTTTCTTTTACTTTCCTAAGGTATAAAATTTTTTCATAGTTTGGAGTTTTCCTCATCAAAGCAAAAAGACTATAAATGAGCGGAAGCCGACCTATTAGGAAATCCTCTACTTTACAATTTCTTTGGATTAACTTTAATATCACATAGCTGGTAGTTATTAAATTGCTTAACCAAATACTAATTCCTGCTCCCTTGTATTTTATGATGCAAGTTACCATGTCTTTTATAACCATCCTTTTTAGGTGTCTTAAATATACGAATGGTGAGTTATGATCTTTTGCATTTGGATGTTTATCTAGAAAATTTTTAAGTTCAATCCATTCGTATCCATTCGGTTTCCAGTTCTTACCTGTTTGCTTGAGTGTACGCCATGGATGGCATACGGAGGCATCTTTAACAAACATGGTTTTTAACCCAGCGTCATTTATGCGTTGAGCAAAATCTACATCCTCAAATGCAACTGTAAACCTTTCATCAAACTTACCTAATTCGATGAATAATTTTCGACTTACACATAGATTGCTCGTCCAGAGCATCCCGCCATGCTCATTTTCTGGGCAGCCTTCAGACCATGTTCTTCTTGGTCGATCCGCAAAAATTCGCCCCTCAAACACTTGGACACCCGGATTGTCACTAATCGCTTTTGCATAGGCGTTTAGATACCCTTCTTGTGCGATGCAGTCGTCGTCCAAAAATACGATCCATTTACCATTAGCCCTTTCCACTCCAGCATTTCGATTTCCAGCTGGTCCATTCTGTTTTCCTTTTCCCCAAGATACATCGAAGAATTCGCTTTCAATCATCCTTCTAGATTCTTCGGACTTGGAGTCATCCGTAACAATAATTTCATACGAGGGAGATCCTAGCTGAATGTCTTTACCTAGTGAATTAAGTGATATTCTTAAATCATCGGGACGTTCATAAGTCGGTATGACGACACTAAAAAAAATATTACACTCTTCGTTCAACTTTTATTTAGAATTGTTTCGATAAATACGAGTATATCTTTGTTGAAGCGCTCAATTGTAAAGTCTCTTTCAACGATTTCACGCCCCCGATAGCCCATTGCTAGTGCTTTTTTATGATCTTTATGAAGATGATTAATTGCGTCAACCCAGCCCCGAATATCTTTTGGCTTTATCTGAAAGCCAAATCCATCTTTTTCAGGGTTTATGTGCAAACAACCTGATTGAGTCATCATTACCGGCTTACGCATTGCCATAGCTTCAAGCATATTTGTGTATCCACAAGTGTCATTCGCATCTCCATTTAGTGGTATACAAACTGCCGTACACTGAGCGTACCATTCTCGAAGGGTAAGGTAGTCTATTGCCTGATCNGGTGGATCAGAAGATGTATCTATCCAATTTACATTTGGTGGTAAATCNNTNGGTCTTTGGAGACTTGGCCCAATAATACGAATTTCAGCATTNATATCANTGGCAGCTTTTACAAGNGTTTCATAATCCCTGCCTGTCTTGCCACTAGCTAGNAAAAAAGGTNTTTCGGGATTCTGAAGAGGAGGNTTGCCATCAAACATNTCTTGATCAACGCACCANGGGATAAACTTCGAGGGGGCAAATTGAGAGAAATGATCATGTGCCTTTCGAGTTAAACATAAAAAGCCTTTGTGTGCGGATAGATTTCTGAAATTGTATGGATCTGTTATTAATAACTTAGTTTCACTAGGAGGTCGAAAAACCCATGACACTACTTTGGTGGTTTTGTAAAATCTGACTAATGAAAGGGGACCGCATACTGAGTATATAAGATCAATATTTTNATCACTTTTCCAAGCAGCAAACTCGTAGTGAAATCCCGGTGAATTACGAAAAATAAGACGATTCAATAATCTGTTTATGACTCTAGGGATTGTGATGTTTGATTTCGTAATAACCGAAGTTTTCCACAAACTTTCATTTTTAATCGCATCGCATCCCCAAAAGTGATGCTTTGGGTATAGTCCTTTCTCCAAGTCCTTACGCCTTGAACTTATGTAGGGGTGTAGGTAAGAGATTCTAATAATTACTTCCTTGGATTATCAAAAATATATTTGTATGTGAAAAATTTAAGCAAAGTAGAAGCAGATAAAACTGTTACTACAACAATTCGATAATCAAAACACAGACATGAGTAAAAAATCCGAAATAAAAAATACTCGCTAAAACGAAAGCCAATTGCAAATGCAGTGTAATTTATCAATTGTTTTGATAAAGAGGCGGGATTCGATCTAAATGTGAAATACTTCATCAGAAAGAAATTAATTATGAAAACTATGAATAAACTAGTCGCAAATGCGTTTCTTTCTGAAAAATTCATTCGTTCACATAAAAAGATTGTGATACTAATATTTAAACAAAAGCTTAAAGCACTACTTACAATAAACCTTGATCCAACTTTAAGTAATTTCGGGAAATACTTCAGAAGTTAGGACTAATTCTCTTATGTATCATGTCTGCAATTAGAGCGAAGAATATCGTATTTAGGCAAAAGAGTAAAAGTAGTATTGTTTTATCTGTAATGTTATGTAATAAAAAAATGTCGTAGCCTAAACTTAAACAAAACATACTTCCAAGACCTAGGATAAAAGGAAATAGAACTTTNAANGGNGCAAAATACATNCCTAGTCGAGTAATAAGTTGGAAGAATCTTANTGTGTCTCNAATAGGTTGGATTTTAGATTTNCCAATNCTNTTTTTGTAAGAAATCGGTTCGTATAAAATCGAATATCCGCTGGTTATAAAGGCAATCGTTATAGTTGTTGTTAGGCTAAAGCCATCTGGGTAGAGTTTGTGAAATTGCTTGGCTTTACCCTTATCAAAAATTCGCAACCCAGAGTTTATATCTGGAATGGAACTACTGGTGATGAAATTTACATAATGTCTCAGAAAAAATTTAGGAATACTCCGCAACCAGGAATAATTAACATCGTTACCAATTCTAGCACCAACCACCATATCATGATCATTCATCTTCTCAGCAAGGAAGGGGATTTTTTCCAGAGGGTAAGTGCCATCTGCATCCGTTATGCAAATATTATCGTATTTTGATCTAGATAACCCTGTTTTTATAGATGCACCGTACCCCTTGTTGGATGGGTGTCTGAGTAAAATAATGCGATTCATTTCCTCTATTATAGCTCGACTCTTATCGGTGGAGCCATCGTCTACTATAATTATTTCATGTTCAATATCAGACTTTAGGAGAACTGTTTGAAGAGTGTTTATAGTTTTCGCAATGCATTTAGATTCATTATAGACCGGAATTATAATGGATAGATTTTTTGTGCTCATTAATTTAAAATTTTGATGAGTCATTGAGAGATTTTGGGTAAAAGAAAATGATTAGGCTGACTGATAAGAGAATGCTTAATCCAAGAACGCTTTTTCCTATTATTCCAACTAAAGAAGGATCAAAAAGCTTACATGCATGTACTGGCCAAAAGTTAAAACCTATGAAACTTTCGTAATTGGACAGATTAATAGAATGATGATGTTCATGAGCAAAAGTATTTGTGTTATATTTACCCGAATAATTGAACAATTTCTCATAAAATAACTTTGCACTACCTTCTATTTCGCTGGGAATATAATATGGGTCAGGATGGTCTTTGAATTCTCTCGAAAGTACGGACCACTCATGAGTTTTTAAACTGATCGCAACAACTCGAAAAGGAATTGAAATTAAAAATAACAATAAATAAAAAATTCTATGGTACAAGTTTTTCCAATCTAAAAAAGCCCAGGATATACAAATAAGTGGGACAATTGGAACTAAGTTTCTATTCCCCCAGCAAAAACCACCCTTCCAACCAACCCAACTTGCGGTTAAAATATATAAAGATATGCATATGGAAACAATCAAAAAAAGGGTCTCTTTATTAACTACAAAAAATTTTTTAATTGTAAGAAATCCTACGAGAATAATCGGAGAGTATGGGATGATTCCTCTATCAAGTGAGATTAAGTAGTCTTGCCAATCTCTTAGTAAATAATGAATCGAGAATTCGCTTTGTGCACTACCATAACCAGACTCGAAAATAGATCCGTATCTAATCCAGTTAATATACATTAATAGTAGGGCACTGGGTAAAAGAATGGCGATTCCATGCATTAAATTTGGGATAGTGCGATGATTTCTCCTCCCATCAATGATTGCGAGGACAACGAACGGGGGAATCACAATCACATAAACTAGTTTTAGTATCACAAGAAGGCTTAAATAAGTTGACACGAAAAGCCATCTTTTGGGGTGTTTGACATTTACAAAACTATTGATTGCTCCTAGTAAAAGAGCAATCTGAGTTATCTCTGAAAAGTCCGTTACCACATATTTCCAAAAAATTGTCCCGGTTGCCAAACATATCGTTAAAAAATTTGCTGTATTATGATTTTGACCAAGCTTTTTTAGAATTTCTCTAAAGTGCCACAAACCAAGGAGTGCAAATGGCATATTATAGAAGGAGAGAATGAAATGGGATAGCATTACCTCTTCAAATCCAAAAGAAAAGCTGAGGAATTTTGCTAAACTGATTATCGGTATGAAAATGGCGAGCAGACCAATTCCGTACTGGGAATAAATCTTATCAGTACCTAAAATGACCGGCATTTTGTTGTTGGAATCTACTGGTTCGATAAGCATAGTGCCTTCTTCAATGATCGCTTTGGCTGTCCGGATTGAATATTCTGTATCAATGATTTCGATGTGTCCTTTGGCGGTTAACATGTAGAGAGCACAAAGCCAAAAGAAGGGAGACTTCAATAACCGTATTAGTGAAATTTTAATTCTCATGGAATATACTTGTTCCAAAATTCAGGATTATTATTCATCCAATTATGACTCCCCATTGGTAGTTTCCCATTTGTAATCTTATCAAAAAGAAATTGAGGTAAAACTTCAAAGGCGTAATGCGCAGCTGTGACTGGGTCTGCTATTTTGAATTCAAATGGTTTAAAAATTTTGGTCACATACATACACCAGAAAATATCTTCTCCAGGAACTTCTTTAGTGTAGTGCTTTAAGTTATTCCTAATTCCAAAATTTTTAATAATAGACTTGAGGGATTTTTGGTCAGTTTTGAAAACTGGTAATTTACCTTTTTGACTATATCCAATTTGTTCCAAGATTGTTATAAAAGTTGAAACTTTCCGTAGAGAAAATCCCCCGTTGCCAGTTTTCCACAATTTCTCTTTTGGATATCCATCAAATCCACCTTCCATCCAAGGTGCACCTATATAATCGAAACCTAGATTTGTGAAATAATCGAGTTTGTCTTCAAAGACCCAGCAATCAGTCTGAATAATCTGAATATAATCATAATCTGAAAAAGATTCATAGAATAGTTTACGACAAAGTAATTTACTATATGTAAGTTTGCTTTCAAAAAAGGTATCATTGAAACTAATGATTTTGAATTCGCTGTTTTTCTCCCAATCATTTTCCAAGGATTTCGGTAGTATAATAAATATTTCTCGATTCGTAAAAACAGTTTTGATTTGTTCGAATAGATTTAATTCTGATGTGTTTAAGGATTGGTATTTATTGTAAATAGGTATTACAATGGCTGCATTGAAACTCACTTATTAAAATTATGAGGAAAAAAAGTTCTAATTGTCAGAAATAGTAGTGGAAAGAACAAGGAAAATAAACAACAATATAAGTCGCGAGATTGTAAATCCTTAACCAAAAATATCCTTAGAGAAGATTTTAGAATATTAAAAAAAATAAACGGTGTTAATCTCTTTTTATCAAGGTTAAGAGTATTCCATCGATTGTAACGTGAACAAATCGTCATTATACTTTCAGACCTACATGAAAAGGTAATTAAGGACGGTAGAGATAAGATTGTAAAATTATGATCAATTAATCTTTTTCCTAGATCTAAATCTTCGAATTGCATTAAATTCGTCTTGAAATTGCCAACTGAAATGACATGTTTTCTCCTAAGAATTGTAGCATATGTTATTAATGTAGGAGAGATTATTACATCGTTATGATAGTAATCGGTTTCATTGAAGAGGTGTCGGCCTCGCCATCTGCTTAAAACGTCATTAAGTTTTGGACAGTTTTTTATACTTCCAAAGATTGCACTTGGATAATCAGAATTAAAATAAGTTAATGCTTTTTCGCAAAAATTCGTATTCAAATAATTAGAGGAATCACAAAATAAGATTAAATCTGACTTGCAAACTTCTACACCTTTATTTCTACAGTATCCACGACCGAGAGTTGTGTTGTTTTTGAAAACCTTGCAATTAAAGGATTTAGCAATTTTAACAGTTTCATCACTAGAATTGTCGTCAATTACTATAATTTCAAGTAATGGAATTGTTTGTTTTTGAATTGATTCTATGCAAGTACTAAGAGTTTTCTCTGCATTAAAAGCTATTATTACACAAGATAGAGTCATTCAACTAAACTTTACGAAGTGTAATAGCTATCGCTAAATGATTCGGGTAAAGATACTCACGGCCAAAAGTATTGAAAATTTTATGTATAAATTTACCCATTTTAAATCTTAAACCATGGTGAAGTGGCGGTGGAAAACCAGTTTTACCTTCACCTTTGTAATTTGATACGGGACCAAAACCTAAATATTGAAAGAAATCTGGAATTATCTCAAAATTATATCTTTTGGCAAATTCTTCATAGAAATTTGGAAGTGGTCGGTGAAAGTCTGACGGATATCCATGAATAGGCCACATTACTGGAGTACTGATTAAGAGAGTACCGTTTGGGTTTAGTAAATTAGATAAATTCTCTAATACGAGCACAGGGTTAAAAACATGTTCTATTGTGTTAAAGCAGATAATGGTATCAAAAGTTTTATCGATAGTTTTTTTTATAGTTTCATATTCGGATTCTAAATTTATAATGAAATCAACATATTTACCTTCACTTATATCAAGTCCGTATACATCAAAATTTAGAGCTTTCATCTTTGGAATAATTGAAGACCATTCAAGAGCACTGCCAATTTCTAGACATCTACCATTTATAAATCCTTCACTTATTGCTTTTTGAAGATAGTATTTATCGTTATTAGTCATTCAAAATTATGATTATTAGCTTTTAGTATTATTAATCCAAAAATTTGATCAATCAATGAAATTAAAACCTGAAACTAAAGCAAGAATTTAGAATGGTTATGAAAGTTTTTCTCACAATTACTCCATATTTCATCAAATTTAGATTTATGAATTAAAATGGCATCAGCTTGTAACAGCTTACCATTGTGGTAAATCTTCTGATAAAGATTAAAAAATTTAAATGAATATTTTTCCACAAGTAAATTCATTAGTTCAAATGGGTTACCTTGTCCTTTGTATATTTCTTCGAAAATTATTTCACACAAAATAACACAAACTTTATTATTTTGTAAAAGGTTGCTTGCACCTTCTATAGCTTTTGCTTCATAACCTTGAAGATCTAATTTTAAAATATCAAGATTCTCTAACTTGTTCTCTTCTGTAAACGAATCAAGCGTTAAACAGCTAACTTCAATTTGATCTTCTTTTTTTAATAAATCATCAAAAATCCTCAAATACTCGAGATTTGAATCCAAAAGAGAATTAGTTCCCTCTGACTTGTTAATGTTTAACTTAGATTTTCCATTAAAATTAGAAAACGCAATATTGTGTGCACTTATGTTATAATTATCTTTCGATAAACAACTTAATTTTTCGAAAAATGGGGGGAATGGTTCAATTGCGTAAATTTTTGCATTTGGGAAAAAATTTGATAATCGTTTAGATGTTTCACCAATTGATGCTCCGGCATCAACTATAGAATTTACTTCATCTGAGCAAAGTAACTTGGATAAAATAAAAAATGGGTCATCTGATGTGGTCAACAGTTCAGATTTTTGTAACTCATACCCGAGCCTATTCAAAGTTTCTCTTACAAACAATTTTATAGAATTCAGCATTTCACAAAACCATTGGGGAGTGTTGTTAATTCATTAAAAAATTCACTTTCATGTGTTAATATAGTATTAATACCATTATTATAAAGTGCATTGTATTTTCTTAGAGCACTGAATTTTAAGAGTGCATCAGGTTGGTTCTTATCGGACTCAATTATTATTACTTTAGCTTTGAAATTTATTTTAGTTAATCCTTGAAGGATTTCTTTTTCATGGCCTTCTGCATCGATTGTTAGTAAGTCCACTTCAATAAAGTTAGGATTATTCTCTAAAATATTGTTAAAGGTGAGGCAATCTACTGCATATGAATTATTTGTTTTTTTTGTACTGACACTTGAAAGTGTTGATTCGTACCCAAGTTCACAAAGATAAATTTTTCCATTAGTGTCTGAAATGGCTGTATTTATGCAAATGATATTTCGATGAAATAAATGGTTGAGTCTTAGTTTCTTGTATGAATTCTTAGATGGTTCAACACAAAGGCCACGGGCTCCACTTTTCGCAAACTTATATGTATTTGAGAATAATACTCCNTCATTAGCACCGATATCAATAAAGCTATTTACTCCTTCAGGAAGTANAAGTTCAANTAATTTGTCTTCACCGTGTTGNGCGTACGAATCNTTTTNTACNGTCCANTTNTGAAGNAAAACACTAGCGTAATATTTTAGGTACTTAAGTTTTTTGATCATTTAATTCTTAAACCAGTGGATAAGTAAAAATTAACATGTAACACAAACTTTAAACTGATCTAATGAAGTTACAACAGTTTTACTATTAAGAATAAGTCTAGGTACTTTACCAAACCACGAAATCCAAGTGCCAAATGAACTTGGTGGTCCCAAGTTGAAATCACACATAGAAAGTAAATGAAGATCGACCATAATTTCATTACTTGAGTTAAAGTAGACATCTTTATCGTTACGAAACAAGGAGGGTAGTTTTTCATCAGAACATATCACAAATCCAACTTTTCCTTTACCTGAATTTACTATTACTTTTTTAGTTTGATTAGCCCAANNTAAATATGATTCCCAGGAATGATAGTGGATACCATCCAAATACGTTGCGTAATCTCCTCGTCTTGCATGAATGCCAACAACGCACTCATATTTTGATCTTAGTTCTTCGATGATCTTTTCCGCAGTAGTTACAAATTTCTTTTTTGGTCTTAGATGGTCTCGAAGTTTATGTTGGTGNATTTTTATACAATTATTGAATCTTATATCCCAGTGTTTAATGAGATTTATCTTTTTTCGGTTTATTTGAAGACTTAGGTCTGATTCTCTTAATAACTCAAAATTAGTTGGTTTTATATGGTTAATGATCCATGTTAGTCTTTCTAACCACTTATCACTCAAAAGCAGTTTTTTTAGGAAGTTTCTAAATAAATTATTGGAGAGAGATTTGATTATGAAATTTTCGCTTTGATTAAGATTTCCGGAGTTGTGCTTTGGTGAATTTTTAAATAATTCTGCATAGTCAGAAAAACTAAGATTGATTAAGTTGTAGTTATTTTCAATACACCATGCTACTGCATTGGCGTGCGTATGCAGACGATTACCAAGTCTTCCATAATTACAGTAAATAACGAGAATTCTAAGCAAAGCCTCTTTTTGTTTTAATACAATTAGTTAGGCAAATAATTGCACATGCTGAAATTATGACATTAAGCTCATTATACACTCGGGTTTCCATCATATTGGAGCGAAAGTACAAACAGATTATATATATTACTCCAACAAGAATGAGTTTTTTTCCATAAGAACTCAGCTTATTGAATCCAATCACAGGTATTAACCAAACACCGGCAAAAAGAGTTAAGAACCATGCAACATTTTGCATTGCCCAATGAGAATTACCATTCCAAATTCCTGCTAAAAAAATTCCCATAGAATGTGGTTCTTCAAAAAATAAGCCTGGATTTCCTCGATAAATCCAGCTCAGTGTAGAACGTATAAAGATCCACAGAATAGCTTGTGTAACAATGTGGATAATCAGATTTTGGTTTAGTCTAAGGAACAACTTCGGGTTTTTGTATAGTTTTAATTGTAATAAAAATCCAGAAAGACTGATGAAGCACGCTGACTCTCTATTTAAATTTGCGAAAATGAATATAAGGTAAAACCAAAACCAACTGTTTTTAAGAAAGAAAATTAATCCGATCGAATAGAATGCAAGTGAGGGAATATCATAACAATAAAAGAGACCGGCACCATCGATTAATCCATTTATCGCAATATAATTCCATGAAAGNGGGATAAATAANANGAAGGCACTCCANTTAGANACTNNGCACTCGAGCATTTTGAGCAGNACTGGAGTGGACAAAATAAGTAATGTTAGGNATNAAATATTTATTATCTGAAGTATGACATCGAAGGTAATTGGGTAGGGTATTAACNAACCAAACAAAAAAGACAGAATTGGNATACACGGTTTGAGAAAGTCANCTANAAAAGGTACNAGAATCCTTGTTTGAAAAACTTTATCTGCCANTCCTGAGGCAATATTTTGAGCATTCCCAGGAGGGTANTCGTNCGTAAACAAAAAATAATANTAGGTGAATATTGTTGAGCAAAAAAGCGTANCAACAAAGAANAANAAGTAAGATNTNTTGNANTTAANTATTTTTTCGCTACTATNAAAAATTGTTTTCCAAAAAGNTTCCATAANAAAGGAAATCTTAANTATATGGAAAGCAAAAATAATGGNCGNTCTTTTNCACGNACCATATTGTAGGGCAAAAATTTTGAATAGGATTGCTCAATTGTNAAATCATGAATTTGAANCAACTCGCACAGGGATTGCTCGGAAAGAGCAACATGATGATCCCANAAATCCCAGTANTGTCCTTTCANGACAATTATGTTTGGNCCCATTGCAATAAGTCTTCCCCCTGGTTTTAAGGCTTTTCTTATCTCGCCCATTGTATGATCGAGAGACTCTTTATCTGGTAAGTGTTCAAAGAAATTACTTGTGAATACTAAATCGAGAGAATTTTGAGCTTATNTNCCANGATTCTGAGCAATCTTGNTGATGGAAAATGATCTCTTTATCCAAAAGTGATNTNGTTTTTGGATTAAGATCCATCGCATGTCTTGCNTCACATTTTGTATGGTTAATAAATTCTCCGTANCCACATCCTAGNTCGAGTATGTGGTCAGTACTTTTTATCCATTTGGACAAAAAGTCATTAATCAGAATNTTCCATACNNGATTTCTGTAATTTTCATGCCCAGAAAATCTTTTTTCATAAATTTGTGTTAAATTTTTTTCTGAATTCATTTTCTTCGGTAGTCACCTCGACTAAANTATTTTTCAAGCCATAAATATGCTATTATNAAAAAATANCGNGATCCCATTTCNCTTAATTTTAATTTNGCTATGCCTTTCGTCCGGTTTCTCCATGAGATNGGTANANTCGTCCATNTNTATCCTCGAATAATTGCTTTTAAAGGTATCTCTACAGTAAGATTAAAGTGGGGAGAGATGAANGGTCTGCATCCTTCAATNACTTCACGTCGATANATTTTGAATGCATTGGTTATGTCATTGTGGTGTATATTAAACGCAAACCGAATCATTGTATTGACCAANCGGTTGACNATTAGNTTANCAAGNGGATAGTTGTAAACTTTTCCNCCTTGAATGAACCGACTTCCNAATACACANTCANTACCATCTTGAATACATTTCCAATAGNAAACTAAATCCTTAGGCGAATCGGAGCGATCTGCCATCATAAGAGCAACAGCATCGCCAGTGAAATTATCTAAGCCGAGACAAACCGCTCGACCAAACCCATTTTCTCCATAGTTTTTTATGCATCTTACGAAAGGAATCGATTCGTTGATTTCCTTAGTTAGATCTAAAGTTTTATCCGTGCTTCCGTCATCTATAACTAATATTTCGAAAACAATTGAATGATATGTTAATTCTCTTGAGATTTCTGAAATACATTCTTTTAAATTGTCCGCCTCGTTTCTAGCTGGTATTATTACAGATAGTTTATTTAAGTTACTGAAGGACACGGATACAATTCAATTTTTTTTATAGTTATTCTACCTTTTAAAATTGTCTTTTTAGAAATGGAATTTGGAAATTTTTCGCTAGTTGCTTTTAGAAATTCTGGAATCTGAGACAATTTTTCNTCATATGCTAGGTAAATATTTAATTTTTTACTAGTTCTGTAANNTTGAGTTTTCGGGAAATTATCACCGGAAAAGTGAGTGGCCATAGTTCTCATCTTAGATCTTAAAACAAGATCGCCCATATCGCCAACGGGGAGAAAATAAATGATATCTAGATCATGCTTAGAGTCGTTTTCAATGTATTCAATTGCTTGGGAGAATCGACTATTGGAAAGTCCTCGTTCTCTCTCCGTCAATGAGATAAAATCATTAGTTTCTTTGAAAACACATGTGGCTAATTTTTCCATAGAATTAAACATTGGTATTGCGATGATAACTCCAAGTAGAGTAACTGTTGGTAACTTTAATGAGTTTAATGTATTGAACGCAAAAAATGTGGGCAAACATATCATTAGCCAAAACTCAAATGTATGTGCATGATAAAGTAGGTAGTTCCATTCATATCTAAACGCAAGGATAGCAAGTCCAATAAATGGTAGACTATAAAAGCAACATAGCGAAATTCGGTGATCTATAATTAGTTTTAACCATATACTTCTTAATTCGAGTACTATGAGAAAAGAAAATATAAATCCGACAAGTACACAAATAAGAACATGTTCATTTATTGCTCTTTGTTCAAGCCAGTGAGTAAATTCTTTAAATTGAATACCGAAGTCTCTAATTCCATGTGATATTTCTTTTACGGGCAATGAATAACCAGGGGAAGCTAGTAGACTGAAGGCTAGCCAAGTACCCTTGGTACTTTCACCCCAAAATTTACCGAATAGTGGTGCCTGAATATCGCTATTATTCGCACTGTATAGTTGGTCTGCAGTAATCTCAGTTTGGGTGTAATTTATCTTTTCTAATAGNAAAAAAGGGNTCCAAAAAAATAAGCCACATAAAATAAATAGTAATGTAAAGCTAACTCTTTTTGAATNNGCTTGTTTTTTTAAAAGCATAAAAAAGAGNGANGCACCNATCGTACCTGCAACGATTAAACCAGANAGTTTAATCCACGCAAAGCAACCTAAGATNAAAAGGATTATTGCTATANGAAAATATTGTCTTGGGGATAATGNTGAATTACCAAATTTATCTGAAATATTTAGACTCAAAATTATGAACCAAGGAGTAAGAGCGAATAAAATAATATTTGCAGTTGCATAATGATCAACGGAAGCACCGCACTTTAACCCTAATAGAATAGCTATCATTAAAATAATGTTTTTGCTGATATTGAATCTTTCGAAGACTGAAACCCATCCCAAACCACCAGTAATTGAACATAAAAGTAAAACTATTTTTATAGATTGGCCTAATGAGAGATTTAATAACATAGCAACTGCCGGAAGAATCGCTGGTCCAGGAGGTCTTAGACTCCAGTTTGCTTGGTCAATTGCCAAATCTCCACTTAAGGGTTGTAGTACAAGGTTTGGGGCACTGACCTCACCATTTATCCATTGCAATGATGATTTTACCTGTCCTCCTATGTCTTCACTTATATGGACGCCTTCTCCAATAACGGGTGTTAGTGAAACTAAGCAAGTTAACAAGTAAACAATGCGATATTTAGAAGAGATGGCATCCCAAAAATATAACAGATTCGTAGGTATTACGATATGTTTTATCCACTTATATAAAAGTACGCACAAAATTATTGAGCAAAGGATGAATGATATTTTCTCAGTTGAATATATACCAAACCATTGAGGCTCTTTACTGACGAGTAATGCAGATTTGATGGTAAAAAAAAGCAACCACCAGATTGGTAGTGAAAAAAAGAACTTTAAGGTCCTAGTGGCTATAATTTGTTTTTCTATTTTCTCGATATGGTTAGAAATTTACCACCATTTTGAAGTGACTTATCTGCAAACTGTAATGTTTTGACTACTTCAGTACCATAACTTCCAGAAGATCGATTTTGTTCTTTCCCTTGAATTACATCGATAAAATGTTTTATTTCTACTAGTAATGGCTCATTGGTTGGAATTGAAGGTAAAACAACCTTTCCACGATTGTAGGAAAGTCTGTGAGAAGCGAATGAGTCGGAATAATAAGATTGGTCTAGACCGATAGAGGAATCATAAATGGTAATTGGATGATCTAAGTTTAAATCATCCCACAANGCCATTTTTTTTGANCCAATGACAGTGATCTGTCTAACTTTTCTAGGGTTNAACCAACTTGCATGAGCATGNGCAAGAATACCTCCTTGGTANTTNAATGTGGAGTAGGTTGTATCCTCATTTTTAGAGTCAAGTTTGCANCTTCCTAAACAGCTTACTTCTTCAGGTAAGTCATCCAAAAGAAAATCAAAAATTGAAAGATCATGAGAGGTGAGATCCCATACAGCGTTAACATCTTTACGGACAGGACCAAGGTTGGTGCGATGAGCCTCAAGGTGAAGAACTTGTCCCAATTCACCAGACTTAATAATTTTCTTAAGTGCTACTACTGAAGCATTAAACAGGAAAACATGCCCCACAACAATAATAAGATTTTTGTCCTTGGCTAGCTGACATAAGGATTCGCATTCTTTGGAGTCATTCCCAAAGGGTTTTTCCACGAATACATGTTTTCCAGATTCAAGTGCAGATTTGACAAGTTCTGTGTGAGTTTCAACTGGTGTGCATATGGCAACCGCATCAATTTGATCATCTTTAAATATTTCTGTTGGTGAATGACTAGTTGTGACTTCTGGAAATCTTAGATTTAAATTGGATAATGATTCTTTGTTGGGGTCAGCTACCTTTAATAGCTTGGCATCATTTAAGCGATTAATCGCACCGATCACATTGGGACCCCAACGNCCTGCACCAATTAAACCAACTTTAATAATTTGACTCATTTTTTCAGCCTTAGGCTCAAAAGAAATAAAGGTCTTAGAATNGACCACCAACTCTTAAATGGAACCATCTTTGTATTGTCTTTCATNTCATTATGNTACCTTTTGGTGACAGGTACTTCGGAAACCTTATAACCTGCACGACAAGTTTGGATNAGCAGATAAGGCTCCATCTCATAATNCAAAAGCCANTTCTGCCAAAGATTTAGCTTTGGGTTATCCAACACCTCTTTACGAAANACCCTAAATCCGTTGGTGGCATCGGTAATCTTTTTTCTGAATAAGAGTCTAAATAGTAACGAGTATAACCATGTTAAGATAGTGCGAGAGAACGTCATATTTTCTCTTTTCCCATCCTTTAGCCACCTCGAACCTTGAACATAATCTAAATCTTCATCAATAAGTTTATCTACTGCTCTTGGTATTTCACTTGGAACATCTTGGTTGTCACCCGCAAGTTCTACAATAAGGTCAAACCCTTTGAGGGAGCCATATAACCAACCGGTTCTGTAACCACCTCCAGCACCCAAGTTTGTTGGGTGATTAATTACAGTCGCACCAGCCTTCTCAGCCTCAATGGANGTTAGGTCCGCTGATCCATTGTTTACCACCAAGACGGAGTCAACAATTTGTTTCGAAACAGCTTTAACACCAGGTCCAACCTTACCTTCTTCATTCCATGATGCCATGACGACACAGATGGAAAGTCCCCGATATTTGACTCGAAAGGACTTTTCCGAACTTGGAGTATCTTGAATTAACTTCAAAAGCTCAGCTTTAGTCATTCTTCAAAAATTTTTGTAGGAGTTTGCTTGCGTTGCTAATGGATATGAATCCGTGGTTAACCCAAATTTGATCAAAATATAGGATTCCATCCGAGCATTCTACCGAAAGTAATGAGTTATCGATAATGTCTACTTTTCCACAAGATGTGGATTTTGAACTGCAAATTTTAACAGGAAGGGATAAACCTATGTTATAACCCCTTACTCTAAGAAGTGCGGGAGGGTAAGGCGGNAAATAAAAAGCTCTCAAAAAACGTTCGCAAAAATCTAATGACCAGGAACAGTCAAGGATTCCGTCAAATGGAAGTTTTTTGGGGTGATAAGAAGAATTTGATTGCGTCTGAATTAAACGATTAGGAAAATTTCCTTGTTTAAGAAATTGAATGTTTCTTTTGAAAAGTGTGAAGGCTTTATCGTTTAATTTAGCATATAATGATTGATCAGTATCCGATGAAGAAATAGGGACGCGGACTTGGTCGATTATGTCTCCCGTATCAATTCCAAGATCAATCGAGTGGAAAGTAACTCCAGTNTATNTTTCTTCAATAATTGCCCATTTTGTTGGATAGCACCCTCTTAATTTTGGTAAAAGAGAGAAGTGCAAGTTTAATGCATCTCTTTGAGGCAGTTCGATCCAATCTTTTTTAAGGATTCGATCGTATTGTACTGAAATTAGATAATCGATATCTCTATGTTTATCTGATTTTGTAAGAAACTTTATATCATCATGTGAATACAGGGGGATTGAAGATTTGATTGCTAAGTTTCTGACAGAATAAATGTCATCAGAATTACCCAAGTCGTTCGCCCGCGGAACAATACCGATAATATTAAAGTATTGTTTAATTAACTCGCTTAGGCAGAGGAAGCCGATTTTACCGAAACCTAAAAATAAAATTTTCAAAATCTAGAAATCGGAAAGCATGCATTCACAAATTTCATCTACTTCACTTTCGGTTAAATTCGGATGCATNGGTAATGAAAGAAGTTCACTTCCTTGCCTTTCAGCATGAGGGAATTCNTCTTTGGCNNAGGAATGATCGGCAAAGCACTTGTGTTGATGAATCGGAATTGGGTAATGAATGCCTGTNGGAATTCCTCTGGAATGNAGNTTTTCTTGAACTGAGTCTCTGTCTTTGTGCGTAATGACGAAAAGGTGATGAACGGCTTCATTTTCTGGCNTTTCATAATAGAGGCAAAATTCTGAATCTTTGAGTCGCTCGTAGTACCAAGTTGCGGCAGTTCTACGGTTTTCGTTCAACTGATCGAGCAATTTCAACTTTTCCGATAAAACAATTGCCTGCAGAGAGTCCAATCGACTGTTCCAACCGAGGGTATCGTGATAATACTTTTTTTCCTGTCCGTAATTACGCATCTTAGAAATTTTTTCCGATAGTTCCTGTTCGTTGGTCGTAACCGCGCCTCCATCTCCCCATGCCCCTAGGTTCTTGGCTGGATAAAAACTAAAGCCTGCNACCTTGCTCAGGCTACCTGCTCGCTTTCCCTTGTATCTGGCACCGTGGGCTTGGGCCGCATCCTCCAGCAAGAACAAGTAATGTTTTTCAGCAATGGCNTGCAATTCATCCATCGGTGCCAGTCTGCCATAAAGATGAACGGGCAAGATGGCTGAAGTTCTTGGTGTTATTGCCGAGGTAACTTGCTCTGGGTCGATTTGTTGTGTTGTTGGGTCACAGTCCACGAGAACAGGAGTGGCACCAACCCGTAGAATCGGAAGAACCGAGCCGATAAAAGTATTTGCCACTGTGATGACTTCATCTCCCTTGCCGATACCAAGTCCTTCCATAGCCCAAAGCAGGGCATCGCACCCAGAAGCTACACCAATCGAATGCTTGGCTTCGCAATAGTAAGCAAATGCTTCTTCGAACTGATTGACTTCAGATCCAAGGATGTAACCATTTCCACTAACCAAATCCTTTGTCTTAGCCCAAATCTTTTCCTCTGTAGCTTCGGGAATAGAGAGATCGCAAAAGTTAATCATGTTCTAAATTTAGTTTGTTATTTTGAGCCAACCCGAATGTGTCTCCGCATGGTTAGCAATCTCTACCAAAATTTGCTCAATTTTAGTTTTAACACTCCAATTCCAGGCTTTCTGTGCAGTGGTTGAGTCCATCACTATCCAAGGGGCATCAATCGGGCGTTTGTCTTGAGATGCAAGTACTTCGTTTTGACCAAACCGATCTTCGCACCATAAAGTCAATTCCTTCAACGACATAGAGTTCTCAATTCCTCCGCCAAGATTGATTGTTTTGGGTGCTTCCCAGTCGGGTTCAAGCATTTGCCGGGATAGCAGGGGAACTATGTCCTGAGGGTGTAGTGTATCTCTCACTTGATGGCCTGAACCATTGAAGCCTATGTATTTGAGAGGTTTTTTTTCTCGGAAAGAATGAATCCAAAAAGAAAATATCCCTTGGTCTGCTTTCCCGAATTGACCAGCTCCTGCAAGTACACCGCACCGATTAATCCAAGCAGGGAAGTCAAAACATTCAGCGTACTCAGAAATTAAGGTTTCCGAAGCTAGCTTGGACGCTCCGTAAAGAGACAATGGAGCAGTTGTTGGAAAATCTTCTGAAATGCCTAAGGTAGAAACACCACTAACATTGCAATCTTGTAGTTCGAAACGATCATTGGATGATTCAACAGGCAAAGCAGCTAGTTCAGATGCTGAGTAAGTTCTGCTTGTGCTTAATAATATGAGTCCTGCTTTATTACTCTTGCAGTACTCTAATAAGTTTATGGTACCTAGGAGATTATGTTCCAATAATTGCCTTCTTGATGATTGACCATTCAGTCCCGCGAGTACAGATGGATTTGCGGCACAATCGAGCACCCAGTCAACTTTGGGCAGGGCATCAATATCGGATTGAGAACGAATATCTCCGCGAATGAGATTTACACCAAGTTTCGTTAAATCAGAAATGTTTAATTCCGACCCTTTTCTGGAAAAATTATCGAGTCCAATGATTTGCAAATTAGAATAACTTTCCAAAAATCTTTTTGTGATCGAAAAACCTGCAAATCCGCATATGCCAGTAATGAGAATTTTCATTAATCGAGAAATTTTATTTTAGNTGAAAATCGTTTGTAAAGCCCGATTAACGAATCATTTTTTAAAGCAAATAAAAATTCGTTTCTTCCTAAATAAGCGTTAGGGAAATATTTTGGATCTCCCGCAAGTACAATTGGCTGCTTTGATATCGGGTACGATTCTTCAATGATCAGCGAATGATGGTAGTTAGTGTGTTTATTTAATCCAAATGCGGACCTTTTGGTACTTAGTAATAAAAGCATTANTGCAACTACCATTGTGCCGAGCATGGGAATACTCTTTTCAATCTGCTTTGGTAGTTTCTGGAAAATGAAACTAAATCCGAAAGCAACCAAGAAGATAAGTGCTGACTCCTTAGGAATAAAATAGCGATCTACAAAAAGGTTTAGAGAAGAAGTGCGGGATATTATCCAAAATATAAATGGCACAGAGAACCAAAGAACTGAGGTGATAATAATTCGTTTAGAAGGACCAATTTTTTCGATTGATAGAATCTCAGCATCTGTGTTTGACTTGGTTGTTAACAAAAATGCTATAATAGGAACTAAGATTGTAAGGATTTGGAGCGATTCATTGTAACAAGTTAATAAATCCGAGAGTTCATTTGGTTTTTGCCATGTATTTAAAACCGACTTTTGTCTAGTGAAATAAAAAAGGTAAGAAAAGATAGATACAAACCAGCATAGAGTAATAGACATGGGAATTCTTTGCCATAATCCTTTGTTCTTAGATTTTAAAAAATAGGCTGTCCCGCTCAATAGAGAGAAAATGATACCAAGGTAATGTACTTGGCAGAGGCANAAGTGNGANATAAATATTAGCCATTTAAATTTGTTTACTGTAAAATCGCTTAAACATTGCATGTATAGAACCCATGCTCCACATGCAAAAAACATCGCGTAATGACGAGCTTCCTGTGCCTGCGAAAGTAGAATGTTAGACTGAGATACAACTAGTATTGTGGAAAAAAAGGCGATTGTAGTACCAAATATTTTTCGAGTAATTAAAAAGCTAAGTATAATTCCAATGATAATAAAAGCTAAGCTTTGTATTCTGAGTTGTTCAATGGATGTTGGGAAAATGAGTTGAAGGCAAAAATTAACCAAAAAGTAGAGTGGGGGAGAGAAGTTGATTCCCGTAAGCATGGAATCATAAAATTCTGAAAAATTATCATGCCATACTCCATAGTATGAGTAGCACTCGTCTACCCATGGTGCTTTGAGGCTTTGTAGGTAAAGAACCAAAATTGCAAATATTAGCAAAAATAGTGCGAGTAGGTATTTGGCATTTAGAAGTTTAATTGAGAAAAAATTTATTCTAAAAGAGTGAATATTAAATCCACCAATCTAAATTTAAGTCGTAATGACCTGCTTGTTTTCTTGGAAACCAACCAGATTCAATTTTACTTATTAATCCGGGAAGCATTGAGTTAAATTTTTCCCCTCGTTCTGGGGGATGCAAGGACCATGCAAATTTGTTTGCTAGATCCGCTCTGTAAAAAGTTGACTGCTCGATTGCACTTGTNACTGAAACTTCCCAGCAAAGCATTTTCCCATTACCCAAAAGCTTACTTTTGATTGGTTCTCTCCATGATAACCAGTCTATTTTCATCGGTAGCAAGGATGCAAACCTCTCTGTATTCATAACAAATATGCGACTAGTAAAATTTTTGAATAGGTATATNTCTCTTTTCTGATCAAATTTATATTCAGTTGTGCCCTGATGAAGCAGACCCTCTGATAGTGGAGGNCCGCTTAGGGGTAGACAACAAATAATGTCTTGGTTCTCCTCCATGATTTCTATGGCAGACTGTATCCAATCAAAACCCTCCTTTTGGTAGATAAGCATATCGGAATCAAGGTGTGCAATGTATTCTGAATCAGAGTACTCAAATGGTAATATACTGCCATAGTATGGATAACCTCTAAAGCAATGAGTTTCAGGGAAATTCTTACCAAAATGCCTACGGTATGTAGCATTTACAAATTTTCGATTATAATCGATTTGCAAAACTTCATCAATTAGGCCTTCATTCAGAAAATCATTACCTAGATCTTTAAGTTCTGATAATCTGGACAGTTCTCGATGGTTTTTATAGTAACCACTTACTGGTGATGTATCGATCCTTAGCACCCTTCTACCATTAATTTTACATTGATTAACCTGATGAGGAATGGTGAATCTTAAGAATGACAAATCCGTAACTGCGGACAGAATAAATAAGTCACAGCTAGGAGAATTAGGTTTCATTTTTGGCAACTATTATTCCTAGGCAAACATTTCTTCGATCATGATACATAACTTTGAACTTTAATCTATTAATCGTTGAAAATAAGTCTTCTAAAACCATTTCCGAACCTTTGGCTGGTAAGTGGTATTCCATTGTGAGGAATCGAACATCTTTTAAGGCATTCGAATTTTTTAAAATTTCAAACTCAGCACCTTCACAATCTAATTTGAGTAAATCAATCTTTCGGGTTTTGAAACGATGTATTACTGTGTCCAAATCAGATAAAATGATAGGCCCTTCATCTCTATTTGAAATTCGAGCAGAAGTATCGTGAGATGAACTACATGTTAATTCGCCTCTCCCTGNTCTAACGCCAACAGCTTCTTCGTAGATTTTAAAGTTAAATTCTTTTCCATGGCTTCCTAGGACAGCAATATTATTGGGGTTTGGTTCATATGCATGAATATTAGCATTTTTAAATGAAATTCTTGCTGCTATAGAAAACATTCCTAAATTTGCTCCAACATCTACTATATTGATAATATTTTCATTTTTAAATAAGGATAGCTTGTACTCATCATCTAAAATTACATCTCTAAAGAGCTCAATGTAGGTTGTATTATTGGGGAAGTATAAGAATCTCTTTTTTTCATTAACGAGTAATAAATCAGGNAAATTAAAGTTTTTTGTTCTAAAAAAGTTTACGCCAATCTCTCGAGATTTACGCCATCTAAGGTAGGAAATAAAAAAATTCATATCTTAACNAATTTGTTTTTTAACATGTACTCTAAGGAATCTATGACCGTAGATGGCAAAATCGAATTCATACACTTAATTTTGTTATCATAAGATTCGTGTAAATCGTTTATCCAACAAGGACTCCATTACGCCTTAGCTGCATCTTGCGAAGAAGAGGCAAAGTGGTGCGGATGAATGAAGCATCCGACAGAGCTACAAATATAAAACAGGATAATGTGGCCAAGGCAGTCGGGGTTTTCTACTGTTGATCCTCCATCGCGATGTGAGCGTTCCAATGCCACAGCCTTTGGTTTTCCTGTCTGATGGACAGTTTCTTCTTAAGAAGCAAATGGGTGAATGGAGAAGGGGGCGATTTGTTTGACCAAGGTTTACAGAGGTCGGAAAAGCTCTTACAGCACGGTTTCCGAGTAAATGAAGTTTATTTATATACCGTTCTATGAGAGAAAAAGGATAAACCTCGATGATGACAGTATGAAATAGGTTATGCGAATTTATCTCCATTTCACCCGATGCTGAAAAGTTGATTCACAATACTTGGAGAATCGCTGAGGGGTGAATCCTAAATTGTATGTTAAGTCCCTTAACATCTTGAGGTTTTCTTTTGCTAACTTTAGTTCGAGAATGACTTTGCTAGAATCCTTTCTTTGGATTTTAAAGTTTGGTTGCCTCTGAAGTGTTTGATCTCTGTAACTCAAGTTCATATCTATAGTCGCACGAATTCGGCCATCGAAACTTTCAAAATAATTACGAAAATATGAAACTAAGGATATTGGAATTGTATGATCAGGAGGTAGAATACTTTTTATATTTAGATGATCTGAACCATTTTCATTAGCAGTAAATGCATTCAACCAATTATCCGAAGACGGTTTTAATTTTAGAGAAGTTGAGTACAGTTCTTTCCAAGAGAGTGAACCTTTCTTATGTTTTAATTCCAGGACAGGATCAATAACTTGCTCTAAATCGCCATACCATCGCAGGCGAGTTTTTGTTCTTTCGCTTGATCCGGAAATAGAATCATGCATAGCTGAAAATTCAGAATTATCAAAATACAAGCTGTTTATTTGCCTCGAAGGAAATGTCTTTCGGAACCTGAGATTTGAAAGGAGCAAACCCTTTTTTAAGGAAGCAAACTCATATATTGAGTATACTTTTTTTAGTTCAAGCCTTTTGGGAGTTATGGTTTTATCTGTAACTAAGACCAATTTAATGAAATGAAATTTCTATTCGTTTGGAAATGAAGAATCGTCAAGAATACTGAACGAACTNCCAGGAAATTCACTTATAAAAAGATCGTTCAACTTGTCGACATCTTCAAGTTGATCGAAGCGGACTAGACATGATATTGTCAGTTGATTGGGGGTGTGATCTATTTGCCGTACATTAATGTCTTTGCAGCATTCTTTTAATAGTTTGGTAATCCCCGATACAGTAGTTTCTGAATTTTCATCAAGATGAGTTTCCAAAGTTAATAGCAAATTAGGATTTGGTGTATCCTTTTTTAGTCGAATCATGTCGTTAAACGATAGGACCAATAGAATAACAAAGACACCGATTAATGANGCCTCTTTTTGATCNGCACCTAAACATAAACCAACTGCAATCGAGAGAAANATGTAGGCGAGTTCCTCAGGTTCTTTTATAGGTGTACGAAAACGAACAATTGATAAGGCACCGACAAGTCCTAGCGAAAGGGCAAGTGAAGATTTAACTACGGCAATGATGAGAAGAGTGGTCATTGAAATGACGGGAAGAATGAACCCAAGATCACTTCTTAACACTTTTTTCTTTGCCCTTTTTTGGTAATGCCAACCAATTATGCTTGAAAGAGCAATTCCTATCCCGAAGTTAATCGCAAGGTCAAATGGGGAAAATGGAAATTGGGTAAATTGAATTTGATCGATCATAAATTTGGTTTCTTTTAATATTAAGGATAAAGAATATTTGTTGAAAATTCCNCTTCGGCAATTTTAATGCCGTTTGANATAATAATACTTCCATGTTGAGCAAGGAATTGCGTNTTTGTATNNGTGATTAAATGTTTATCTGTATCTAATTTAGAAGGNCCGAAGATTTCTTTCTTTTGGTAAGCTGCAAATGCAGCAATTTTGGCATGATTTATTGTCACATCACTAGATGTAACATAAGAATTATCCTTAGACGCAACTCCAAATGCAACCTGATCAAAAGAACAGTTTCTAATCGTAATTTCACTCGCTTCCCCTACAGACAACCCTTTGTCCACGACTTGCGAGACAATTGTTTCTGAAATTGAGACATTACTACCACTAAAATCGAGTGCATCGCCACCGATTCCAGTAAAACTACAATAACTAACATTTCCATCAACAAAGTCCCCGTCAAAGGCGTCGGAATTGGTATTTTTAAATGTTGAATTCTTAACTAAGAAATTTGTTGAAAAAATATTAAGGGCATCCTCTGCATAACTATTTTCAATTATGCAGTTTGTAATTTTAACTGGGCTCTTATGAAAGGTTATACCCCCTGTAAGCGTCCATCCACTCCTTTCAATGCCTTTTGGGTTTATTTCACTTCCAATCCCTGTTGTATTACTTATTCGAACATATTCAAAAATGGACTCACTTTTCGAGTCTGTAACAAAAATGCCCGGCCAATTATTCTCTGTTGAAGTAAATATAATTGGGTTGGCTGCATTACCTATTGCTTTAATTGGGCTGAGNGATACTAAGCATGCATTCTCCTCAAAACTCAATTTTGTTCCGGAAGAAACTACAACTTTACTTCCAGTGGGAAAAATTAGATCTTCAACAATTTGGTGATTCCCTTCTTTGATTATGAAAAAGTTTTCTTCCTTTCTGATGAATTCATGTTTCTCGTGAGGCTCGCTTATTTTTTTTAAAAACGGAAGTTCATTTTGGTTAAAAAAAAATGAATCCATGGAGATTTCTAAACTNAAAGT
This sequence comes from Opitutia bacterium, assembly GCA_002689665.1. Classification (GTDB taxonomy): domain Bacteria; phylum Verrucomicrobiota; class Verrucomicrobiia; order Opitutales; family Seribacteraceae; genus Seribacter. Next base: position 51,625 of record NZEN01000005.1, on the reverse strand, counting down.
ATTNTTTAGCCCAAGCAACCGAACTAGNAGACATATGGGAAAATTGATTTTATTTATGTGCGTGCCGGTATTTAGGATGAATTGATGGTCTCCACTCAGAGAAGTCTGACCGAACTTTTGAAACGGAATGATAATATTTTCACCAAATTCCATTAGTATTGGGTCTTGGGGCGAATCAATACATGTTTTTGCTTCGATAAAATCATTTCCACTCTTGAAACCAATTATTTCAATTGGTTGTGTCAATGCATTGCGCACGGTGATCTTAATGGATGAAGAATTTTGATCCAATGGTCTTNCATATGNGAGTACCGGTTTGTTTTCATTCAGTTCATTTCGGATAATTTCGAATCTTTTTTCGAGCATGTTCCAAATATCATAAGTTAAGAGTGTGTAGTTGGATGACCAGATGTCAGCACTACTTTCGAAAATTAGATTATACATTAAAAGTCTTCTTAAATGAATTTCCTGATCCTTGAAGGTCGACATTAATTTCTTGTGATAAGATTTTTTGCAAAAGGCACTTAAGTGCCTAATGTATGATTCTGCTACCGCAGGAGAGCGCAGAACCTGATTCAACCAATTATCAGGTATTCTACCTTCGGAAAAATAGCAAAATGGGCTTTCGATTTGAACCCCAGGCATACCGTCGAAACCAATTGGTTCCAGGAGGCAAGTCAATGGGTTTAAGTAAAAGTTGATGTTATGAATTAACAGTGCGTGTTCAGCATTCCAAATTCTGCATATGGCGAGGAATTTGCCTAATAATTCTGAGTCGAAGACTTGATGCCCTTCTAGTTTTTTCTCTTTTAGTCCTCGCAAGAGATTTAGTGCGATTTCTTTTTGTTTACTTAATGTTACAGAAGATTGGACTTCCTTGTTATTGCGAACTGATAAGTCTGAAGCCTGATAGACAGAACCCCAAGTAACGTTTGACTGAACAGGTGGAAATTTACTCCAAAATCTATGCTCGTCAAAGGAGATTATGATTCCTTCTCTTTTATGTTTGGATTCAAGGAATTCCTTTGTGAAATGTTCCTCCATTGCATAAACGCCCCTTTTTTTCCCGTTCACGGAAAGATTTACAAATTTATAATCTACGGCTAGGAGATTTTCCATTTGAAGATTCTTTAAAAAGAGCCATTGGCTTGTATCGCCTCGTGTGCCAGGTTGCTGTAATGAAAATCGAGTCATTCCCAAGATGTTTTTTTTGTCTTTCATCTTGACGCGATAGGATGTTTTTTCACTGTCCCAGTGATCAGGCAGATCTCCCTTTAACCTCATTTTAACATCGAGAACTTTGTTGTTATGATGAATTCTTGCTGGAACGAAATCCTCATCAGTTGCAACTAAGCGGTCGATCTTCAAGGCATTTTCCCGTTTGAGTGCAATTTTGCTGGAGCTTTTAAAGCTGATATCAATATTAAGGGTTTCCAGATCATTTTTCTCAAAAAGGGACAACAGAGTTTCTCGATTCTGAAGTAGTGTGAAATTAGCTTTAAGATAACCCGGGATGCCTGAGAGAACCAATGCGACTCCACAAATGAAAGAAGACAAAACTATAATAAGTGTTTTTAAGCGGGAGCAAACGATTGAATTACTTTTGGCGGAAGTGTTTTGTGATTTTGAAATTTTCAAATCGAAGTTAGCTTTAAAGCAGTAATTAAAATTTAACTTTTAGATGTATTTATTCTGAAAGTTTGATAAATCCTGTTAAACCAAAATCGAACGAAGGTACTGCTTGCCCTTCTCGCAAGTCTCATATCTTTGCTGAATCCAGCAGCACTGCATTCGGGTTTGTTTGCCAGATTGATATTTTGTGAATCGCCATACCACCTAAGCTTTTCCCTACGATGGATTCCTCTAATGAAGAAAAAAGTAAGTCATCAAAATATACAATATTAACTTTTCGACTTGGGTAGGGTTCGTAAAAAGAAAACCTTGAAAGTTTAATTGATTTTTTGATCAAAGGTAAATGATCGGNAGGAAAAAACATCTTTTAGCTCTATCCTTCTGTCAGTGATTGAATAATCTTTGTTATTAATATTTTAAATTTAGTATAATTCCGCAGTATTAAAGAATGAGGTTTTGATAATTTTATCATTAAGGCGACCTACACTTCCATCCTGAACCAAGAATAATTGCTTATATTCTGATATTTTGGGTTGTGAAACAATAATGGATGCCGGTCCAAAAGAGTTCTTTTTTTGAAATGCAGCGAAAGCAGCAGTTTTGGCATCGGTAATTGTATTATTGGANNCTNTNGTAACAGAAAGGTCCTTGGANACTACACCAAANGATACATTATTGACTTTGCAGGTTGATACNTCGACATTACTACCCTCTCCGACAGAAATTGCCTTGTCTGTAATATTATTGAAACTACTGTTTAGAACATCTGCAGTACTACCGCTAAAATCTACTCCNTCTCCACCGACATCATCAAANAGACAATTTCGTATTTTGCCGATTACAAAATCACCGTCAAATGCATCTGATATTATATCCTTAAANTTACAGTTTTCTANAGTNAATTCCGTTGAAATAACATTCAACGCATCTTCAGAGTAACAATTCAAAAATGAACAGTTATTAAAATGAACAGGTGATTGGTAGATCGTTAGACCACCTGTAAGATTCCATCCAGAGAAAGATATACCGTCAATGTTATTAGCCGATCCAATTCCTCGCATATTAATGAACTCGACATTAACAAAAGAGCTACTGGCAGAAGCAGAATTTATAACTAGCCCGGGCCAAAATTGATTTTTTGCAGTAAAGCGAATCGGATTAACCTTAGTTCCAATTACAGATAGCGGACTGTTAGTGTAAATAAAAGCTTCATTGGCAAACCTTAGAGTAGTACCCTCATCGATCTGCAATGTATATCCATGGTCTATGTAGATTGATTTGAGGATGTCATATTCGCCTTGAGGTATTCTAAGAGTTTTTCCTTCTTTTTTGAAGAAATCAAAGGTTGCCCAGTTAGTATTCAAGGTATGGATTACCTGTCCAACTCTTGATTCAAAAGGTTCAAACAAGACCTCAATCTCGAAGACTTCATCATTACCAAGGTAAGTAGCTGATAATGTACAATTTTGTGGTAATGGTTTATTATGATGGTTAAGGTAATGTTTATTGGGTATGATAAGGTGTTTTGAAGTTTTTTCGCTTTCGAAGTATTGAGGTGGTGGAACAATTGTAGGAAAAGAGTCAAAGTCTTGAATTAATTTTTCAATTGGTATCTCTTTGGATTGATCAAAAGACAAATTCAATAATCTAATGGGTTTACTCGTGCAGTTCTTTGTTTTTATGGTAAAGCCATCTTTAGAAGGACAGATAGATGCACTTAAAGGCTTATCGACTTTATACTCTTCTCTAATTTTATTAAGTCTAGCCTTAAGCTTACCCCAAAGGTTTGTGGTCGACAATGTAAAATAAGAACTCCAAATGGTACTGCTGTCTTCAAAAAGTAAATTTTTAACTATGAGATTTCTATAGTAAGATTCCTTTTCTCGGAAAGTTTTCTCTAAATCGTGGTGAAAGTTAGGCGAACTATATTTAAATAAATATTTGCTGTAAGCTTCNGCAATCATTGATGAAGAAAGTACTTTTCTGACCCATAATAATTCAGGGGCAGGATTTTGGAAAAAACATTGATTTGGCATCTCCGAGAAACCAGGCATGCCATCATAGCCAATGGGTTCGAGTTTTAAAGTAATTGGGTTNAGGTAAAAGCTNATGTTATGGATGTATAGTGCATGCTCGGCGTTCCATACTCTGCAGAGTGCCAAAAACTTCCCTAGAGTATCAGCATCGAAAATATCTGCTGCATTTGCAGTGTTATTAATAAATTNATCTAAAAGTTTTCTTGCNATGAAACTCTGGCTAGTAAGAAATTCTGATTTTTCTACCGAACTTTGATTACGGTTAATGATATTAGAATACTTTAGTAATTTGATACCTTGTTGTTGCTTTGAAAGTTTGCTGTTATCTTCCCAGAATCGATTTTCATCAAAACTAATAATCACTCCTTCGCGTCTTTTGTTCTTTTCGAAAATATCTCTNCCAAAATGCCCTTCTAAGGCATAAATACCNAAGTCTTTTCCATTTAAGGAGAAATTTATGAAGTCATAATCGACAGCCAAGCATCCTTCCTTTTTTAAACAATTTAAAAATAACCACTGACCAGTATCTCGACGGGTACCATGTCTTTGAAGTGAAAAGCGGGATAAACCATTAATACATGAGTCTATTAGTTTAATTCTCAGGGAAATTTTCTCGTTTGACCAATGATCAGGCAGGTCACCTTTAAGTCGGATCTTGACAGGATGTATGTTTCCATTGTGGGTAAGCTTAGCTTTAACAAAGTCATCAGAACTTGATACTAAACGATTATTTTCGAGAGCAATCTTCCTTTTATTTTCAATCTTCTGAAGGTTTTTAAAACTTACATCTAGATGAATGGTATCTAGCTTATTTTTTTCACTCAGTGCTGACCAAATTTCAGTGTTTGAAAGCAACTCAAAATTAGCTTTCAANGANCTAGGGGTATTTTTCCACCCCATGAACAAACCCGTGAATAAAAACAGAGCACANAGAAANAAAGTAGGATACTTTTTAAGAAAAGATTTTTGAGACGAATTTGTTGAGAGTCTCATTTTTATTCGTTTTGCATATAGTAGTCATCAATAAAAGAAAATCTTCCATTAGGGAATTGCTTTTGGAATTCTTTGCTGAATCGATTGATGGCTTTTACATCTTTTACCTTAAATAAAGCAGTTATAGAAAGTGGTTCATGGTTTGGATCACTTCTTCTAGTATTTGACGCTGTATAAAAAGATTCTACCATTGACAGAAGAGATTCAGTGTTTGTTTGTCTTATCTACTTCAATGTTTGACCTTAAAATAGCGATGGTAGGAGTNATAATATTCTTTATTTATCGATTTGGCATATGACCAGCAAAATAATAATGCTAGAAACAACAGCTACTTCATGCTGGTCGGCACCAAGTCCCAAACCAATGCACAATAGCTAAAAATTTGTAAGCGAGTTCTTATGTTTCTTTGATCGGAGTTTTGAAGCGAACAATCGACAGTGCTCCTGCTAATCCAAGGGGTAATGCAAGAGATGATTTAACAACTGAAATGACCAGTGATGTAGTTAATGATAATGTTCTTTGAACGAAACATTAAAGTGCTAACATAGATTGCTAGATAACAAAATGCATAGGCACAGATTCCATATGAGCGAATCAATGTTACCTTCCGGTAGAGCAATATAAGTGGTTAGATTATTCATTTGTTTTATAAGTTAAATCAGATATCGAATTTAGAACTAACGCAATTGGTAATTGCATGCATTTAATTTGATAGCTGCATTCTTCATANCCTTCGTGTATCCAACANGGNCTACATTNTANNNNACTTCTCCAAGTTTATATTTTCGGAGTANCCAAAGCAATCTACAGGGCGAGAGCCACCGAANATAATAATGCTGGGGATATCTAATCCATTCGCGATNTGCATAAGCAAACTGTCAGGGCCTATNAAATAATTAGTNGTAGAGAGNATNGCTGCTGATTCTCGCATTGATAATTTGCCGGCATATCGATGNATGCCCTCGAAGAAAGGTTCTTTNTCGTCTCCCAATTGAATGATGGAAAATTTATNTTTTAAATTTTTGATTAANTTCGACCAATTCNCTTCAGGCCAGTTTTTTACGGTTTCTTTGCTTTTGGTGCANATAGCCAAAATAGGTNTATCAANNNGNTTGATTTCCTNTTTTGCCCAAATTTTTTCTTCTTTGCTAAGGAAATAATTAGCCTTGTAATCATATTTATCTATACCGAGTCTTTGCATATTGTGCTCAATTATATTTTGGTTCTTTTCCTTTCTAACAATAAGTTCCCAATAGGTTGAATCGAACGAATAAAAGGTTTCGGGTAGATTGATTGTATCAATGTGCGGGTCGAGGTGGATAAGTTCGGGGTGTGGGGTAATGCAGTTTATCTTCAAATTAGGATATTTCTCCTTAATACACCGGATGACATTTGTAGTGATAAGGGCGTCCCCTGGGGCACCTAGTCGATCGATTACAGTAAGCCATTTCCTTTTACTATTTAGGGGCGGTAAAAGAGATTGAAGGCGAGAATTTCGAAACCATCTGTATTTTGACCAAATTTTAAGAGGGTAGGATCGATGGAATGCATAAAGGAGAGGTTGGAGTTCATTTTTTCCTCCTGGGATTTCTCCATAATCCTTCAATTTTGAAAGTTAAGATTTTTAGCAAGGATAAGACCAACTTCACCATCCCGACCAACGGCTTTTTGGGGTGAATTTGAATTAACTATTTCAAATTCTAGGTCGTTTATTTTTTTTTCGATCTGAGAAAAACCGCTTCCTCCCGAATGCCAACTATGCCACTCCATAACCAGAAACTTAGAATTTTTCAAAAGAGAGGAGTAGTGGATAAGGAAATCCCACTCTGCTCCTTCGAGATCGCACTTGATTAAGTCAAATGAGCCTCTATTCGATGAAATAAGATCCGAAATCTTTAAAGTATTAGTATAATAAGATGGATCATTGCTGTCAGATTGGAAAACCGAACCAGCCATGTACGGTCGATCAAAAAATTTAATTTGTGAATATTTAGGATCTCCGATCGCACACTGGAGGTAATGAAATCTTTTTTGCAGTTGAGGTGATTCAACCAATTTCTCAAGAGACCTACGACAACGAAGAGATGGATCTACAAGAATTGAATGGATTTTATCTTTCGGTCGAATTGTTTGAAACCAAAGGCTAAAATAGCCGTAGTGGGCACCAAGATCTAAGATGTTTGTGATGGGTGCATCGGGAATGAAATCTGCATACTCCTGTTGAATGAATATTTCTGAAAAGGAGTCGTAGGCATCATTCTCCCAAAGATGCACCCAGTAATTGTTACCCAAGGGAATGGAATGATTGAATTCGTAAAAGTAATCAAGGCGAAGGTGGGCCAACATAGCCCTACGAAAAGCGGGGATTTTGAGTAAGTTAGACCAAAGAGCTTTCAATTGAAGGAAAGTATGTTTCTAAGTTTGCTCCTGACGGAATCTGCGGAGAACTTTTCGAGGGTCTTTGGAGAAACTGGGGCAAATTTCTTGATGCCTTCCTGATATTGGCTAACCAAAGTCTCAAAAAACTCTACCAACTTGGGTACTGATCGATCATGTATGCGAAGGCCCAGGTTATTCGTTTCCAGTATTCTATTTGTCGCAGTTTCCTTCGGTCCGTAAGATACGATCGGGCGGCCGGAGGCAATGAGTTCAGGAAGTTTGGTGGGAAAGGAGTAGCGATAGTGCCGGTGTTTCTCCTCCTTGAAGGAAGAGGGGATGACAAAGCAATGAGCATTTTCCATAATCTCAAACTTCTTCTCAAGAGGCATAACGATGCCATGATGGGTAATGCCATCTGCTTGGATGAAATCTTGAAGGAAATCAGCGGGTTGCCTTTGGCCATATAAATGAAATTCAATACATGGGTTCTTCTTTCTTATTTGACTCACCGCTTCGAAAACATCTTCGATACAATCGCCGTGAAGATTAGAGAAAAGACCGCCGATAAAGCATAATATAAAAGGGTTTTGCTTACTAAAGGGTGCAGGATTGGGGGTTCCGATATCCGAGCAAGCTTGCTCGGCTCCGTTATGCAAGACTTCGATGTCTTTTCTTCCGAGCGTTCGTTCATACTTGGATTTCATTTCCTCGGTTATGCAAACGAGTTTCGATGCTCCTCGAAGGATATTTGCAGAGGATGGGCGTTCAAACTCTGGTGAATGATCAGCCAAATGGACAACCAAGGGGAGCTTACATTTCTTTGCTATCCAATTAGCGTACTTCATGCATTCGGGTGAGTATACGAAGGCATACACCGAGGAAAATTTTTCCGAAAGGTTATTTTTAAACCATGAAGACGAATACCTGCCCCTCCATTCTGGAATCTTCCCAGTCAAAAAAGAGAGAAGAAAACGACCTGATGGATGATAGGGCACCTGAGCCAATAAATATCCGAGCCTATCGCCAAATTCTTTGAACGCTGCATCGGTATAAACCACAGCGTGTGCAATTTCCCGAAACATGCAGTCAAGAGTAACGCCAAAACCATTGGGAGTTCCTGGTGGAGTTTCAGTAATAAGTAAAACTTTTGAAAAGGATAAGCCCAAAAAAGTATCTAATAGCGAAGCCTATGTGCTTCCACGATTTGTTTAATTGTGTCGCTCAAGGAGTGACGCAGAGTGTAGGTGGGGTAGTGTGATTTGATTTTCGTCAGGTCGCTATAATAGCAAATATGATCTCCTATGCGGTTGCCTTCCAAGTATTCGTACTTTTGTGAGATTTCTGAATGGGTTTCGCAAATCTCGAACGCCTCCAAAATGGAGCAGCTATTCTCTTTTCCGCCACCCAGGTTGTAGACCTCTCCGGAGCGTGGAGAGTGTACAAATAAATCGATGAACTGTGCCACATCCTCAGAGTGGATATTATCGCGCACCTGTTTTCCTTTGTATCCGAATATGTTGTAGATTTTTTCCTCTAGATTGCATTTAACTAAATAACTCAAGAAGCCGTGTAACTCAACGCCAGAGTGGGATGGGCCGGTAAGACATCCTCCTCTTAGGCAACATGTGGCCATGCCAAAATACCGGCCGTATTCTTGTACCATAACATCAGCGGCAACCTTCGAAGCCCCAAATAAAGAGTGTTTGCATTGATCGATGGAAAAAGTTTCTGGGATGCCGTTTACAAATTTAGGGTCATCGTATTCCCACCTAGACTCCAACTCTTTTAATTTAATGGAGTTAGGTCCGTCACCGTAGACTTTATTGGTGGACATGTGGACAAAGGGAGAGTCCGTGCAGAATTGTCGGGTGGCTTCGAGCAAGTTGAGGGTGCCGACTGCATTAACATCGAAATCAGCAAACGGGATGGCGGCCGCCTTGTCGTGCGATGGTTGGGCTGCCGTATGGACGATTGCATCTGGCTTTACCGACTTGATGAGATCAAGGACCTTTCCCCGCTCCCGAATGTCCAGTACCTGATAGGTAAAGTCGCTCAGGTTATCGCTTAATTCCTTCTGCCTCCAAGAGGTGTCACCCTGCGGGCCAAAGAACTCCATCCTNTGNTTGTTGTCGATNCCGTGNATACTNNNTCCCTTGCCTGANAAGTAGGTGCANACNTCCGANCCNATTANNCCTGAGNATCCAGTAACGAGNATTTTCATAAATCTAATTTNTGCATGGTTGCGATTCTTTGCTAAGAATATCGNAATAATATTTCTTGTATTCCGAAATCATTTTTTCTGCGGAAAAGTAAGTAGTAGCAAAATCTCTACAATCNTTTGCCATTTGCTCATAGTCACACTTCGAGACTTTGGTCAGTATTTCTTCAGCGATTTCGTTTGCTAGGGAAGATTTCAAAAACCAGCCAGTTTTCTTTTCCAGAATTTGTTCGGGTATCCCACAAACAGGGTTGGCAAAAACAGGTAAGCCACAAGATTGTGCCTCCAAAATAGTGTTTGGAAAAGTATCAGCTTTGGCCAAGTGAAGGTAATAATCTGCACAATTATATATTTCGTTAAGTTCCTTTATTTCGTTCGTACTCTTAATGAATCGGCAATCCAAGTTAGGTAAAGAGATTGTTTCTCTTTCCTCACCTACGCACAAAAAAATGATATTCTGAGAATGATTTTGNGCAAAAATCTTAAGACTGTTCAACATAAGTTGAAAGTCTTTCCACGGATTATCGGTTACCCGGTTCCCTACAAAACAAAAGATAAGAGCATTCATATTCAAGTCATACTTTTTACGAAGTTCCTGTTTATTGCTGATGGGAAAGAAATGATCCGTTTTAATTCCATTAGGAATGACTCGAATCTCCTCAAAAAAAGTACCTATTTTTGACTCGATAAATTTTTCTTTGAGCCAATTACATGGAGTTGCNAGATACATTTTTGAGGAACTGTAGATCCTTATTTTTGTATCCAAGTTTTGTCTCGTATTATCCCTTACAATCGAAGGAGTAATGGTAAGATCTGGGCAATGCCCACAACCAATCCTAAATCGATGACAACCGATTGGATGAGCACAATGACCAGTCATCAACCAACAATCATGGGCAGTTATAAGTAAGGGATACTTTTTTGATAAAACTTCTAAAGATCGAAGATCAAAATAATCCGGAAAGGGATTGTGCAAATGAATCAAAGTGGGTTCCTTTATCAAAAACTTAGACGGGCAGGATGTCCCTGGGAAACAAAAGTCTTCTTTCCCCAATTGAATGTTTATTCTTCGCAAAGGCTCGGAAAAATAGTTCAAAATAAAACTGAAAANGCTAGGGATGTAAGGCCATCTTTTACTCAGTGATAAATCGAGCAGATATTTAATGGTTTTATGAAACTGGTTCCTGAATGTAAAATTATCGATTCTGACAATTCCTTTGTCCAAATCTTGCTCGAATTTATTGTATAAAAAAGATCCATTAAACGCTTGATGCAAAAGAGAGCAGATTCTCCCCGCACCGCCTCCAGAGGAAGTATAATTAATAAATGCTAGATTATTCAGTTCCACAAACTCTCAAGGTAAGTTTTNAAATCTGACTGATTTAAATTTCGCACCAGAACTCTTGGTATTTCACGAATATTCGTATCATTCTTGGCAATGCCGAATTGATTAAGAAAAACTGCATCAATCCCTTCATTTTCAAAAACCTCTTTAAGATCCTCCCTGCAGTCCAAAGATCCNCCGAATGGATAAGAAAAAGGCAAATGCNTGGATGTCGTGTGATTTCTTATCTCCCTCGTACTGGTGCAAATTTCTTTTTGGGCTGTGGTAAAATCAATCTTACCAAGTGAGTAATGATTTTGAGTATGAGCACCAAGTGTAATCAGGGGTGAGGACTCGAGTTTTTTTAACTCCTCTGAGTTTAGGGAACGATAGTTTTTTCTGGGTTTTTGATTGGATCCAAATTGCTTAAAGATAGCCATACGGTCATGAACATTGAGAGTCTTTAAACTTTCCTGAAGGTTAAGGTAACGATCCAATACTTCATCCCGTACATCCGATAATGCGTTCCATGTTAAATATTTTTCCTTATTTGAAAGCAGAAGATTCTCCAACATGTCCCACCAGAATTCATTTTCAGTACCAATATTACCAGTGCAAGCAAAGATTGTGGCAGGTATTTGATATTTCTGCAAGAGCGGCAATGCCTCACTGAAATTGTCACAATATCCATCATCAAAGGTTAGACATATGGAGCGGTTAGTAAGAGTTTTAGTAATAATTCTTTCTTTGAGCGTCTGGGTAGAAATCAATTCATAGTTCTCTTTAAGAAAGATCAGGTGTTGCTCAAAGTTTGCCGGATATACTGAAAGTAACTGAGAATCAATTGTAGGCTTAAATACTCTATGATATAAAAGCACTGCACACCCATTAAGAGTTTTACTGGAAGAAAAGGTGCGCTTAAGGAACTGTTTAAATGCTCGCGGTAATAAGAACACTAGACTTTTTGAGCTAATGACGTAATGGTTACAGGGTAGTCCTTGTCAGCATGATCGAGTTCTCGGAGACTAAGTTTTTCACTAGGAATACCCTGAATGAAGCAGGTGGAAGAAAGTGAATTTCCATGAGACTCTATTTGGATATTATCTTTTTGGAAATAATTTTCCAAGAGTCTCCTAATGGACAGAGGAGTAAACCGCCAGTAATCGCCCCACCTATCCATATCAAATCGGGATATTTGGCTTATGCATGGATTTGTGGCGAGAAGATGACCACCTGGCTTGAGCAATTTATGTACATGAAAAACCGCAGATTTTACATCATAGATAAAAGGAAGAGTTTGAGTCATGATTACGCAATCGAAAGCATTCTCAGGTATGCCATTACCATTCTCCAAATCACCTTTTAAGCAACCCGGTTTATCAACCACATTTAAAACCGTTAAGCGATGCTCTTCTAGAGCATATTTAGAAGTATAGCTATCTTCGCCTACTTCCAATACCTCTCCTTGAATCAAATGACTGTGCTCTCTAATAAAATTTTCGATATAATACCTATCAATAGGTGTTCCTAAATTAAATCCAAAGTCCCGATCGACCGGGTTTATTGTCCGTAGTGAACCAAATCTTATTTTATTTAGAGTTAGAAAGGCACTCGTAGCTTTTTTAAGTTCTCTAATTCTTCCAAGCATAGATATTAACTTGCAAGTCCATCTCATCGTTCGATTTGAAAGCAAATGGCTTGGTTCTTGGGGTTGCTGAATTTAAGAAGTACCGAAAGTGGTTATCTTCTAGCATTTTGAGTAAATCACTTAGTTGTTGGTTGGAATCCTTGAATGAATGATATTCAAGGAAGATTTTACTTACATTTTTGAGACTGTCGGAACATGATTTTAAAACCTCTAATTCATTTCCTTCGATGTCTATTTTAAGAAAATCAACATCCCGATCAAGAAATTGGTTGAGCATTACTGCCTCAACGGAAACCCCATTTGAACCCGATGAAACCCTTCCTCCATCTGCTCCGTCAGATAAAAAGGGGAGTGTAGTATTAGAAGACCAAACAGCTTTAGGTAAAATTTCTATTTCGGTTAAAGCGTTTGTTCTTACATTTTGAGTTAAGTAATTACAAAGAATAGGGTCAGGTTCAAAGGCTACAATATGTGAGTTTGGGAAAAGCTGCTTGAAGTAAAGTACGCTCAACCCAATGTTGCTCCCACAATCAATGATGTAAGGGGATTTTGTTCTGCAATCGAAAAAATAACTTTGATTATGCCAGATTTCATCCCGCATGGATAAAAAGGAATGGGCATCCGGAAAGGAAACAGAATAATGACCAAGTTTGGTATGATATTCTGTGAATCTTGGAAGATCCCTAATGAACTTCTCATTTCTCAGGTCTGAATTATAAATCCCTTTAACAGAATCTAGGAAACTATCTTTGAAAATTCTTCGAATCAGTGGAGATATAATCAACCTAGAACCTTTTGGCGAATTTTACCGATAAAAATGCGAAAGGATGACCAAAGTAAATTTTTGGAGTCCGAAATAAATGCTGTTAGGAAATCAAATGTCAATAGCCCGCATCCCCAAAGCAATTTTAATCCAGAAAGTATAGACATTCCCGAAACCTTGAACTCATCCTTTGGCTCATAGGAATGTGCTCTAAGGTCATGATCGAAAAGTCCCCAATTTGGTTCATTAGTTTTATAGTTTAGGTTGTCCATAATAACTGGGTTTTTTTTCCGAGCAGTGGCAGTTCCATTTCGGTCCTTATATTCCACCAGATTGGAATAATGCTCCAAGTGATAGAAGTCATGTCCAACATATTTACTGAATTCAACCACTTGATGTTTTTGACCCAAACGCAAGGCAAGATCTCCTTCCATCCATCCCCAGTAGATCAACTTTTCATCGTACCCTTGGGTAGATTGCCAAATATCACGATGAAACATCATAATTCCGACGGGGCTCCACCAAAACTCTCTCCCCCACTCCTTTGCAGACTCGACTTTAAAGAAACTTTTAAAGAACTTTATTAAAGCTGAGATTAAAGACAACGGAAGAGATATTCGAGAAATACGATATGGAACACTTCTTCGCTCCACAAAAAGAAATGAATCCGTTAGATTTAGTTTATCTGTTGGATTGTTTTGGTGAAGTTTAGCAAATTTCCGAAAGAATTCTTTACCCACAACCGTATCATTATCAATTCTGCCAATATATTCACCAGATGCACGCCTGGCAGCTGCATTTAAAGCAATGACTTCAGGAAACTTACTATCTTTTTGCTCAATCGTAGCGATATCATTTGTTGTGTGGACAAATTTTACTCTGCCTTCAGCTTCTGGAACCAATTTAAGCACATCTCGTAATGGAATTTCACTTCCCCAATCAGAAACAACAATCTCTAAATCGTTCAGGAAATTTGCCTTCTTTGCATTAAGTAGAGCAAGATTGATCGATGTTTCTAAACGCCACCTCGAATTGCCCATGTAAGAATCATTTCTAGAGCAAAGTATAAGCGACAAGAGCATAACTTATAATAAATTTAGCTTTGTAAGACTTTCTGTAAGTATGTCGTTAAAATACTCAGAACCTGTAAGATTCAAATGATTTTGGTCTTGGTAAAAACTTGNATTTTATAAAAACTTTCCTAAATATTCNGCTACTATTTCTATTTCTTCCTCTTTGATACCTACACCGCTAGGCAAGTAAAATCCTTGGTTTGCAAGTCGTTCTGAATTTGGGTGTGATTCACTCTTAAACATTCCCATTTTACGAAAAACAGGTTGTAGATGCATGGGGTAAAAAAAAGGTCTTGTTTCTATTTTTACCGATTCAAATCTTTTTATCATCGAGAGTGCATCGTGTGCTTCTTCGTCTAATAATACTATACCGTAGACCCAATATATATTANTCGCATAATTTGTTTTTGATAAAGGAATTTGAACATTTGGAAAATCTTTTAGTAAATCAGAATATAANTCTCCAATNCTATGTTTTTTGTGNATAAATTCATCCAGTCTTTCAAACTGTGCTAGGCCAACTGCCGCTTGCAAATTTGTCATACGATAATTCCAACCAATTTGTTCGTGGTAGAATCTTCTTTTTTTTTGAAAACAAAGATTTCTAGAACTACGACATTTATCAGCGATTATGTCACAGTCGGTGAGTATCATTCCACCTTCGCCTGTAGTAATATGCTTATTTGGATAGAAGCTAAAAGTACTGATCTGACCAAGACTTCCGCATGGGCGTTCTTTGTAATTCAAACCTATGACTTCGGCTACATCTTCAATTACTTTAATACCTTTATCATTTGCAATTTTTAGAATTGGGTCTGCGTTAACTGGCAAACCATAAATGTGGACCAACATAATTGCCTTTGTGCGTTCAGTAATTGCACCGATTATTTGTTCAGGCGATGAATTAAAAGTGATAGGGTCACAATCGACAAGGATGGGAGTTGCTCCTGCCTCAAGAATTGCAGTCACGCAACAGATAATAGTGAAAGATGGTACTATAACTTCATCTCCTTTCTTCAGTTCAAGAGCATNTGCAGCACATTTCAATGCTGCTGTACCGTTAGCAACAGCAATCCCATGTTTTCGTCCGTGTCTTTCCGCAAATTTGCTTTCGAACTCTTTTACAAAAGGTCCTTCCGAAGAAATCCATCCAGAATCAATGCATTCGTTAAGATAGCGTTTTTCATTCCCATTTAACAAAGGTTGATTTACTGGAATGGATTTCACTTGAGGTCAGTTTCTGAAAATTGCTCCAAGAGAACATTCAGGCGGTATGTATCTTTCTCGTAATCTTTACCTGTTCTTAAACCAGAAGATAGAACAAGAAATAATGAATCTTCAATTGCTTCAAAACAATGGGCTTCAAGCTGTTCATGGAAAATAAGGTTTCCGGGTTGTACAACAACTTCAACCATAGATTCATCAACTTTTTTTGATTTTGCTTTTAGTTTCCCACTCAGCAAATAAATGTATTGGATTGTTTTTTTATGATAATGATTGCCGCGAATGCTTCCTTTTTTACTCTCAATGATAGTTGCTCCGTTGAAGTCAATCTGCTCAACTATATCTGTTATTGANCCGCGNTCATCTTGATGGGTTGTCTTAATTTGGAATACTTTCATTATTAGTGNTCTAAATTATTTTTGGGTGAGGAATTGGTATAATGAATTTTCCCCCTTTTGATTTATACTCTGAGAGGTTAGTCATAATTTCTTCAGAGAAGTTCCAAGCTAGTAACAAGGCATAATCAATGTNTTTATTTATCAANTCGGAATCATCTACAACTCTTANGTGAGTTCCAGGACAGAATCTATCTTTTTTAAGGGTACTTTTCTCCGTAACAAATTCCAAAGTTTCAGTTCCAATCCCACAATAATTGAGGAGAGTCATACCTTTCGCTGGAGCACTAACTGCGGCTAATTTTTTCCCTTCAANCTTTAGNTTATTTAAAAGTTGAATTAGATCTTTTCTATTTTNCTTAACATTATCAGCAAAATTAAATAGTTTTTTCTCATCTCTCCAAAGAGATTTTTGTTCATTCTCCAGAAATTGATGAACTCTTTGATGAGTGTTGTATTCACCTTTTTTGGAGATAAATACTCTGAATGATCCACCATGAATATCTCTTTCTTGAACATCTATTACCTCCATTGAGTAGGGTTTTAATAAATGAAGAATCGGTTCTAGTAGTAGATANGACAAATGCTCGTGGTATATGGTGTCGTACTCTTGATGCTTAATTAGGTTTCCGAAATAAGGAGCTTCAAAAATGAATACACCCTTGTGGGCCAATAATAAATTAATGGCACTCATGAAGCTGTGCAGGTCGTCTATATGTGCAAAAACATTAGTTGCAGTAATGATCTTTGCCCTTTGCTTTGAAGAAACTATTTGTTCAGATACGCTAAAAGAGAAAAACTTATCCCATGTTTCTATGCCTCGTTTTTCGGCTATTCGTGCTATATTACTAGCTGGGTCAACCCCAAGTACATTTGTGCCTTGATTTTTGAAGGATTCCAGCAATACCCCAACATTACTACCGATATCTACAACTAAATCTTCTGATTTTACCTGGTAGGTTTCGCAGACAGTCTTAGCAAATTCTNGCCAGTGGCGTAGGCCTGAATTTGTCATCGAAGACTCGTATGGGTAGTCATTTCTATATAGTTCTTCNGGGCAAACAATGTAATTCAACTGAGCAAGACCGCAAGTACGACACATGAGTACTTTTAAAGGATAGTAAATTTCAGGTTTATTAAGTTGATCAATTTTTAAGAAATGATCTGCAGGTGGTGTAAAACCTAAATCCAAAAATTCATACAAATCAACTGATTTACAAATCCTACAATAATTTTTCATATGGACAACATTTTGTGTATATTTACAAGGAACTAAACATTAAGACATGTAGGTGAAATTAAGCTTTTAAAAAACTAGTAACTTTTTTGAAATATTTACCAAATTCGTACTCATGTTTGTAGCAATCATAGGCATTTTTGTGATAAAAGTCATAATTTCCCAAAATCTTAGTAATTGCGGTTTCAATTTCGTTTATGTTGTCGAACATAACNCCGCATTGATATTTTTCTATAATTTCTTTGAATCCAGGTAAATTCCTACAAACAACAGGTTTTCCGCAACGAAGATAATGAGCAATTTTTCCAGAACCTTTGGCTAAGCTTATCCAACTAGTTCCATATTTTTCGTAGGAATCATAAATAACTACTCCTATGTCCGCAGATAAGACTACCTCATCAATTAAATCATACTCTACTGGGTTCAAGGACAGTAGGGTCTTTTTATCTCCTGCGTTGATTACCTCTTGGATATAACTTTCATCAGGTGTCCGTTTCATTCTTTCATGAAAAATTAATCTCCAATTTTGCGGCCACCTTCTGGATTCTTGTGCTAAATCTTTTGAACACATAACTTCATGAATCCATCCGGAATGCAAAATCGTAGTATTGGTATCATCAAGCGAAAATAAATCTTGGAAATAAGAACTTCTTTTTCTTTTACAAAATCCTTTTGGGGAATGTGGGAGTAGGAGTACCTTTTTACTTTCTGAATTTGTTCTATTAGCCTTACACACATCTTTAATTCTTGCTGTGTCGGTAGAAATAATTGCATCTGCAGTTTGACATGCTTTAATCTCGAGATGCTTGACCAATCTGTATGCCCAACGTTCTTGATGAGGTTCCATGATTTCTAAACCCCAATAAAGAAATTTTTTGGTAGGGTTAAAAAGGTAAGATAAATATGCTGCAGCACCTCCACCAAAATCAACTCCAATTAAGATATCATACTTATTTCTTTTTACTTTTTTAAAAACAAAAAAAAAGTATTTAATTTTATTAAAAAAGTACTCTTTTTGGGATTTAAATGTAGTTAGATTTTCTTTAATATCTGAAATTAATGATCTTCCGATATTCTTAATCTCAATAGGTATCAAGCTCTTAAAAAAAGAAGATTTATTGTTCTGATTATCCACTGAATTTATGAAAATATTATTTATAGAATCGTCTTCACTAGTCGGATAGTCACGACAAATAGGATAATTAACTAGCAATAAATCTATATTAACATTCTCATTAAATTTAGGAGGGGCAGGAAATTTACTTTCCCTCGAAGTACCGAGTATGTCCACCACAAATCCTTGTTCTGATAATATTCTAATTGATTCTACAAAACTTGGATATGAACCTAAGTAATCTTCTTCAAAAATGAATCCAATTTTCTTTTTCACGCTATCTTTTTTATGTAAATTGTTTATTCTGAAATTGACTATTTTAATAAATCTATGAGGTAGAGTCTGTGCTTACTCTAAAACTCCTTTTAGATTAGATTTTTTTTAATATTGAACATACGCCCCAAGTTTTTTCCGAAGGTGGGAGTTTGCTCATCCATTCTTCTGAATGTAAAATTTCAAATCCAGTTAAATTGCTGAGATGTAATATATCATCCAAATCGAATGCTTTCAATTTATGAGTTTCGTGAATTTTTGATATTTTTCCATCCGTTAATTCTTCAACAAAGGTTAGATAATTTACATCTACCAGATTTTTTTCTTCAAAACATATTGGCTCAGCAATACGGGTGATTTTAAGTTTACTATTTTCTACTTTCTTTAATCGAAGTTTAGGGCGATATTTCCATACTGNGGGTGCAAACCAAAAATCAAAGATAAAGATGCCTCCCTGCTTTAGTTGTCGGTTAGCATTTCTTAACATGTCTAAAGCCAATTTTTCGGAAGTTTGATAGCTAAATACATGAAAAAGCGAAATNACGGCATCGAAATCATTGGCAATAAAAGTTTTAGTACAGTCACCTTGTGAAAAGAAGAAATTGTCATCTTTATTTTGAATCGCGTAATTTTGGTACCCAAGGTCAATCATTTCCTGACTTCTTTCGATTCCAAATAGATGGTATCCTAGTTTTGCTAGCATTCTTCCATGTATGCCCGATCCTGATCCAAATTCTAAAACCTTTTTTGCCTCAGGCATATATTTTTTAATTAATGATGAAATATATTCAGACTCAGATTTGTAATCTTTGTCATTATATAGGAGATCGTAATATTTTGCATATTTTTTAAAAACCATTAATTTAAATTTTTTTACTTAATAAACTTTAACCTACATCGTCCTCAAATCTATAAGAACTTAATGTTTATTTGAACAATCTTGTGAGGTGATATACGAAGTGCCCCACCTGCTTCTCTGCAGTGTATTCAGTGAGAGTTCTTTTCTGCCCGGCAAGTGCAATTTTTTTAGCTAATTTAGGCTCTTTAATTAAAAATTTTACTTTTGAAATAGCATCTTCTGGGTTTGAGAATGTTACTATTTCAGAATCTGGTTCAAAAATTGAATTAATATCAGACTTATTATCAGTTAACAGGCAACATCCAACACCAGTTGCTTCAAAAAGACGCATGTTGCATGCATAATTTCCAGTATGCTTATTGTGGTAATTAAAAGCTACTTGGTAATTTGACAATGCTTGCAGCATCTTTTGCCCAAAGAGTGCTGGCTTAACTTGTTGAGTGAATTTCTTTCCAAGAGGCCATGGGTTTGGAGGCAAGTTTTCAATTTGCGACCATATTTTGATTCTTTTTAGAGGATATAATTTTTCAACAATTCGGGAAAAATCATGCCTAGCTTTGATAGCAGAATACTTGTACCTTTCAAATCTTTTGGGAACATATACTGTACCGTGTACATCAATATTTTTCTCGATTTCAAAAATCTTACGAAGTAATTCAGTTCTTTTCTTGAAATCGTATGTGCTTACATCTAAATTACCAAAAAAACCAACTCTGTTAATCCGTTTTTCCGGAATTTTAATTTTGTCTANAACNGCAGGTTCAAAAGAATGTTGAAGAAAGTCTGCANNTATTTTCNTGTTTCGNAGAGAGTTAACTAGATGCTTCGAATTTGAAAGTGTGAGATCAAAAAATTGAAAGATTTCTTCTTTTCCACAGTCAGCACCGTACCATGCAATTATTTTGGGACGTTTGGGTAAAATACTTATCAACTCTTTCAGGAAACTACTTTTTATGTAACATACTGGTGAAGTGCAGTATAAAATGTCTGGTTCAAATCTCTTAACTTTTTCAAGTCCGATATTGAGGACATCCTCTGTCTCGGTGGTATCTATTTGATTTTCCTTTGCCCACTTCTTTTCCACAGTAGGTAAATTATGTACAAACTCTATAACTTTGAATTTAAGTTTAGTTAGAAGTTCGTTCCATCTAGTGTAGGATGACAAGGCATGCCAACGAATATATTCCATTTGCTCATCAGAAGTTCTTTGGTGAAGTAACGGATTTTCTCTATATATATCTTGTGCATGTTGAGGATAAATTGAACTTAGAATCGCTATTTTCAATTTTTATGCTTAATANNANGTAGTAAATTTAAATTCAAATTTTTTTTATCAATGACATACAAACAAAATTACACTCAAAATGTTAAAAAAATCGAGCATTGATAAACCCAGATCAAGACAGCTAAAACTAAGTTGTTTTGTATAAATAATCACTTTCAGAAAATTGATCGATTAAAAAGTAGCCTTCGCTTTCGAGAATATCCTTGGTAATGGTATGGTTTCTTTCTTCAACTAAAATGTATCTAGGTCTATGAATTCTAAAATCGATTCCCATCAAGACTTCATTTTCATAACCCTCCACATCCAAACTAAAGAAATCGATTTGTGGAGAATTAAATTTTTTTAAAACATCTGATAATGTGAATGCGTTTACCGAGACTTTATAACTATGGTTATAACCATGGCACTTTAGACCGCTTGATATATGATTCAATCTCTTTTCATCGGTCATTGATCCTTCAGCAATCGACATTAAACCAGCATAATTGATATCAATTTTTGCATCTTCAAAGTTTTTAGAAACCAGTGCACAATTAAAAGAAAAACAATCTCTATTTTCTGGAATTTTACAAAAATTCTCAAAGATGGGTTCAATCAAGATTCCATTCCAGCCTTTTTCTTTTTCCAGATAATAGGTGTTTGATTGATCAACTCCATCATACGCTCCAGCTTCAACAAAAAATCCATTTCTAAAATCGAGATATTTTTCTAACTTATCATCAATATTATTCAATGCGTGCTTATGATTAGGTGAACTTGATCTTGTTAGTGATCTTTTTATACCACCCAAAATCTTACGAATTTCAATCTTCACATGTATTAAAAGTCCAGTGCTGAATCACTATTTCCAATTTTTTTGCCATATAGTTGATTTAACATCCCATTCTAGTGAGTAACAAAATCCCTGTAAATCCTGTCTTGACCAACCAAGACTATTTATGAATTCAATACCTTCTTCATAATCATTTCGATCCGAATTATCTAATAATATGAATCCACCTTTTTTGACTTTGCGAGATGCAATTTTTAGGCTTTCATTTCTTAGTCTTCCATCAATCGAAATCAGGTCAAAGTATTCATCTTTTTGAGTCGTGATAAAATTTAAGTAAGGGCTTTCATTAAATGAATCATTTTTTAAATCTTTTAAAGCAAGCGTCCACCGATTTTTATAATTAGATGATTGAATTGTTTTTAATTCATTGACCCATTTTGCATGGTGTTCAAGACTAGTTAATGTTCGACAACGTTTGAGGAAAAACAGAGAAGAACCGCCACTTCCAGTTTCAAGTATATTAAAATCTTTTTTAATAATATTATGAAGTTTCAAAATCGTATTATATGGCATCCATGGAAGAGATGCTTTTATTGGACTTAACTTTAGTAATCGGTCTGATACCCAAATTCTAAGGAATAAGGAAAGGTTGAAATTTTCATCACCACTTTTCGTTCGATAAGCTCTGTATTTTAAATCCCTGTACAAAAATAAAGCCTTATTCACCATTAACCTGAGAAATTTGAAAGTCAGAGAATATTTCACCCGTAGGTACTTTATGAACTCTACCAGTACCGTAAAAGTCGCCTGGTATTACATCAAATGTTTGTGCGTTCGATATCCAATCATATGCAGTTTCTTCTTCACCGATAAATACAGTAATAAAATAGGTACCTTCAGGAAAATTAACTTTAGAGAATTCAACTTTTAGGATAAAAGAATCTTCTTTACAGAATGAGAAATTTGTTGATCTAGAATCGACAGTAGTCACTCGCTGTCCTAAATGGTTGGTAACCGCAAAGCGAAAAGACATTGTGTTAAAGTCACATTTTTTATTATGAGTTTCGAATTCGAAAACAAAAGTTACGCACTCACCAATCTTAACAAAAGAGCTTTTACCTAAACTTGATGATTCAATATAAATATTTGAAAGTTTAACAGCGCCATTTCCCTGTCGGTTTTTCCAATCATCATTAGTTTTGTCAGTAATGGTCGATAAACTAAGGTAAAAGTTTACAATTTCTTTAGTTTTCCCAAACTTAGAAAATTCTCCTTTTTCAAGCAGATAGGTTCTGTTGCATAAAGCTTCAATCATGGGTAGTTGGTGGCTAACAAAAATAATGGTTCTACCTTGAAGTGATATATCTTCCATCTTGCCAAGGCACTTTCTCTGGAATGCGGCATCTCCAACTGCAAGCACTTCATCAACAATAAGGATATCTGGATCTAGGTGAGCAGCTACTGCGAAACCTAACCGAACCGTCATACCCGATGAATATCGTTTGATCGGAGTTTCAATAAAATCTTTGACTCCAGCAAAATCGATAATTTCATCAATCTTTGCTTTAACCTCCCTGCGAGTCATTCCAAGAATGGCACCGTTGATATAAATATTTTCACGGCCAGTTAATTCTGGATGAAATCCCGTACCGACTTCCAAAAGCGACGCTACTTTACCTCTTACTTTAACTTGACCTTCAGATGGCTCGGTAATGCGAGAAAGAATTTTTAGAAGAGTGGACTTTCCAGATCCATTAGCACCAATTAATCCAATTACCTCTCCTTTCTTGATTTCGAAATTAAGGTCCTTAAGTGCCCAGAATTCTTGATCATTTATCATGCGGGAATTATCTACATTATTCTGATCAACGGAATGATTGTCGGTTTTAATTTCATTTTTTCGATTCCACCAGCGACTGATATCTTGTCGCAGACTTGTCATGCCAATTGTGCCCAATCTATATTTTTTAGATAAGTTAGTTACTTGAATCGCCAAAGATTCGTCCATCAATTATAAATAATCAACAACCCTTCTTTCAGTCCTCTTAAAAAAATACATCCCAGAAAGCATAAGAAATAAAGCAATAGCACTTGAATTAATAAGAAACTGAAGCGAAAAACTACCTTTTCCCAATAAGGCATATCGAAAGGTTTCGACAATGGGGGCCATTGGGTTAAGGGATACCCAAAATCTGTATTTTTCAGGTACTTCTGATAAGGGATAGATGATGGGAGTTGCATACATTAGTGCCTGAGTGAGAAATCCAGTGATTTGGCTGAAATCTCTATATTTTGCAGTGAGAACAGACATCCATAGTCCAAGTCCAAGCCCCAATAATGCAACCAATGGGATGAGCATTGGAAGAATGATGACTGCCCAGGTCATCTCAAAATCAGCCGTGGTAGGGATGAAAAATTTGTACAAACAAAAATAGCCCAGAAAAAAAAACGCTTGGATGGAAAACCCGAATAAAGCAGAAATACAATTAGCGATAGGATTTATGAGCCGGGGATAGTAGACTTTTTGATAGATAGCGGCATTTGTTGTGAAGATTGATGCGTTGCCTGCAAAGCATACCGAGAAGTAGCTCCAGATAATAAGACCGGAATTGTAAAAGAGTAGGGGAGGCAGTCCTTCAGTCGGTATTTTTGCAAAAGTACCGAATATAAGAGTAAAAACAACCGTGAGGAAGAGTGGTTGTAAAACAAACCAAGCGGGGCCAAGGATTGTTTGTTTGTATTGAGCATAAAAATCGCGCCTAACGAGAAGGTAGAGGAGGTCTCGGTACTGCCAGATGCCACTAAAATCAAAACCAGTCCAACCAGTGGAGGGTTTGAGAATTGTAATATTGTCTTTCGTGTTAATTTTTATCTTCCGACAAGTTTTCGGCTTAAGTCCGAACTCGCTTGGTCTGTACTTTTCGTGGCGATGTACCAATCGATCGTTTTTTGTAACCCGTCTGAAAATTTGGTCTGCGGAGACCACTCGAGTAGTTGTTGTGCCAGAGCGTTGCTTGCGACACGATTCAAGGGTCC
Source organism: Opitutia bacterium (assembly GCA_002689665.1). GTDB lineage: Bacteria > Verrucomicrobiota > Verrucomicrobiia > Opitutales > Seribacteraceae > Seribacter. Next base: position 27,364 of record NZEN01000005.1, on the reverse strand, counting down.
AGTGGGTTTATCGGTAAGAAGCTTGATGGTGGTACCAGGATTTAGGGTGTCGATTACTTGCTGGGCGCAATCCTTTACTTTGATGCGTTCCATGGTGCCCAAATTTATTGAAGTGCCGTCGTGAATGTTTTCGGCTGCGGCAATGGTGCCAGATACAATATCATCGACATAGGTCCAGTTGCGTATCTGTTCGCCATCGCCCCAAACTTCAAATGGATCAAGTTTCAAATAACCTCTGGCAATCATGGCCATAACAGCATGGTTTTCGGTGCATCTAGGACCATAAACGGTGAAGTAACGACAGGATGCGGTTTGTAGACCGTGTTGTTGATGATATGCCTTGAGGGTCAATTCTGCCATCAGTTTAGCCCAGCCATAAAGATCGTCAGCTTCATAGGGCGGGGTGACCATGTTTTCGTAAAGAAAGACTTCCTTGTTCACATCCATTTGGGCAGAGGTAGGATACACGCAACCGGAGGATGCAAAAATAATCTTTTCAGCTCCATTCTGCTGTGCGTGGCGAAAAACCTGACCATCTAAAATCATGTTGGTGGAGCATTCGACTTGGTGAGAATCTATGTAGCCACGCCCGCCGTGATCGGCCGCCAAATGAAAAACAACCTCCATTCCTTTTGTGGCTTTATCGCAAAAGAAAGGATCAAGTAGGTCGCCTTCGAGGATTTCGCATTCGATTTGTGCAAGGTGGTCTCTTTCTCCGCTTGAGAAGTTTTCGGCAACCCGCACTATTGCTCCTCTCTGTACGAGTTGTTCGCAAAGGTGGGAACCAATGAAGGAAGCTCCTCCGGTTACGAGTACTTTTTTGTTATTCCAATCAATCATGTGGCAATTTCTTTTAGGTTTTGGTCGAAAGGGAAGCTGAGATCTCTTTGATCAGTGCAAAAGCCAAATCGGTGTGCCCATCTGGACTTAAGTGAACGCCGTCAGCCACGAGGGAATCTTGTGCAAAAGACGATTGGTCTTCCCACCAAGCGGGGAAATTGGCGGGTGCAAGCGAAGTGAATTCCGAAATGGTTCCATTTTCTAATTTCAATGGATGAATCGGCAGAAAGTATACTTTTGACCGGGGGAACTTAGTCACAAGCTTTTCAAAAAGCACTGCTTGCGAACGGAATACTTCATCTTGAGGATCGCCATTCAATAGGTCGTTGATGCCAGACTGGGCAATGATAATGTTCGGTTCAAGTGGGATATTCGCCAGTTCGACTAGGTCGACGATTTCGATACTTGTCGCCCCGTTCTGGCAAACAACTTGGTGCTCAATAGAGAGAACGGACCTAATCTTGGTAATGAAACCACGGGGGCGGCCCCCTTCGCAAGTGATGGAGTCTCCTACAAAGAGAACACTGAGTTTTCCCGAGAATGATTGCTTGGAACTATCGGAAAAGCGAATGGAGAAGGAGTCCCAACGAAAATGAAGCATTGCTCCAAGTATTATGCCTAAGCAAAGAAATACACATCCAAGCACCTGAAGAAGGCGTCTTTTTTTAATTAAGATTAACAAGCATCCCAAGGATATAGGCAATAGAGTGGCAAGCATGGGATGAAGACCTAGGAGGATTAGGAATGTATCCCACATTTTTGCGAAAGAAAGGGAATGGCACGAATAATAATGGTGCGGTACCATTTTAGGGGTACCTCAAAGAGAAGGGCAAAGACACCGCAGCAGAGAAAAACTAGAACCGTGGCCTGCTGGTGGCTGGCATTTTTGAGAAACCCACCGACCCAAAGTGCACTGAGAAATGCCATCAACGGGAAATGGATCGCGTAGAGAGAAAAGGAGCATTTTGAGCAGGTGCGAACTAGGGTAGCTATCCGACCGATTGGTTTCATCTCGAGCGTGAACCAGCGGGACAGGGAAAGCAGAAGGATACCCAAGGCTAAAGCAATAGTGAAGTCATCTAGGTATTTTGCGGAGTAAAAGAGCGGAGGAACACCCAAACCCGGGTAATTAGTCGGAGTCCATGAAACCCATCTCGGAGCAAAGGTAGATATTAGAAAATAAAGACTTGAGGCTAGAAGACCCAAAGAAACTAAGGTATTAGGTCTGAGCTTCTTACATCCAAAATAAGAAAGACAACCAACCAACCAACATGGAAAGAGAATGAGAACCTTGGGCCCGGCTATGAGGCAGAATGATAATCCTACCAAAAGTTTACTTTTCAAAGAGGGGAGGAGGGCGATAGCTCCGAATATCAAGTAGTAAAAGAACTCGTATGAAAGAGACCAAAAAGGGCCGTTGGAGCCCGGCCGGATGCTAAAAAACCATGTTTCATGCAAGAAGAGTCCAGATAATAGGTATTTGAGACCGAGGTGATCTGCAGAAAAAATGTTTCCATATGTTTGCTGGTTGATTGATCTGCCGAAATGATCGAGGACTGCACCGAGGCAGAGGGCGGGCAATGCAACGCTCCAGAGTCTTGCTAAGCGGTTGAAGAGGTATTGCTTGAAGTGATAATCCTTTTTCCGATCAATTGACCAAGAAATGACGAAGCCGGAAAGAACGAAAAAAATAATTACATAGTCCTGACCATTTTGCGGACCTATTCCATAAACCTGACCTGAAAAAAACCAATGAAAATTAGTATGACCGAGAAAAACAGCAATGGCTGCAGAAAACCTTAGTAAATCGAGAACAGAGCTTATGACTTTGTCAGTTGTATTCGTCTGTGTCGCAAGGTTAGTTCTTAGAAATAAGATAGCGACCCAATATTAGGAGGGTGATGGAGATTATGATTTTGCCGTGTAGAATCATATTCTTAATTACATTTNGGNTTTTATACCAAAGGATTGAGTTGTTTTCTATTTTGTCGGTTTGNTTGTCTTTGGCCAAAGNCTGTTTCATTNAGNATNCTTGTTCTNAAAGCTTAGGCGTTGGTTGACCAAGGACTGAAGTTTGTTGATCGCAGTCTCCTTAGAATCTACATTAGCAAGGGCAAGGGCGAGCATTGTGCCTCCCACATTGCGGCGGCCTTCAAGTGTGGACTGGATGCGTCCATCGAGGCTGTATCCTCCACTGGGGAATCTCGTTTGCGAGTCAGGCAATGCTTTGCTTGGCCAAAAGCATCGAAATACATGAAGGTTTTTTCCGTCTTTGGTGAATTCGTAAGCTTCGAAAGCAATGTTATGACTATCCTTGATAATTGAAATAACTTTGGGTGCTTGGCCAATTGGGGGGCTGACTTGCTGCAGTCCAGTTAACGGAAGACAGGCAGCCGGGGAGTGAGTCGAGAGGACAGCGGTGCATGCNCCNCCTGATTCCCAGTTGGCTTCNAANGCCTGCCAGTANTCCTGGTTNGGGTTGAANATCATTTCTNNNGANCCNATTTGNTTNGGNATCATNCGANCCCTTTNNTGCCATCTGTATNGANNTTGCATCAGAAAAGTGAAGCTGGGCAGTAATTTGATTCGATATTACTTGTTCTTCCACTAATATTTCGGGATCGTTTATGTTGAGGGAAATTTTGGGTAGGCTTTCTAATTTCTCTTCGTAGGCTGAATAATAAAACTCTGAGCCGAAAAATATAAGTGTGACCCATGCAATCGTAAGCACTTGAAAGGGCCATGGGGTCGAAAATCTTATATTTGACCAGTATGAGGGGTTTGTCCCCATGCTTGTAAGAATAATCCCTCCCTTGGCTAATCTTGCCAAAAAGAAGAGGGCCAGAAGGATAAATAGATTTTCAATCCAGCCAACCATGTCATGAAGTGTTGGAAGAACCCAGCTACCAAACTGATAAATAGGCGAATCTAAAATATGGCCTGCTCCGTTGATTTTGACCATCGATAAGCTAAAGGCCCGAACCAAGTTAAAAAGCAAAGCAACCAAGGCCCCCACCAAGACGAAAATAAGACGGTTTATGATCCCAAAACCATAATACGCCCCAAGGAATAATGTGATGACTACGGATGCCTGAAAACCCTGTATACCACTGCAAGCCTGATCAATTCCAATCTGACCGAATTTACCCACATCAATAACGGTACCTTCCAGTTTGGCTTCATGCCCAAGGATTAAAATGATGTCCACAATGATACCAGAAACTTTACCTTGTAGCCATTGGGTGAATTGAAGATCAGTGGCTAGTGGCCAAGGAATAGATAAGAGAAAAAAGAAAAGAGGAAAGAGGACGGTACGGATTCTTTTCCAACCTCCTTGATCATAGGCCCATGATACAACAAGTGCAGTGGTTACCAAGAACAGTGCAAAATTGATTAATCGCCAATCAGAATTTGCCCCACGGATAATCCATAGAGGTAGGAGGGCGATGAGTACAGGTAGTCCAATAATCAGATAAGCTTTCCCCTGGAGAGGGAATGGCTTTGTCTGGGGAGAATCCATTGAGAGTAACTGGTAAGGGGGAGATTTAATCAGGAGATAAAGGCAAAGAAAGGGAATGATATAACCGTGAGAGTATTGGGGGTTGGTGTCCCAGGTGATGGATAGTTGCCAAATCAGCAGTGCCCATGGGCAAACACTTGCGGCAAGATTAAGAAACTTTAATGAATTTTGGACAAACACGACTTTTATAATTAGCCGATTTTAAAGTTAAAAAGCAGTTGGAGACTTTCTTTCTCAGCCAGGTTAAGTTCGTTGGCCTTAACTCCCTGGCTTAGAATCAGAAATTTTTCGGTATCTCCATTTATCTTGAAGACATGAGCAGCGATGATTTTCCACGCTGATCTTACACTTTCCCATTTTCTCCATTCGTTTACCTTACCAAGGGCAACGAGGGCATCTCCAGCCGAATTGTTTTTGAGATGAGCAAGAGCGAGTGTGATCTTTGATTCCAGAGTTGAGAAATCTGAATCGTATTCTTTCGCTTTTTCGGTTAATTTAATAAGGTCTTGGGACGGGAATACCAGATCAGGGTTAAGTAATTTTAAATAAAGATTACTTCTCTGAATTTGAGTTGCATCCGGGTTTAAAGCAAGCAAAGTGTCAGACCATAGAAGAAGTTTTTCCAGGTTCACTACTCCACCCTGGTATTGAAGAAGTTTTGTCACGGCATATCTTTGGTGAATAGCTTCAGTACTTAGTTTTTCCAAAATATGGCAGAGGCTTTTCACATCACCGACCTGTTCCAGATAAATACAAATTGTACGGGCTTCTCTTGGGTCATTACTTAGAAGAGGAATGATACGATCCAAAGATTTTTGAGATTCGAGGAAATTTTGCTCAAGGGCATGGATTCTTGCTTCCACAACTAACCTCCATCGGCTAGGAATAATGGATGCCCGGCTCAATTCAGTCCTCATTTTTTCTAGGTCTCCAACCTGAGCTAATGCGGCCATCCTTATTTTAAAAAATGACTCATCTGCTTTTGCTTTTGCTACAGGAATATAATTTATGATTGCGGGGTAGGCTTTCAGACGAACCAGCCAGTTTCCGAAAACAAGTAATTCCTGAGAATTTTCCAAATCGAACAATTCCGAACATTTCTGAATTATCGCTGAGCGGGAATCCTCGGAAGTTTCAATTGCATATCTCATCGCATAGATTCGCAGGAAATCTATTGCTTTTGCCTTGGGATTAACGGTCAGTAGCTGGAGGCAACGGTCTAAGCTCTGAGGAGCAAGAGGATGAAGGAAATTGAGTAGAGTCATGTGACGAATTGCTTCCACACCGACCTCGCTTCTTTGGCTTGATAATGGTGCCAATGCTTTGCCCAGGCGAACCAACTGGGACCTGTCCTGTAAGTGAACTGCGATACGAGTTAGGAGGAAAACCGCCTCGGGGTGCTCTGGGAATTTTTCAATCACTTGATCAACAACCCGTAAAGCTTCCTGGTGGTTACCGGTTTCAGCCAGAATCTCAGCTCCCAGAAGAATGTTTTTTGGCTGGGCATTCCAGGTTTCTATCTCACTGAGGTATTGGAATTGTTGAATCGCATTTTTTCCAATAAAAACTTTGGTATCTAGTGATATGTCTTCTTTTTGTAAGCAGGTGAGTGATTTGGAAAGGATCGAGTTTCCAAGCTGAATTCCATCCTCTGAATTATCGACCAATTTAGTCCAAAGATTGAGAGCTTTAGCTGGGTCTTCTAAAAAAAGTAAGTCTAGGTAGTTTTGATAAGACTTTGCGTCATTTGGGTTTAGTAAATAAGCCACTCTCGCTTTTCTAATGCCTTCACCAATAAGTTCTGGTGATGAGCCAATTTTCTCATCGAGATATACCTGACTTTGATAAAGAAATTGGTTGGCTTTCCATCTCTTGATGTATGGCACATAGTATTCGAACGAGAAAAAGGAGATCCCGAATAATGCGAGCAAGAGGACGCTAAACAAATACGATAATTGAAGATGAATCATTTATTTTTTTGAAACTCGTAAAGTTGCGAGAAACCAAGGTATGAAAGATGAGCGGGTAGGCTACCGCACTTGGCCTTTTGCCGAAGGTGCAAAGCCAATTTGTTTAAATCTCTTTGAATGTTGGGCAAATTCAGCCAGTACCTATAGGATGGGCACTGGGAAAGTCTACTTCATCTTCACTGATTTCAACTTCAGTGGGACGACCTAAAATCTCAAAAAGTACTTTGACTCGTTCTCTCGCGGGGACGAGTTTTGTAACTGTACCTTCATCCCCTTTAAAAAGTCCCGCAATCACTTTAACTTTATCTCCAATTTTATGGGGTTGGTCAGGAATCTCGAGAATTCCATCAGGGGAGATCAATCTTAATTCAATCATGACCTGTGGAGGCACATGGACCGGAACTTCTTTGCGACGAACAACATAGGCAACCCCGCGGGCATAGTGAACATTCCGTATGTGGACAACTGGGTCAAATCGGGCAAAAAAATACCCGGGGAAAAGTGGTTTGATGGGTTGAACGATATTTTTCTTTGCCCGCTGCGTGCGCGGTAGGAATACTTCCATCCCGTCCAAAGTCAGCAAGGTCGAGGATGCCAACATTTCCATTCTTGGTTTCGCCCGGATGCAATACCATCCGCATGACCAATCTTTCATCTCATCTGAATTTTGAGAATTCATATTTTTAAAAGTCCTGCAAGGGCGGGAAGGAGTTTTCGACCTGCTTTGGTAAGTCTTTTTAACTTTTCAATACGGGTAGTGTAAAACTCCTGATTCATATCAGGGTTTGCGATCACATGCTTTTCCATACTTGAAATTCTATCCGCGGCACTGTCCAAGTGTGGTAAAATATCTTCTTTGATAAAGTTCGAGAACAACCGTCGAAACTCAGTCTCGGCAATATAATGATCTTTTCGATCGCCTTGTACATAAGATGTACGAATTGCTTTGAGCGAACGGAGAGTCTTAAGACCTTGGCTTGTGGAACCCATGCTGATTTTTAATCGTGTGGATATTTCATCCATTGACAGAGGGTTTTCCGCAAAATAGAGAACACCATAAATTTCGCCAACAGATCTGGGTAATCCCAGTATACTCATCATCCTTACAAAGAAATCGATCGACTCGACCTCAAGCTTAACTTCTTCTTCGTTGGTCTTTTGGATTTTGTTTTCGATTTGCATGTGAATTTCAAAGTTTTCAAAAAAAAATGAAAATTGCAAGGATGCAATTCAGACATCATTCTAGTTTGCACAATTGGCGATTTTCATTCATTTTACATCATTCTTCCCGATCATATTTTGCCCAATGAATAATAACCGAGACAAAGGTTTTTCGATTCTACATCGTTCTTTACTTTGTGTATGTATTGTTTTTTGGCTTTTGTTTTGTAACTGGGTCTGGGGAATTTGGGGGTTGAGTTTAGTAAATCTTCCCTGGAACTACGCAATTGTTTCCATAGCAGGAATAATGGTTGCTGCGATTGGTTCTCTCCAAAACTACGGTGATTTTTATCTCAAAAATAGATGGGGAAGAATTCGTGAATCTCTTAGTAAAACAAATTTCCAACTAGCTGTTCTCTCCTTTTTTGTTTTTGGAGCTTATTTTGCGTCTAAAGACGCAGCCACGAGTCGTTTATTTCTTGGGTTTTATTTATCCACTTGCTGGATTGTTCTGCTCTTTTCCAATTACACCCTGCCAGGTTTGTTTAAAAGACTTAACGGATATTACGGAATTGAACGAAAGTCCGTCTTAATAGGTGACCCTGATGAATTTTCCAAGTTGAAGGATTGGGCATTAGACCATTCGGGGAATGGTTATTCGTTTGTTGGCCTTTTTACCACTAAATCCAACGGAGTTCAGAAAGAAGCTATAAGTTTGCCTTATCTTGGTAAGCAGTGTGATTTGGAGTCTTATCTTTCTGAAAATTCTATTCATCAAATAGTAGTGCTTCCAGATGGGAATCATACGGAGTGGATTGCGGATACAGCGGACATTGCAAATAGGTATGGCTGTCGCCTTTTGATCTATAATTCTTTGGCTAAAGAATTTGAGACACGGCTCGTCTTTATGGAGGAGTCGGGAAGGCAATTTTTCACTCTTCTCAATGAGCCACTCGAAAGTCCCTTTAATCGTATGGTTAAGAGAATCTTTGATCTTTCTTTAAGTCTGCCCGCAGTAATTTTTATACTCCCTTTGTTGATGGCATTGGTGAAAGCCTTTCAGATGCTACAATCAAGCGGACCATTATTTTTTACACAGGAAAGGGTGGGCTTGGGGGGAAATAAGTTTACTATCATTAAGTTTCGGTCCATGGAGCATGAAGATAGGACTGAGCAACAAGAAGCCAAGCAGGCAAAAAAAAATGACCCAAGAGTTTTTCCATTGGGTGGATTTATGAGAAGATTTAGCTTGGATGAGTTTCCTCAATTTATAAATGTCCTGAAAGGTGAAATGAGCCTTGTTGGACCCAGACCTTATTTAGCCAAGCATGATTATTTATTTCAGCAAAATTACCGGGCTTATCGGATACGACAATTTGTTAAGCCCGGAGTGACTGGGCCGGCCCAATGCAGAGGCCTTCGCGGTGAATTTACAGATTCTGCGCTGGTGAAAAAGAGAATTGAGCTGGACTTCGAATATGTTGGTAACTGGACAATATGGATGGATGTGGAAATTGTATTTCGAACAGTTGGCCAAGTTGTTTTCCCTCCGAAATCTGCTTATTAAGAGCACTTTAATTCAAATACTTTTACCGTAATCTAGTTTTGTGAGAGTACTTGGAGTTGATTTTTTCGATGGGAATGTAGAAAAAGCCATTAATAAGTCTCAGAAAGGTGGCCTAGTTGTGGCACCTTCCGGCCCCGGACTCGCCAGTGATCTTCCGTGCTCGGAGGCTTACAGATTAGCATTAACAAATGCTGAGCTTGTCCTTCCAGATAGTGGATTAGTTTGCTTATGGCTGAAGCTTGTTTCCAAGGGGAGTTTAAGAAGAATATCCGGACTTGAATTTCTTAAGGTGTTACTAGGCTCTACCAAACTTCAGGATTCGTCCTTTTGGGTCATGCCAAATAAAAGTCAGGCAGAGGCGAATATCGCGTGGCTGGAGAGAAAACACAAATATTCGATAGAATCAAAATCAGTTTATCATGCGCCTATGTACCCAAAGACAGGTTTTCTTGAAGATCAGGAGTTGTTGGCCAGAATCAAATCACAAGATTATAAGTATGTTTTTATACAATTGGGGGGAGGCGTACAGGAGCGCTTGGGTTTATTTTTGCAAAAGCATTTAAACAAGAAAACTACTATTGTATGCACCGGAGCAGCCTTAGCTTTTCTTTCGGGGCAACAGATTAGAATTCCCAAGTGGGCAGATAAATATTATTTAGGTTGGTTGATTCGATGTATGAGTGACCCTCTAATTTTTGTCCCAAGATACCTTTCTGCTTTCCGTCTTTTCTGGCTTTTGTTTCGGTATGGAAAAGAGTCTCCAGTTAAAGCATGAGCTTGGCTCAAAAAAAGATTTTGAAAAGTAGTCATAAATTAAGAGCATCTGTGCAGGCACTAGGTTGCAGGCTCAATCAGTATGAGGGGCAATCTATTGAGGGAAAACTACGGAGTAAGGGTTATGAAATCGTTCCTTTTGGTGAGGATGCGAATTTAGGTGTTATTAATACCTGCACCGTAACCAATGAAGCAGATGCCAAGTCCCGGAATGTAATTCGACGATTTAGTCGTAAAAATCCCGATGCTATAACTGTAGTAGTCGGTTGTTATTCTCAAACTTCGGCTAACGAAGTGGCCATGGTCGAGGGTGTGGATTATGTGATAGGCAACCATGATAAAATGAATTTTCTCGATTATTTGGGGGAGCAAAAGCCCGCCTCTCCAGTCGTAATTCGAGAAAGAATCGATCGTTCGGATTTTTCAATGGGTCATGTTGGAGAAGTTCATTTTGAACAGCGAGCCAATCTTAAGATTCAGGATGGGTGTGATTTTATGTGCTCGTTTTGTGTGATTCCTTTTGCCCGTGGTCGTGCACGTTCACGTGAATGGATCGACTTGTTTGAAGAAGCAGAACAAATGGTTCAAAAAGGCGTTCGAGAAATCGTGCTTACCGGAGTTAACTTGGGCACCTATAACTTAGAGGGAAAGAATTTTCTCGAGCTTGTTGAATCACTTTGTGCACTTGACGGACTTGATCGTTTACGAATCAGTAGTATTGAACCGACCACCATCCCTGAAGAGTTGTTTGGAATGATGAAGGATGATCAGCATTCGTTGATGCCATATCTTCATGTTCCTATGCAATCCGGTTGTGATAAAATCTTAGGATTAATGAAGAGGAAATACAGTCTTCAGCAAATGGAGGAATTTTTTGCTCAAGCGACAGAGGCAATTCCGGGAGTATGTATTGGCACGGATATGATGACCGGTTTTCCAGGTGAATCGGAGCAAGACTTTGACAAAACCTGTGAAACTTTCCTCAACTTTCCATTTACTTATTGTCATGTGTTTACTTATTCGGAGCGCGATGGAACGGCGGCAAGCAAAGCAAATGATCATATTCCAATGCAGGAAAGAAGGAGAAGAAGTTCGTACTTGCGTCAGCTATCTGCATCTAAAAAGATGGATTGGCACACCAGTTTTCAAGGGCAAGAGGTGAGAGTTTTACTCGAGAATCCAAAGAATGGATATTACGGTGGTTACACTGAAAACTATTTAAAGTTGATGGTACCAGTTGAGAAGGAGAATTTAGAAAATAATTTTGCTCGAGTTCGAGTGGGGGAAGCCAGACCTGAATATTGCTTGGGCCAGATATTAGAGATCGAAGATTAGTTATTCATCGGAATTAAGCTTGCTCTGAACCGTTGCAGTCTAAGATTAGACTAGATGAGCAAAATTTTTTTATGTGATGGGCATAATTTAGCGTTTCGTGCTTTCTATGGGATTCGTGAACTCAACCGCTCAGACGGGTTTCCAACTAATATGATTCACGGGTGGTTACGATCTTTTTGGCGATTGGAGGATGATTTTAAACCCGATGATATTTGGGTATTTTTTGACTTTGGGGGGTGCCCCCAACGGGAAAAAATCTTACCCGAGTACAAAGCCAATAGGGGTAGCCCACCCGAGGGCTTTGTTGAACAATTGGAATGGGTTAAGAAACTTTCTCTGGCTCTTGGATATGGGACGGGAGAAGCAGAGGGCAGGGAGGCGGATGATCTCATCGCAGCCAAGGTAGAGGAACTGAAAGGTAGTCATGAATTAGTTATTGTAAGTGCAGATAAAGATCTGGCACAATTGATTGAACCTGGCGTATCTCAACTTTTACCTCCACCCACAGCAAACCCAAGACTTGGTTGGAGGATGTTAGATGACCAGGGTGTCACTGAAAAGTTTGGGGTGAAACCCAATCAGATCCTTGACTATTTATCGATAATTGGAGATCAGGCTGATAATATTCCCGGACTTACCGGAGTCGGACCTAAGACTGCAGTTAAATGGCTTCAAGCTTGGGGCAATTTAGAGGAACTAATCGCCAATGCAGGCAGAGTAACCCCGAAGAGGTTTTGCAGTATGATTTATGAAAAAAGAGATCTGCTCCTTAGAAACCGAGAAATAATCAAACTCGATTCCGAGAAAAATGAAGGTGATCAAGGTCCAGCTGCTCCTGATATTGAGAAGATTTGTGAAATTCTAGAAATTATGGAGATGAAGAAGTCCATAGATGAAGCGAAGCTAAGATATTCTCCAAATTAGAAGAAATTTTCTGAAAAGACGCTTTCCGAAGTCGAATGCTTTTGGTAATTAATGTCTAGATGTCTACATTACTTAGTTTTGGATTACCAAAGGGAAGCCTCGAGGAAGCCACATTAAAATTGTTCGCTAGAGCTGGTTTTAATATCACAAAAGGTTCACGGTCTTACACCCCAAGTTGGGATGATGCTGACTTGGGTGGCAGATTCGTCCGTGCACAAGAAATGAGTCGTTATGTGGAGGATGGCTTTTTTGATTGCGGTTTAACTGGCCGGGACTGGGTGCAGGAGAATGAATCGGATGTTAAAGTAGTTGCTGATCTAATATATAGCCGTGCTTCCAATCGTATTTCAAAGTGGGTTTTGGCCGTCCCTGAGGATTCATCCATTAAAACCGTAAAAGATTTGGAGGGTAAAACGATTGCCACTGAACTCGTTGAAGTCACAAGAAGCTTTCTTAAAAAACACGGGGTGTCGGCTGAAGTTGAATTTTCATGGGGTGCGACCGAGGTTAAAGTTCCCGAACTTGTGGATGCAATTGTTGACTTAACGGAGACAGGCAGTTCTCTTCGGGCGAACAAACTTCGTATTGTTGATGTGTTAATGGAGACAAACACCGTCCTAATCGCCAACAAAGAGTCTTGGGTAGATGATGCCAAGAGAGCAAAAATTGAAAATATTGGAATGATGTTAAATGCTGCCTTGCAGGCAGATACGAAAGTTGGGCTCAAGTTGAATTTAGAAAGAATTAAGTTGTCTGAGGTGCTTCTCAACCTACCTTCTTTAAGAAAACCGACTATATCTTCGCTTGCGGATGAAGATTGGATTGCGGTTGAAACCGTAATCGAGAAAAAAGTAGCAAGAGAGATTATTCCAGCATTGAAAAGACTGGGTGCTGAGGGGATCGTCGAATATCCCTTGAACAAAATTGTAGCCTAAAATAGGCCGTCGGATTGTGCTTGCTGAATTGTAGCAATCATGATTTTTTCGTTATTCGATCTAACCACTATTAACCCTTAACCCGCTTGGATACTATTGTTCGCTAAGAAGCGATTTTGCATCTTATCCTTGTGGCTTACACAAACTAAAGCATTATGAGTGCAGTTATGGAAGACTTGCTCGCCGAGAGCAAAATTGAATTACTTAAAGAAGGTTCCGTTATTACGGGAACTATTATGGAAATACGCCCTACCGAAGTCGTTATTGATTTTGGTGGAAAAGCCGAGGGAACAATCCCGGCTCATGAATTTCTCGACCTTAGTGAACTGGAAATTGGTTCTGATATAGAAATCTTTCTTGAGAGACTTGAAGACCGTTTCGGAAATCCACAGCTTTCTTTTGATAAAGCAGAGCAAAAGAAAAATTGGGAGAAAATTGTCAACACTTGTGAAGAGGGTTCTGTGATCACAGGTCGTGTTCGATCCAAGGTAAAGGGTGGATTAGTCGTTAATATCGGCGTAGATGCTTTCCTGCCTTCTTCCCAAGTAGATATTCAGGCACCGAAGAACCTTGACCAGTTTGTTGGGCAAACTTTTGACTTTAAAGTCGTTAAGATTAATCGCGAACGTAAAAACATTGTTGTTTCTCGTCGCGAATTAATTGAAGAACGCAGACAGGATAAAAAACGCGAGATTCTCTCCAAAATTATTCCAGGAGAAACCCGTCGGGGTATGGTTAAAAATATCACTGACTATGGTGCGTTTATTGATTTGGATGGATTGGACGGTCTCCTTCATATTACTGATATGAGTTGGGGTAGGGTATCGCACCCGAGCGAAATGGTTAAGACTGGCGAAGAAATTACAGTTTGCATTATTGATATCGATGAGAAGCGCGAACGCGTTTCTTTAGGACTTAAACAACTTTCAAGCAATCCATGGGATGAAATTGAAAGTAAGTTCCCAATCAATGCGAAGGTTCGTGGTAAAGTCGTGAACCTTGTTCCATACGGTGCTTTCGTAGAATTGGAAGAAGGAGTCGAAGGTCTTGTTCATGTCACTGAAATGTCCTGGACGAAAAGAATCACTAAACCCGGCGAAGTACTCAATGTCGGTGATGAAGTGGATGCGGTTGTTCTTGGTATTCAAAAAGATGATCAGAAAATTTCGCTCGGTCTCAGACAGCTCGAAGTTAATCCTTGGGATATGGCGACTCATAACTACCCACCAGGTGCACGAGTACGTGGCAAAATCAGAAACTTGACTTCTTACGGTGCCTTCGTGGAACTTGAAGAAGGAATTGACGGTATGGTTCATGTTTCTGATATGAGTTGGACCCGTAAAATCAATCATCCTAGTGAAATGGTAAAGAAGGGTGATGAGGTTGATGCGATTGTTGTGGAAGTTGATGTCGATAATCAAAGAATTTCTCTCGGCATGAAGCAACTCACCCAAGATCCATGGGAAGATATTGATCGCCTCTATAAACTTGGTGATGTCATCAAAGGAAAAGTTGCAAGAGTCGCTGGATACGGTGCCTTTATTGAACTCGACCATGAGATCGACGGCTTAGTTCATATTAGTCAGATTAGCGAAGAGCGAATCGAGAAGGTCAAGGACTACCTTAAGGAAGGGGAAGAGGTCACTGCTCGAGTCATCAAGATTGATAAAGACGAACGCAGAATTGGACTAAGTATCAAAGCTGCAGATTACGACGAAGACGCATTGGCCAAGGAAGTTGCGGCTTATGATGAGGTTGGAGAAGATTTGACTACTTCTCTTGGCGATATTTTCGACGAAGCCACTGCACAAGAAGAAGGCTGATATTTGCTGAAGTTAAAAGCTCATCCGCTTAGAACTTGGGCGGGTGAGCACTAATTTTCGTAATGCCTTTAAGCAGATTTGTGAAGAAGGTCTTGCAACATTTTTGTCCTTTCTTCTATGCGTTTTTCTTCCTGAATTTCTTCCCAAGTGCGCTGTTTCTCAAACTTGTTCATGTTTTTCCGTAACTGTCGTATCGCCTGTTCCTGTAGTTGTCGCACTCTTTCTCTTGTGATACCGATCTGCTCTCCCACTTCTTCAAGGGTTTTGGGATCTCTCCCTTCAAGTCCAAAACGAAGTCTGATAATGTCTGCCTCTCTTGGCTCAAGAGAGGCAAGAACCTTCTCTACATCACCTACTAGTGATTTCGATTGAAGATTTTCAAGGGGGGAAGTGGATTTCGCATCTGGCACCACATCCCCAAGACTCGAACCATCTTCATCATTAATCGGAGAATCTAGAGAAGCAGGTTTCTTACTTACTGATTTTAAATGTGTAATTCTAGCAACCGGAATTTTCATTTCCTCTGCTAATTCGTCGTCAGTCGGTTCACGACCTAAGTTTTCGCTTAATTGTTGAGTAGTTCGACGAATTTGAGTGACTCGATCGACCATGTGCACGGGCAAACGGATCGTTTTACTCTGATTTGCCAAAGCTCTTTTGATCGATTGCTTAATCCACCAAGACGCATAAGTACTGAGTTTTCCTCCCTTAGATGGATCAAATCTTTCAACCGCTTTCATTAATCCCATGTTTCCTTCGTTAATGAGATCGAGTAGTGAAAGCCCGATATTGGAATAATCTTGTGCGATTTTGACTACCAAACGAAGATTGGCTGTGATCATTTTCTCACGAGCTTTTTCATCTCCTTTGCTGATTTTTTTTGCCAGGTCAATCTCTTCCTGCACAGTAATCAATGGAATAACCGAAATTTGCTTCAAATAAATGTCTAAGGATGATTGTTCGCTTTTTTCCACAATATTTAAAATGCTAGGTGTTTGTTGTCATATTTTTAGCCAACTCAGCGGCACTCAACATGCCTTTTGCTTTATTTATCGTTTCAAGAAATTCCATTTCAGGCTCAGAGTCTGCAACAATACCAGCACCCGCTTGCAGATGTATTTTATTGTCTTTGAGGATTGCCGTACGAATTGCAATGCAAGAGTCGTGGTTTCCCTCAAAACCAAAGTAACCAAGTGCTCCTGCATATGCACTCCTGCAGGTTTTTTCGAATTCTGAAATAATTTGCATCGCACGGATTTTTGGTGCTCCGCTTACTGTGCCTGCTGGAAAGGTAGCTCTCATCAAATCAAAAGCATTTTTTTCTTTTGATAGCCTACCTATTACTTGGGAAACAATATGCATGACATGGGAGTACTTCTCAATACACATAAAGTCTACTGCCTCTACGGAACCATGTTGACAGACTCTACCAATATCGTTTCGAGCCAAATCTACGAGCATAAGGTGTTCAGCTTTTTCTTTTTCGTCCTTGAGCAGTTCCTGCTCAAATTCCTGATCTTCCTTTTCCGTTTTACCTCTTGGGCGGGTGCCAGCAATTGGACGAATCAACACATTTTCATCATTTAAACGGACATGAACCTCGGGGGATGCCCCCACGATTGAATAATCATTGGTTTCGAGAATAAACATGTAAGGCGATGGATTGATAGCCCTAATTGCCCGGTAAAGATTTATTGGTGACCCGTTGTATGGAATAGAAAACCTTTGAGATAAGACTGCCTGGATGATGTCACCATCCTTAATGTAACCTTTCGTTTTCTCAACGAGTGTTTCAAATTCTTGTTGAGAGAAATTTCCAACAGGAGGCTTTGTTGAAAGGCCGATTTTTCCAAGCGGGGCAGGTTTCAGGGCCAGGGGTTTTGATAAGAGTTCAATCGTCTCCTCGATCTTCTTAACTGCGAACTTATAATCTTCCTCAGGATTCTCAGATACTTTCGAATTTGAACATACTCGTAGTGTTTGCCTCGCGTGATCAAAGATGAGCACAATTTCCGTGATCATGAAAAAAAGGACTGGCATTTTTAATTCATCATCTACGGGTAATGGGATACTGGGTTCAATTCGGTTGGCGTATTCATAACCTACGAAACCAACTGCCCCCCCGGAAAAGCGACAACCATCAACGCCCGCATAGCGAGTTCCGTCTATTTCATTCTCAATTAGACGAAGTGGATCTTTGGGGGACTCGATTTTTTTGGTCTGATTGTTTTCAGTGATCTCGGTGAGGTCACTGTAACAGGAAATCTCTTTGCTTGCAGAGAAACCGAGAAAAGAAAATCGACTAACTTGTTCACCTCCCACTACCGATTCAAAAAGAAAAGCCGGCTTAAATTTTGATAATTTAGCATAGGCAGAAAGAGGAGTTTCAGTATCTGCGGTTAGTTCAGTACTAACTGCGATTACATCATGATCTTTGCACAGCTTTTTAAAATCTTCCAGCTTAGGCGAAATGTTCATGGATTAAACTAGTAATGAGAAATGTTTTGTAACGGAGAATGCCATAATGATCAAAATTTTCTCATAGTTATACTTTTGAGGTTGCGTGTATGTAAAATCAATATGCAGATTGTTCAGACTATCATCTTATCTAACCCAAAATTTGAAGCGAGGAGTAAATTATGAACAGAAAGATTCATTGTGTTATTATGGGAGGAGGTAGGGGAACTCGGCTCTATCCTTTGACAAAACTTCGCTGTAAACCAGCCGTTCCTCTTGCTGGCAAATATCGCTTGGTCGACATCCCTATTAGTAATTGCATTAATTCTGGTTACAATCGAATNTANNTNTTNAGCCANTTTAANACNGCTTCCTTGCANCGNCATGTNCANGANGCNTANNGNTTNGANCGTTTTGGNNAAGGNTTTGTNGAAATTTTGTCTGCNGAGCANACNGAANATGGAGACGATTGGTATCAAGGAACTGCTGATGCAGTAAGAAGAAATCTTATTCATTTTGGTGCAAATGATGAAGATATTTTTGTGATTCTTTCAGGTGACCAGCTTTATCGGATGGATTTTTCGAAAATGGTGGACGAGCACCTCGAAAGAGGTGCGGAAATAACAGTTGCCGCAAAACCAGTTTCCACCGAAGAAGCTTCTGGTTTAGGTTTGTTACGGGTTGGTGAAGAGGCAAGTATCGTCGATTTCGTGGAGAAGCCAACAGATCCTGAGGTAATTAGTCGATTAGTTCCACCTGAGTTAAAAGGAGATGATAGAAACCCCGACAGGTGCTTAGCCTCCATGGGAATATATGTTTTTAACGCCTCCGCCATGTTTGAAGCTCTTAAAGGAGAATCAAAAGATTTTGGTAAAGAGATTATTCCTTCACTTGTGGGTAAAAGAAATTTGAAATGCCATATTTATGATGATTACTGGGAAGATATTGGTACGGTGAGATCTTTTTTTGAGGCTAATTTACAACTTTGTTCGGAGAACCCTGAATTCAATTTTTACGAGCAAAACCATCCCATATATAATTACCCAGACCTTCTTCCTATGTCTAAGTTTAAGAGATCAAGCCTTGTTGAAACCAACTTTGCGAGTGGTTGCGTAATT
Organism: Opitutia bacterium; assembly: GCA_002689665.1. Lineage (GTDB taxonomy): Bacteria > Verrucomicrobiota > Verrucomicrobiia > Opitutales > Seribacteraceae > Seribacter. Next base: position 8,940 of record NZEN01000005.1, on the reverse strand, counting down.
GGTGATTCAGACTTTAAGAGATGCGTCCTTGGCGTTCGTTCAATAATAGGGGATGAATGTAGTTTTGAGAATGTTGTGATGATGGGAGCTGATAATTATGAAGTTGTTGATTCTCTGAAAATTCCTGTTGGAGTCGGTTCAAATTCGAAGATTGAAAATGCGATTATTGATAAAAATGCAAGAATTGGAAAAGATGTTCAATTATCTCCTACAGGAGTAGAGGATGGATGGGCTGATGAAGGAGAAAATGTTTATGTTCGGGACGGCATCGTCGTAGTTGTCAAAAACGGTATTGTGCCCGACGGCACAAGGATTGGTGAATTATAAATGCCTGTTGCAAATTGATGTTTATTCTGGCAATTTTTCAGTATGAGTGTCGTACCTGAAAATTTAAAATTTACTAAAGATCACGAGTGGCTTGTTGATGATGGCGGTAATTCTTTTGTTATTGGTATCACCGATCATGCTCAGGACAGTTTGGGGGATGTTACTTTTGTCGAACTACCTGAAGTAGGATCTTCCTTTTCTCGGGGAGAAGTCTTTGGTGTTGTCGAGTCGGTTAAGGCAGCATCTGATTTATACATGCCTGTTGGTGGTGAGGTTTTAGAAATCAACGAGGAATTGGGAGACTCCCCTGAAAAGTTAAATGAAAGTCCGTACGATGATGGCTGGATTATAAAAATCAAATCAAGTGCCAGCGAAGAGATGTCTTTTTTGCTCACGGCAGACCAATACAAGGAAGAAATTGGTAAGACTTAAGGTCTGAATATCTCTTGCTTTAAGAGAATTTTTAACTCATATTTCACATATGCCCTTCGCTNGTGCCAAGATTAGACCACTAGTCATCGAGTCACTTGTTAGATTGTTAGTTCTTCTTGGAATTGTTTTCTTTAATTCTTCTTTATCTTTTGCGGCACCGACAAAAGTAAAGCCTACCACACTAGTTGTTTCCCTTGAAGGAGAGGCATCAGTATACAACATTAAGGATGATTTTGAAGTAACATTGACATCCAATTCAATTGGAAAAAAAATAGACACACAATCTATTATAAAGACCGAAAAAAATGGTACACTTGGATTACTCTTTTCGAACGGCACCTTGATTACAATTAAGCCAGGGAGTCGGTTCTTTATCCGCGAATACTCTCAGCAAATCATTTCAGCAGAAAATCTTCCTGACCCTTCCAAGCTTGAAGAAGAGCCCAGTCAGTCAAAATTGCTTGCACACCTCGATTTTGGAGAATTGATAGTGAAAGTTCCAAAACTGAAAAAGGGTTCTACAATGAACCTAACCAGTCCTCTCGGGACTGCTGTTATTCGCGGGACCATGTTTCAAATGATGGCAGTTCGAAATGAAATTACTGGAGATATCATGGGAGGAGTTAACTTGATATCCGGTGATATTGATTTCACCGACACAAATGGTATTCAGACAGGCCTTTTTTCAGGACAATCGATCCAGTTGGCAACCTCTAGGTTGGGAGAAATTCGTGCTACAGAAACGGGTGGATTGGTCAACCTAAGTAAGAAGTTTGGGGCGTCTTTAACCGAAGATGTGGTTCCCCAACCAATTGAAATGCTTTTCGCACTATCAGGGAGCGATGGGGACGAAAGTGAATCTTCGCAAACCAGTCAATCCGTAAGTTTTACTCAAACTCAATCAAGCAGTTGGGACAATATTCACGACTTGGCTTCAGAAATCTTTTTTGAAATTGAAGAATCTGAGAACAACTCTGAATCCTATTCTTTTTCCAGCTTAAGCTTAGCAGAAGGAACAGAGGTACCAAACGAAGTTGTTGGAGCTGTACCTACTTCGACTGCGGTAGTTAGCGTCACTGGATCTAGTGCCAGCGACTTTTTTCAAGGATTACCTCCTCAAATAAGTTTGAAAGGAGATCAGATCTATGAAGTGGAAATGCTCGACCGACCCTTTAGTGAGGTTGACCCGTGGGTTAATGCCACCAATTTCTTGGAACAGGATATAGCTGAGAAAGCGGAACTTTTGAACCCGCCTGATATGCGTTTCCCTGGGACATATCAGCTGAATTATAGAGTGGAGGATATCCGAGGTTTTGTGTCGACAGTTTCAAGAACGGTAAATGTGGTGATAACCCCTCCTGAAATTACACTCTTTGGTGGGCGGCAAGGTGTCTTTAGAGAAAACGGTGAAATTATAATTCCATACCTGGTTCAGAGGAGAATTCCAACTTATCCAGTTGCGGATGATGGGCCTTTTCAACTGCTATCAAGTAATGACCCCATATATCCTGGATTTGATGCAAGGGATTTTGCTGATAGAGATTTACGAGTTTATGTTGAAGTCCTAAATGCTGAATCAGTCGATTTTACCCAACTTGGCCAGGTTACTGAATTGTCACTTTCCGTTACCGATTTACCAACACGGAAAATTAGAACCCCAGAAGGTGAAATTGTTTCAACATCCGTAAAGCCAAAAATTAAAATCGTTGATAATTTGCCTCCGATTCTCACCCACAGTACCGGAACGGAATCCGATCCAATGAGGGTTGAGGGAGTTTTGGGAACTTTTTATGTAGATCCTGGTATTTCCATTTTGGACAACTATTATACGCAGCAGGAAATAGAAAGTTTTCTTGGACTTCAATCAGGTGCTGCTGATAGTGCCTTTGGCTTTGTAAATATGGAGGTCGCAGGAACCTATCGGCTCGATTACCAGGGAATTTCTGATCCATCTGGGAATGAAGCTGAGGTACTGTCCCGATGGGTTGAAGTCTATGATATTATTCCACCCGTCATGACTTTATATGGAGCAGATCCTTACTATGTAGATGTCAATTCTTCAAATGTGTTTATTGATCCTGGAGCTTTTGCCATAGATAACCTTGATCGCTTTATTGACTGGGAAGGAGGCAATGGTCGAATTAAGCTAAGCATCGAAAAGTTACTTGAAGATGATATTACTTATCAACCGGTCGATACGACTCTTCCTGCCATTATGGCTGAAGCAAAAAAGCAGATCAGTCTTCATGCTACCTTTCGTTTAACATATTCCGTGCAGGATGTGGTTGGGAACGAATCATCTATTCAACGAGAACTTGTTTTAATCAACTCTCCTTTTCCTGAACCCCGCATGATAATGCACGGTGATCCTGTAATGTATCACGAGGTGAATACAGAGTTTGTGGATCCTGGTGTAACGGCTTACAAAGAATTAGGTTCGGGGCTGAAACCAATTAGCCTCAACGAGTACATGACCATAAATGCATTCTTGGTAAATGATCTCGGAGTGAAAGAACCAACTGTGGTTGATCCTAGTTTCGTTAATTATTATGGCCCCCCTCATCAGCCTTTAGATAGAGGTGAGTATTACATCGATCCCAATGGCAAAAGAATTGAAAAAGGAGATGCGGATTGGAGAAGACTAATAATAGAGTATTTCGTTGTAGATCAGTTTGGGAATACTAACCGAATGGAGCGAGAGGTACGTATTCAAGACAGCTTGAAACCAGTTATTGTACTCAATGAAGGACCGCAGGGAGTCAGTTTCCCTAATTTACAAGGAGGTCGTGCATATGTCGATCCTGGGGCAACCATTACTGATAACTATGATGAAGTTGTAAGCCTTAGTTTTACTTTGTTAAGAAAAATTGGAGAGGATCAATATGAAGAAGTTGATATTCCAGACCTCGAAACTGACGGATTCTATCTTTTAGGTGATTACATAATGCGATACAATGCGGCTGATTCCAATGATAATGAAGTGATCATTGACCGTCAAATTACAGTCATCGACACGATTGCTCCTCAAGTTAGTATAGTCACTCACGATTATTTTTCTAATACTCCACTCAGTACCTTTAATACAGAGGGTTTTGAAGAAAAGCCGATAGTTGATTTAAAGTATCCTATTCCAGATGCGGTTGAGGCATTTTTGGAGCCTATTGCATCTCAATTTGCGAACGAGAAATTTAACGATTCCATTTTTGCTTTATCGCTTGGAGACAATGAAAACTTTTATATTTCGCTGGAATCTGACCCCACTGGGATTGAAGCATTCCTTGGGCAACCCACCACCACTTATTTTAAGGATGCTATCACTCAAAGAACCCGTGCACACTATTCTGCATTTTCTATATCAGATGGAAATCGCCTGCTTAATGACCCGGGTGTCTATGCAAGAAACGACACGGAATTGGATGTAGAATTTTCCCATACTTTTGATATCGAATATATAGATGAACTTTTACCAACTGGTTCCACAGAACCTAAGGTTGGTCGAGTTGTTATAAATTACACAATCAAGCAAAGCAGTGGAGAGGTCGTGTATATTCCAAAAGCAAGAAACATCTATTTTTTGGATATCAAAGCACCAAATTTTCTGTTTGAGCCTCTAACTCCTGAGGATTCAAACCAATTTATTTCTATCGAAGCCGGTATACCTTTTTACGATGATGACTCTCAGGATGTAAGATTATATGATTTTTCCTCCAAAGGCTTTGGTTCCAATCAGCGTAATATAGTCAGAGTCATTGATGCAAGAGATCATGTTGTGACTGAGGACATATCCCGTAAAATTTTTGATGGAAGGCTTGAATCAGAAATGACAGGCAGTTCAAGTGCTAATTTTACTTTCATCACTATTATAGACGGCCATCCCGCCGACAGTAGTAAGATGACTGAGGCTATCGATACCAGCAGGCAAGATAATCTTAATCGCACCTTTATGATTGAGTACACGGCGGAGGATAAAAGAGACGAACAGTATCCTAAATTAGAACCTAATAAGGCTACACTTAAACGTCGTTTCATCATGAAAGACACGACAAAACCAAAATTGGTAGCTATGGATAATGTGTTTACCGGGAAAAGCTATCGTATCGCTAACAAAACAGTGGAATTAGACTACCTTTTAGATTCTCCGTTTAACAAAAATAAACTCTTAGCTGATGGTTCATCTATGAATGTTGTAGTTGATAATGAAGCATCCGTTAAAGAATATTTAGCTAGAATATTCACCGTAGAGGATTTTGATCCAAACTTTGATTATGATGAGACCAAAGATACTAAATGGTCCATAGACATATCCCCTTCATATCTTGGAAATGTCAAATACCCCTCAAATTTAGACCTATATAAATCTCAATCCACCTCCGGTTATACAGTTACGATGAGTGTCACTGATGAGTCAGGCAATATATCAGAGGAGGTGGAATTCAAACTTGCAGTTATCGACGCGACTCCGCCTCAAATTTATCTTTTAGGAGATAATGAAATTCACGATTTTTACCGATTTGGTACCAATTCTAATTTAAGCAATAGTGAATTGCCCTTTCCGGATCGTCCCGCAGATGACCCCGGCAACACCCTTGATCCTTCCGGAAACCCCATTTCATATTATTCTAGCGGTTTTGGTGGGGGAGAACATCGAATGCTGATTGGAAATTACAACTTTATCGATCCTGGAGTCTATGCAGAAGATTTTAATGGAGATTTTGATATTCGTTCGGGTGAATTTCCTGACCTTGACGGCGATGGTGTGGGGGAAACGCATGGTTATAAAGTATTACCTGTAGATCAATATGATATAATTGCTTATGATAAAACTTTTTTTGCCAACAGTGTCGCTTTTGAGAATGGCGTAATTTATGTACATAGATCCTTGGATTCTGTTGAAAACGAGCAAATGGAATTAGCAAGCGGCAATTCCAAAGACGAAGAATATGAAGAAACATTACCAGAAGGAAGTTCAAATGCAGTAATTCCGAGTGGAGGCACTCAAATCGATGTCAAGAAAACTACTTTTACATTTTCTTACCTCATTAAAGACTCATGGGATAATGTGCCTCAGCAAACAACGTTGAGAAGAGTTCACATATATGAAAGTGAGCAGCTTCCGGGTTACGCTTTTTATGCAACGCCTATTGTAAATGGAGTTGAGTTGGCGGCTTATTATGATACGAATGGAACTAGCGATAATTTTCTTTCTTCAATTAGAAAAGATTACGATGGTGACGGAGTTAGTGATTTTTGGGAAGTACTTTTAAGTGAAGAGAATCAAAATCCACATTTAGATCCAAGCAATGTTGATCCGAATTGGCATGAACCAGACAATCTTAATGCTGCTCTTACTGCACTTACTCGCAAGCAAGTTACTGTTGGTGGAGAACAATTTTGGATAAATTCATTTTCTGATCTTCGAGATAGGGTAAATGTTTTGCTCGATGGGACTAGTAATTCTGATATTGGAAGAAAAGGATTATTTACTGCCGGACAAGGTCTAAACAGAATTACCGATCCAAATCCTGATTTTCCTGCCAACAATTTACTGATTTTAGATTTCAATAAGCAAATCCCTTAGGCAGTTTTAGCCCCCATAGTTTAACGGATAAAACAGTGGTTTCCTAAACAGAGACTACAACATTTAAGCCAACCTCACCAATACCGCTTCAATACTGCTCTATATCAGTTCCCGTCTGGGATTCCGTCCGTTGTCGTTTTCAAGTGGTAGGAAATAGGAAACATTAAAATACCCTTGATATACTTAAAAAGTGTGCAGGAATTGTGCTTTTTTTTGTGGGGGTCACGGGGTAAGAAACCGTTGCGTTATATATCATAACCTCAAAATATTTTTGTAGTCTGAAATTTGACTTTTAAATCCAAATGTGCATTTGGTGTACATACATATAACAATAATAAATACTTAGGTTACCATTATGAATTTAGGATTTGCACTAAAGATTTTAAGAAATCGTAAAAAACACACTAAGCCAGAGATCAAAGAAGCTAATCGTACTGTTGAAATTATGAACTCAATGCGAATTTGTCCGAAGTGCAACTCTCGGATCATTTACTATAACCAATATCAATTAGGAGGATGTTTTCCCTGTTTGCAGTGGAAGAAACCGCATACCAAATATATTGGTCAGTAATCCTTAACTCTTTGCATCAAACGGCCAGTTTACGATTACCGGATCATTGCTCATATCTTCCAAGTGTTTCGTTTTAAAAACTGTTTTAAAGATAATCTAAACTTCTTTTTATAAAATTATGTTGCAGTAACATTCAATTGTTTTGTAATAAATGAAGTATGTTTAAGATAAAAATTATAGCGTTTGTGTTAATAAGTCTTTTTGCCATTGGTTGTGCAAATAGCGGAAGTACTGTTTTGAAAAACCTACAAGAAGACGATGTAAATCGTGCTATTGTGGTAGGGAAGACTACTAGAAACGAAGTTCGTGCAATGTTTGGAAGTCCACTTGAGACAACTTACACGGATGGGGGACTTGAGATTTGGAAGTACACTTTTGAGGATGTTACATCATTCAATGCTGCTAATATGGCATCTGCAACTTTAACTCTTGGTTTAGCAGGGTCTCGTGTAACCGGGAGAAAGAAAGAACTTATGATACTCTTCAACGATGATTACACCGTTAAGAGATTTAATATGTCTTCAGCTCCCGTACAAAGAGGTACTGGATTTCTTTAAAATTTACTTAGAAGCACACGATTCGCAGACATTATATTTGCATTCCTCTGTGCATGTGTAAACTTTAGAAACAGTGGCATTGATGTTGGAAGTAAACCTGTTTACTTCAGTAACTGTAGCACTTAGCGGTTTTCTACATTCGAAGCAACTACCGCTAAAGTTGGCAAAAGATTTTTGACCTTCAACTAGAGTATGCTTGCCGTTTGGGCACTTGGGAGAGTTTTCAATAAATGTATCAAAAGCATCATTCCAAATTTTTTCTCTGTCTATGTTACTAGTTGATTTTATTTTGTGAGAGAAACATCCGACTAGAAAAAGAGTCTGAAATACCAAGCAAATTATAATTGATTTATTTATCATATTTACCGAAAAAATCATCATTGATTAGACTCGTCAATCTCTCTGTTGGAATGGCAAGTTTACGATTTCAACGCTTTCGTTTATATCTTCTAAGTTCCTAGTTTTTATAGACGCATCCTTTAATCCAAGCAGAAGAAGTGCTTTAATATAAGTACCGCCTTCTGATCCTGCTAGTGTTCCTTCATCAATCTTCTTTTTATAGAACCGGACAAGGGCTAATAGGCTTTCAATAGTTTCTTCTTTCTTCATTTAAGTCTGATTTATTTTGTTATTTAGTTGTACGAGAAAGCGACTAACGCCTCCCCTTATGAAAATATGTTCAAATGCTCGATGAAAGAGGGTAGGCTTCCGCTGTAAATCTCGCCGTTCCTCCTTATCGTAAACAGTACCCTTTCCGCATCTTCTCCTACGATTCCACGGGCAAACTGAAGCCCTGCCTAAGAAATACTGGTACTGTCGTTTTTTGTTATCCAATCTGCCGTCGTTTTGTTCGTAGATAGTAACTGCTAAAGTCTGCACTAATACATCCACAAAACGCATCAACGGTTCGCCATCCCCCCCTTTTAACTTCACGAAGTGCAACCAACATAAATACCGTAGCTGGTCGCTTTTCGTCGGAGATACATAGGAGAGCATGAAACGATTAAAAGCTTCTGATGCTTGGCTAATGTCACAGTGATTGACGATCCGCTGATACGCTAAATGAATTTCTGTTGTAAGACTCGGCTTTGGTATCTTGGGTGACCCGTGGACTATCATATGTTTCTTACAGGACGGGCAGAGCCGGGAGATCGCATCAACGCCAACAAACGCCGAACAGTTTGAACATCCCAGACTCGCCCGTTTGAGGAAATAATCCTGCCGATCTTCCGTCATCAAGCTAAGGTCTTACAACGACTATAAACAGAACGATTAATAAGCTTACTAACACGCATATAGTCGTTACCGTTTTAATGAATAAGAACATTAATATAGGGCTACCCCCTAGGCTACCCTCCGAGTTTAACTTCTGTTTGGATTTGGTTGTTTTTGCCACGGCATAGAAGATGGTTGCGGAGCTGGTGAAGGGGAGGGTGTATCAGGTTTTTTATCGTCCTTATCGTGATCTAATTCAA